>CAZUBG010000060.1:0-25417 GCA_964618545.1 uncultured Bifidobacteriaceae bacterium | reverse complement strand
GGAGCTGGCGCGGCAGAAGGTGCGGGAACAGATTTTGAGCCTCCCGCCGGACACGCTGATCTGTCCCGGTCACGGCCCGCTGACGACCGTGGCGCAGGAGAAGGCGCACAACCCGTTTTTCTGAGAAGGGGGATGCCTCCCGAAGCTGTGGGTGATCCCGGGCGATTTTGCTGATTTCAGCGTTGCTGCGCCCGGGGACGCTGCACCTCATAGACGTCTTGTTCGGGCGTACCGCAGGTTTCCCAGCCAATTTTATCGCCGATTTCCCAATCGGCGGGGCTGTCCGTGGTCGGGCGCGCCAGGTTGACGAACGGTCTGCGGGTTGGGAAACCCGCGATACGGCAGACTTGGAAGTCTGCGGTACGAAAAAAACGCCTCGTCCCCGCCGTCGTCTCCGACACAGTTTTTGATTTTGGCCGGCGGCCCGAAGGCCGCGGCTCTGCGGCTCTGCGGCTCTGCGCCGGCCGCAATTTGCAATTTGACCCTGTTGCCACCGCCTGTTAGGCTGATCCCCCGTTTCACCGGGATTTATGCGACATACCATTTCAGTGCTCGTGGAAAACAAGTTCGGCGTGCTCACGCGCGTGGCCGGGCTGTTCAGCGGTCGCGGGTACAACATTGACACGCTCAATGTCGGGCCCACCTCCGAACCGACGGTGTCCCGGATGACGATCATCACCCATGGCGACGAGGCGACGCTGGAGCAAATCATCAAGCAGCTCAACAAACTGCCCGACGTGCTCAAGGTCCAGAATTTCCGCGAGGGCGAGTATGTGGACCGCGAACTGGTGCTCGTCAAGGTGGCGGTGGATTCCAAGTCCCGCGCCGAGGTGATGCAGGTCACCGATATTTTTCGCGCGAAAATCGTGGATGTGCAGCCGGAGTCCCTCGCCATTGAGGTCACCGGCAACGAAAGCAAGGTGGAAAAATTCGTGGAACTCATGAACGGCTTCGGCGTGACCGAACTGACCCGCACGGGGAAAATCGCCCTGGCGCGGAAATAACCCCCCCATTTATTTCAACCGCAACAACAACCAATCATTATCATGGCCAAAGTATATACCGATAAAGACGCCGATCTGGGCGTCCTGAAAAACAAAACCCTCGCCGTCCTCGGCTTCGGCTCGCAGGGGCACGCCCACGCACTCAACCTCAAGGACAGCGGCCTGAACGTCATCATCGGTCTCTACGAAGGCAGCAAGTCCATCGCGGTGGCCGAGGAAAAGGGCTTCAAAGTCCTGACCACGGCCGAGGCGGTGAAAGCCGCCGACGTGATCATGATGGCGCTGCCGGACACCAAGCAGCCGGCCGCGTATGTGAAGGACATCGAGCCGAACCTGACCAAGGGCAAGACCCTGCTGTTCTCGCACGGCTTCGCGATTCATTTCAAGACCATCGTGCCGCCCAAGGACGTGAACATCATCATGGTCGCGCCCAAGGGCCCCGGCCACATCGTTCGCCGCCAGTATACCGAAGGCAAGGGCGTGCCCTGCCTGGTCGCCGTGTATCAGAACCCCGGCAGGGACGCCAAGAAGATCGCGCTCGCCTGGGCCAAGGGCATCGGCGGCACCCGCGCCGGGGTGCTGGAAACCAGTTTCAAGGAGGAGACGGAAACGGATTTGTTCGGCGAACAGACCGTGCTCTGCGGCGGCGCCAGCGCGCTGGTGCAGACCGGGTTTGAAGTCCTCGTCGAGGCCGGTTACTCCCCGGAGATGGCCTACTTCGAATGCCTCCATGAATTGAAGCTGATCGCCGATCTGATGAATGAGTCGGGCATCAGCGGCATGCGCTTCTCCATTTCCGAAACCGCCAAGTGGGGCGATGTGACGGTCGGCCCCAAGATCATTGATGGCAGCGTCAAGAAGCGCATGGCGGCCGCGCTCAAGGACATTCAATCGGGCAAGTTTGCGAAGACCTGGGTGAAGGAATACCAATCCGGCTATCCCAAGTACAACGCGCTGCTCAAGAAGGGCGAACAGCATCCCATCGAAAAGACGGGGGCCAAGCTGCGCGCGCTGATGCCCTGGATGAAGAAGCGCTCCATCAAGGGCGCCCAGGCCGCTTATTGATTCCCCGTTTTCAAAGGCCAGCCGCCGGAGTGATCCGGCGGCTTTTTTTGTGTTCCGGAGGGAAAGGGCGCCGGCGGGAAATTCTTAAACCACGACAGGCGAAATCCCCCGCCGAGGCTCACTGCGCCACCTCGTCCAAATCCAACGCCTCATCCAGATGCGCCTGGACATGCGTCAACACCCGCAGAATGCGCTCATGATAATCATTCCAGGTGGTCTTATGCTTGGGCCATGTGCCGCTCAT
The DNA here is from genome assembly GCA_964618545.1 of uncultured Bifidobacteriaceae bacterium. Taxonomy (GTDB): domain Bacteria; phylum Verrucomicrobiota; class Verrucomicrobiia; order Limisphaerales; family UBA11358; genus UBA11358. The sequence goes on along the minus strand of CAZUBG010000060.1, from coordinate 23,104 downwards.
GTACGAGCCAAACTAGCAAACGCCTGGACGGGCCGCTTGATTAATCTTGCGGATTTACAATTCGGACAAACCAGGAGGCCGTCAATCAAAGGGAATATAAAGTCATGGCGAACTCCCATCCGCGGTTTGACAGGCTGTGGGGGCCGGGCACCCCCTTCAATCAGGGGAGAAGACCTGATGGAAATCGCGCCACAAGGCATTAAGTTGCCCGCATGAGTTTATTAATTCTTTTACTGCTTCTTGCTCTTTTATTCGGCGGCGGCGGATTTTGCTGCGCGGGTGTTGCCGGTGGCGCGGTGGGCCTGATGTTGATGCTTTGTCTGGTCTTCCATTTCGCAACCGGGCTCCGCACGGAGGGTTAGGGTTCGTCAAGCAATAACCTTTACAAGCTGACTGGTTCTTTTGACGGCCGGCAGCGTTGCTCGCTCGTCACAGAACCCTTTGGCGATGCTCCTCGCCCGCGCCTTGCCAGCCGTCAAAATTCCGGCGTCAGCTTGTAAAGTTTATTGCTTGACGGACCCTTAATGAGCCGCTGCGGCATGGCACGCCTTCGGCTGTCAGGGGGCGCAACCCGGGGTGAGTGGGGTGAAGTCCCCATGGCAATCGCCCGGCGGTGCGTTATCGTCCCAGCATGAATTGAGTAATCATCTTTGTCCTGGGCGGATTCCGCACGAAACGCCGGCCGTTTTGCGGTGGAAGGCAGGCACAATGCCCGCCGCAGTGCTTGCAAAATGCATTCAACCCAAAATCAGCCTGCGCCCGCCCGGCGAGGACAGGCTGGCACACCGCCTGCTAAATTAAGGGGAAATGAGATGTAAAAAACACGACCACCAGAAAGGGATATTATGAGAGGTTTTTCAACCGGATTGATCATTGGCATTGTTTTGGGCGCGGCTGGTTTTTGGTACCTCCAGAAAAAGGAGCAGGAACACCCCGAAGCGGAACAACGTTTCGAGCAGTCCGCCGCACAGATGCGCACCGATGCCAGCGCGGCGGCGCATGACATGTCCGATGCGTTGCGCGCCAAGCTGGACACACTCTCCTTGCGCACCGACCAGATCAAGGATGAGCTGACCCGCAGCGGCAAAATATTCCGGCGCAAAGCCGTGGATATCGGTGACCAGGCGGCCGACGCCGCCTCCGATGCCCGCGCCATCACGGAGATCAAAGCGAAGTATGTGACGGACCCAACGCTATCCGTGTGGAGCATTTCAGTGGGCTGCACGCAGGGCCATGTGACGCTTTCAGGCACTGTTTCGTCGCCCGATGACATTGGCAAAGCCGTCGCCATCGCGCTGGACGCGGACGGGGTGCGCGACGTGACGTCCACGCTGGAAGTGAAGCCAAAGGCATGATGGAAAAGCCTTGTCCGGCCGCGCGCTCATTCTCCGGGAGCCCGGGCCTGATTCATTCACCGGGAGTGCCCGCAGGGCGGAACCATGAGATTATCGTTAAAACCACATCACCTGAAGCGCTACAAGGACATCGCCCTGTTGTTCTGGAAGTATGGCACTTCTGATCTGGCGAAGGAATTCGCCACCGCCGCCGGCGGCGAGGCGAAAACCCCGCTGGCCGCCAAATCCCGCCAACCCGAGCCGGAGGAACTGGTGGACGATTTGGAAAAAATGGGGCCGACCTTCATCAAATTCGGCCAACTGCTTTCCAGCCGGCCGGATCTCCTGCCGGAACGCTATTTGAAGCCGCTGACGCGTTTGCAGGACAAGGTCAAACCGTTCCCTTACGCCCAGGTGGAGGAAATCGTCGCCGGCGAACTGGGCGTCCGCCTCTCCAAGGCCTTTTCGTCCTTTGACCAGAAGCACCTGGCCGCCGCGTCACTGGGGCAAGTGCATCGCGCCACCCTGCGGGACGGACGCCAGGTGGTCGTGAAAGTGCAGCGTCCGGAGATCCGCAGTCAAATCGCGGAGGATTTTGAGGTGCTCGAGGAAATCGCGGATTTTCTCGACGAGCACACGGACATCGGTCGCCGCTATCGTTTCGGCAAAATCCTCGCCGAGTTCAAGAGTTCGATTTTGCAGGAGCTCGATTATCAACGGGAAGCGTCCAATTTGGTTGCGCTGGCCCGCAATCTGAAGGGATTTCCCCGCCTGCTCGTGCCGCAGCCGGTCCTCAATTTCAGTTCGCGCAGCGTGTTGACCATGGATTACGTCAGCGGCACCAAAATCACCGCGCTGAGCCCCATCGCGCAATTGGACCTCCCGGGCGGGTTGCTGGCCGAGGAATTGTTCAAGGCGTATTTGAAACAAGTGCTGGTGGACGGTTTCTTTCACGCCGACCCGCATCCGGGCAATCTTTTTCTGACGGACGACGGGCGCCTGGCACTGCTGGATCTGGGCATGACCGGACGGCTGAGCGCCGGCATGCAGGAAAACCTGCTGCGTCTGCTGCTGGACATCAGCGAGGGCAATGGCGATGAAACGGTGAAAATTGTTCTGCGCATCAGCGAAACGGCGGAGGATTTTGACGAGGCGGAGTTTGCCAAAAAGGCGGCGGCCTTGGTTTCCGAACAGAAAGACCAGACTTTGAATCATCGGGACGTGGGCAAAGCCCTGATGGAAGTATCCCGAACAGCGGCCCAAACCGGACTTCATGTTCCCTCGGAATTGACGCTGCTGGGAAAAACCCTGCTGCAACTGGAGCAGGTCGGGAGGATTTTATGCCCCGGCTTCAATCCCAACGCCTCCGTGCGCCGGCATGTCGCCGAAATCATGACGATCCGAATCCGCAAAACCGTCTCGCCCGGGCAGTTGTTCGGGTCGTTTCTGGAGCTGAAGGATTTTTTCGGCGGCCTCCCGGGGCGCGCGAGCAAAATTTTGGACGCGGTCGGCAATTCTGAACTGGAAGTAAACGTCCGGACACCCGACGCTCGCCATCTGCTCAACGGTTTTGAGAAGATCGCCAATCGCGTCACCACCGGCATCATTCTGGCCGCGCTGATCGTCGGGGCGGCCCTCATGATGCGCATCAACTCCGCCTTTCAGATGTTCGGCTATCCCGGAATCGCCATGATTTGCCTTTTGGTTGCGCTGGGCGGGAGCGCGTGGCTGGTGCTGGGCATCCTCTGGAAGGATTATCGCGACAAGCATAAACCCAGAAAGTGAATTCAGACGCACCAGGGGCGGACGGGGTTCGCGACAAGAATTCCACGCTGCCGGAAGTGAAACCAAACGCACAATCTTCGAGGTCCCTGCATGGTTTTCGCGGTCCTTCGAATTGCAGATTGCAAGGCGGGAAGCAGGGCGAACCAGGGACCCCCAATCCTGAAAGTCACCTCCAAAACGGGGGCGTCTGAAAAAAGGCCAGGCAAATCATGTGTATATTGCATGCGCAAGCATCTGGTATTACGCGTTTTACGAATCAGGACTTTCCCCTTTCAACCCCCCGCTCTCAGGACTGCCCGGGAGCGTTGGCACAACCCAAGCTAATTGAGCGTCATGAATCGAATTTCTGTACTGCTGGTTGATGACCATGCGCTGGTGCGCGAAGGGTGCCGCCAAGTGCTCGGGCGCGAAGACGATCTATGCGTCGTCGGCGAAGCCCGTGATGGCCGGCAGGCAGTGGAAATGGTCAAAACGCTCCATCCCGACGTGGTCTTGATGGATATTGCCATGCCCCATCTCAATGGTTTGGAGGCCACCCGTCAGGTTGCCAAAGTGGTTCCCACCACCAAGGTGCTCATGCTCTCCGGCCATGGTGAAAGCTCGTATGTCAGGGCGGCCATCAAGTCCGGCGCCGTGGGTTATTTGACAAAGGAGACCTCCGCACACAACCTGTGCCGGGCGATTCGGGAAGTTCAACAAGGCAGGCGGTTTTTCAGTCCCTGTCTTCCTGAGCATCACGACCCTGTCAATCCGGCGCCGGCCGGTCACGCAGGAATGTCCAAAAAGTCGGCCGATGAACTGACGCCGCGCGAGACGGAAGTCCTCCAATTGGTCGCCGAAGGCAACGCCAACAAACAAACCGCGGCAAAGCTCGGCATCGGAATCAAGACGGTCGAGAAGCATCGCGGCCATCTCATGGAGAAACTGCAAATCCACAACACCGCGGGTCTCACGTGCTACGCCGTCGGAATCGGAATCATCAAGGTGAGTGAAGCCGTCAGTTAACGGGAAGGTCATGTGACGGCCGGCGTTCATTTGCGATTTGCCATGTCGGCGGAGCCGGGTCCACTTCGTACACGCTCTCATCGGGCAATGCCACCTGCCGGGTCTTCCGGTTCTGATTCCAACAGATTCCGCAGGCGGTTACCAAAGGCAACGGGCTCAACCCATCCCATGGGGGGACCCCGTTGCTCCCCTTTCCGGGCGAATCACCGGTCGCCGGGCCGCTCCCGCCAGAGCGCCGTCATCACCACCGCCACGACGATGCCGATGGACACCTCCGAGAAACGGTGCAGCGCCACGATCCAAATCGGATAAGGACGCGGCCTCAGCAGGATGATGGCCAGCGTGATGCCGGCGAACCGGTAGGCGGTTCGGTCGAGCTTGTCCTGCAGGCTCCTGCTCGTGCGGCCGAGGATGGCGCAAATCAGTCCCAGCAGAAACAAACCGGTGGCAAACGCCCACACTTCCGACCGAAAAACGCCCGCCAGCAAAACGCCGGAGACCGCCCCCAGCGCCGTGCCGGCCAGTTGCCGCCAGGCCATGGGCAGCGAGGTGCGCAGCGATGATTGCATCACAATCATGGTCGCCATCACGGCCCAATAAATTTCCGGCAGCCGGGCCAGGCGCGCCAACAGCAGGGCCGCCATCGCCGCCACGGTCGTCCGCGCCGCGTGGCTCACCGCCGGGTGGCGCCACAGCGCCAGCCACCGGCGTTTGCCGCGGCGGACCTTGATGTCCCCCCGCTGGTTCACCGGAACAGGTTCGTTTTCGCCAAATCCAGAATTTTCGTGCCGCGCCCGTCCAGCACCGCCTTGATCATGTACAGGCTGAACCCTTTCATCTGTTCCATGGTGATCGTCGGCGGCATCGAAAGCTCCTGGCGGTTGACGATCACTTCCACCAGTGCCGGGCCGTCGTGCCGGAGCGCCTCGAGCAGTTGCGGGCGCACCTGCTCCGGCGTCTCCGCCCGCAGGCCGAGCACGTCGGCGGCCTCCGCCAGCTTCGCGAAGTCCGGATTTTCCAAATCGGTCGCAAATTCCAAAATGCCCGCCGCCTTCATTTCCAGCTCGATGAAACCCAGCGAACTGTTGTTGAACACCACCATCTTCACGGGCAGGCGCAGTTGCCGCAGCGTCAGCAGATCGCCCAACAGCATGGCGATGCCGCCATCCCCGGACAGCGTGACCACCTGCCGGCCCGGATGCGAAACCTGCGCGCCGATGGCCTGCGGCAGGGCATTGGCCATCGAGCCGTGGCTGAAGGAACCCAACAGCCGCCGCCGGCCGTTCATGGTCAAATAACGCGCCGCCCAAATCGTGGGCGTGCCGGCGTCGCAGGAAAAAATGGCGTCCGCCGCCGCCACTTCGTCCAGCACGCGCGCGGCGTATTGCGGGTGAACCGGCTTGCGCCCCGGCTCGCCGGTCGCGAGCTCATCGAGCCCCTGGCGCGCCGAGTGATAGTGTTTGACCGCCTCCGCCAAATGCGCCCCGTCCTTTTTCGGCGTGAGCCGCGGCAGCAGCGCCTCGAGCGTCGCCTTCACGTCGCCCACCAGGCCCAGGTCAACGCGCGTGCGCCGGCCGATCTGTTCACCGCGCAGGTCCACCTGGGCAATCGCGGCGCGCTCCGGATAAAACTGCTGATACGGAAAATCCGTGCCGAGCATGAGCAGCGCGTCGCAACTCATCATGGCGTGATGGCCGGAGGAAAATCCCAGCAGCCCGGTCATGCCCACATCAAACGGATTGTCGTATTCAATGAACTCCTTGCCGCGCAGGGCGTGAACCACCGGCGCCTGCAGCGCCCCCGCGACCGCCAGCAAGGCCTCGTGCGCGCCCGCGCAGCCGGCGCCGCCCAGAATCGTCACGCGCTGCGCCTGGTTCAACAGGCCGGCCAGCCGCGCCATTTCCTCCTCCGACGGACGCACCATGGGCCTGGGCTCCTCGAAATGAGCGCGCGGTTTCCGGTCCGACGACGCCTCGCGAAACGCGACATTGCCGGGCAGCACCACGACCGCCACGCCGCGTTTTGAGATGGCCGTTTGCAGGGCGATTTCCAAAACCCGCGGCATCTGCTCCGGCTGCGAAACCAGTTCGCAATAAAGGCTGCACTCGCGGAACAGGCTTTCCGGCCGCGTCTCCTGAAAATAGCCGCTGCCGGTTTCCTGGCTGGGAATGTGCGCCGCAACCGCCAGCACCGGCTCGCGACTGCGATGGCAATCGTAGAGCCCGTTGATCAGGTGCGGATTGCCGGGCCCGCAACTGCCGGCACAGACGGCCAGCCGGCCCGTCAAATGCGCCTCCGCCCCGGCGGCAAAGGCCGCCGTCTCCTCATGCCGCACCGGCACCCATCGGATGTTCTCGCGCGTGCGGATGGAATCGGTGACGGCGTTGAGCGAATCGCCGGCCAGTCCATAGACATTTTTCACGCCCGCCGCCACCAGGGAGTCAACGAGCAGATCCGCCACTCTTTGATCATTCATAAATCCTTAATTGTGCGTAATACAGTCTATTCAGGAGAGTAATGCGCCGCAAGGACGATCATGCGCTCGTTCCCCAACGCCGGACCATTCCGCGGCCACGCTTCAAAAAAAACGGGGGCCCTGGCGGCTTTCGCAAAAGGGGGCGCCCCGGCCTTTGGGCGCCCGCTTTTACCACGGAGGGATTTGAGCTAAGGATGTTCTAAGCCAGTTCGACGGGGACGGCGGTCAAATCGTCAAAGTCATGCCGGTCCAGCGTGAGGATTTTGGCCGCCCCGCCTTTTTCGGCGGCGAGCACATGGAGAAAATCATGAATCCGTCCGCCCCGCACCCCCAGTCGGCGCGCCCGGCGCAGGCCGGCCACAATTTCCCCGGCGGTCAAATCCACAAAAGCAAGACGTTTGGAAAGCATGGCCGCGATGCGGCTGGCACTGTCCGCATCCAGCCGGGTGACCGGATTGGCGGTCAGTGCGGAAAAGACCTCCGCCAGAGAATGAGTGCGGGTCAGACCGCCCTCCCGCTCGAACCGGGTTTTTATTCCGGGGTCATAAACGGACTGGACGAGGGCGGAAGAATCCCAATAGGTTTTCATTGGGCGTCCCGGTCCGCCCGGACCGCTGCCCGGGCCTGGGCGCGCGTCATCAGGGGCGGACATTGAAACGAACCGTCCGCCTTGAACCTTGCGCTGACTTCCGGCACCTCCTTTTCCACCAGTTCAACCACCAAAATCCGGCCATCCGCCATCTGGATGGCATCGTAAGCGGTGCCGGGGCGGAATAAGTCCGCCGCTGTCAACCGTCCGCGCGAGTCTGCGACCAGCTTCATAATGGGATAATCCCACGCCATCGCGTCTTGTCAACAGAGCTTTTACTGAAAAGGAGGGCAACCCGGCGGATGGGCGGTCCCGTTTTGATTAATCCCCCTGTCCGACTGACCGTCCCCGCGGGCCGGGGCGCGCGGGGGTTTAAAATGAGCTGTCCTCCCGCCGGCGACCCCGCGCTTCCGTCGCAAACAGCAGGAGCATTAGAACGCCCAGCAGAGCGCCCGCCCCGGCGGTGGCGTTCCAGCCGCCCCAATGATAGGTGACCGGCCCCAGCATCGAGCCGAGCGCGCCCCCGATGAAAAGGAGCGTCATGTAAAGCGCGTTGACCCGGCCCCGGGTCTCCGCCGGTCCGGCATAGAGAAGACGCTGGCTGACGATGTGATTGGTCTGAACCGCCGCATCCAGGAGCACCGCCAGGATCACCAGGGTCGCGAGGGCGGACGCCGCCACCGCCCGGCCCGTGCCATAAAAGGAAAGGCCCGGCACGAGCATCGCCCCGGCGGTCAGGCCCCGTATATAACCACGATCCGCCAGCCTCCCGGCCAGCGGCGCGGCCAGCGCCCCCCCCGCCCCGGCGAGGGCGAACAGCGCGATGCCGTGCGGACCCAGTCCAAAACGGTCGGCAAGCATGAGGGGGGCCGTGGTCCAGAACAGGTTGAAGGCGGCGAACATCAGCGCCTGATACGCGGCGCGGCGGCGCAACAGCGGCAATTCACGGAATAAGCCGGCCATGGACACCAGGATCCGGCCGTAAGGCAGACCGCCCGGGGGCGTATAGCGGGGCATCCTCCGCGCCAGCGCAAAACCAATCACCCCCATGAAGGCCGCCGAACTCCAAAACACGGAGCGCCAGCCGAAACTGGCGGCAATGAACAGGGCGACCGGGCGGGCCAGCATGATGCCGGCCAGCAGGCCGGCCATGACGTTGCCGACGACCCGGCCGCGACTCGCCGCCGGCACGAGGTGGGCGGCGAACGGCACCAGCACCTGGGCCCCGGACGATCCCAAGCCGATCACGAACGCAGCGGCCAGGAAGGCGTCCCGGGTGGTGGCCGTGGCGGCGCTGACCAGTCCGATGATGGTCAGGCCAAGGGTCAGCAGGACCAGTCTTCGGTTCTCGACGAGGTCGGCGAGCGAGACCAGGGTGAACAGGCCCGCGCCGAAACCGATCTGGGTGAGGCTGACCACCGTCCCCGCCAGGGGCGGACTCACCCCGACCGCCGGGGCGATGGAGGCGATCAGCGGCTGGGCGTAATAGAGGTTGGCAACGAACGCGCCCACGGCGATCGCCATCAGGGTGATCAGCGCCGGGGACGGTTCCGCCGCGGCGTTCAAGGCGGACGGCTTCGGCTCGGGAGTCACGGCAGCGACGTCATCATTGAGGCCGGCGGGTTCCGCGCTATTTGACGTTCAGCTCGCGCAGGATGCCGAACTTGTCAATCCGCTTGCGGAGGGTGGCGCGGGTGATGCCCAGCAGTTTGGCGGCATGCACCTGGTTGTCGTTGGTTTCCATCAGGGCCTGGATGACCAGTTCGCGTTCCACGGCGGCGATCACCTTGAGCTTGGGATCGCGGCGCGCCCATTGGAAAAGCTGGCGGGCCAGCGCGGCGGCGTCGGTGGCCACGGCCTCGTTGACCGGCCCGGAAACGGAGGCCAGGCCGAGGCCCGCCCCCACCGCCCCGGTGATCTCCGGCGGCAAATCGCTCAGCAGGATGGCGTCGCTCTTGGCCATGATGTGGGCGCGGCGGATGGCGTTCTCAAGTTCGCGGACGTTGCCGGGCCAGTGGTATTTTTCGAGCGCGCGCAGCACGTTGGCCGCGACGGATTTGGGCGGCTTTTGCAGGTCCCGCGCATTTTTATCCAGGAAGTAATTGACCAGCAGCGGGATGTCGTCGCTGCGCTCGCGGAGGGGCGGGATGGGAATGCGGACGACATTGAGCCGGTAAAACAGATCCTCGCGAAACTGTTTGGCGGCCACCGCCGCCTCGAGGGGTTTGTTGGTGGCGGCAATGACGCGCACGTTGACCTGCATCGGCTCGTTTCCCCCCACGCGCTCGAAGGTGCCGGATTGCAGCACGCGCAGGATTTTGGTCTGCGTGGCGGGGGTCATGTCGCCGATTTCATCCAGGAAAATGGTCCCGTGGTCGCATTGCTCGAATTTGCCGACGCGCTGGCTGGCGGCCCCGGTGAAGGCCCCGCGCTCGTGCCCGAAGAGTTCGCTCTCCAGCAATTGCTCGGGGATGGCGGCGCAATTGACGGCCAGAAACGGCTGCTGATTGCGGTTGCTGTGATGATAAATGGCGCGGGCGACGAGTTCCTTGCCGGTGCCGCTTTCGCCCGTGATCAGCACGGTCACATTGCTCTCCGCCACCTGGCCGATGAGCTTGAACACCTGCTGCATGACCGGGCTGCAGCCCACGATGCCCTGTTCGTAATCCTCGGACTCGAGCAGGGGCTGGTAGGAAACCACCTGCTTCATGTCGCGCGCGGCCTTGAGGGCGTTGCCGACAAGTTCCTTGATCTTGACCGCGTCAAACGGCTTGAGCAGATAATCGTACGCCCCCAGCTTCATGGCCTCGATGGCGGTCTGGGTGGTGCCGTAGGCCGTCATCAAAATGACCAGTTGCTTGGGATTGGCGGCGCGGATGCGGCGGAGGGTTTCCAAGCCGTTCATCCCGCCCATGCGGACATCCATCAGGACGAGGTCGGGCCTGAATTTGGGGATGAGCTGCAGCCCCTCCTCCCCGCTGGCGGCGGTGGAAAATTCGATTTCCGGCGAGTCGAAGATCCGCTGAAACGAATAGCGCACGTCTTCTTCGTCATCTATCAATAACAGCTTGCTCATGTTCGTAGCCGCGAGCATAGCCGGTTTTTGCCCGGACGAACAGATTTTTTGCACCGGCCGGGGGAGGCTGCGGGCGCATCCCGACACCGCCCCGGCGACCAATCGGTCGGAGCGTCGGCTTATAGCCGGCTTTGAACGTGCGCGGTCGAACAACGGCTGTAAAAACCAACCTTGGCCCCGCGAAGGTGATCTTTAAGCTGGCTGCCAGTCGGCGCTCCGAGAGTGGGGCAGACCGTCAGCACTTTTTCTCGGCTATCGTTCGTTTACCCCGAATTTCGCGGTTGACTTTGAATAAGGTATGACTAATTTCAAATGAAATGTCAACGGAAAATGATAAAAAAAGGACTTGGGGTGGACCCCGGTCGGGAGCCGGACGGCCTCGCGGCAAAACAAAGGTGAAAAAATGTGTTTCCGTCAATCAGGCGGTTTGGCATTCTGCGCTATTCATTTGGCGCGGGAAAGGGTCGCCGCTTGTGGAAAACCTGCTAACGGCTTACGTTGACAATGCCGGTGGTGACAAACAAGCGGAGGAATTATGAGCAATCAAATCGAAATCAAAATTGACGGGCGGAAGTTGACACCGGAAAAATTCCTCAGCGGGGCCAGTGAATTTGTGGCGATGGTTCAGGGAGTCGCAAAAAATATAGCGGCCTCCACGATTGAATGGGTTGTAGAAGTTGAGCATGGGAGCGCCATTTTGCGAATGCGTGCAAACAATCCAAGCCAGGAGTCCGAGCGGTCTATTGACGCGGTTTGCCGTGGGGTTCGGGATCTGCGAAATGGAGTAAGGACGATTCCTTATGGATTCACCAGAGAAACCGTATCGTCCGCAAAAATCATCGCCGCGCTGGTGGATGGTGAGGAAGTCCAATCTGTTTCGATTCAAAACGGAGGCGAGCCAGAGCCATTGCCTCACACAATTGTCAGAGTTGCGGAGGCAATCCTTGAAGGGCAACCGCAAATAGCTTTTGGATCAATTGAGGGTAAAATCGTGTCCCTTTCCGCCAAGCACGGCTATGTCTGTGTTATTGACGATCCGTTGGGAAGGCGCGAAATCACCGGTTATCTGCAAACAGATGAAGCCCAAAAGAAGGCACTTGAGGGTTATACAAAAAGAGTGTTGGCCAGCGGGTTGATTCACTACGCGAAAGAGGGCCATGCGGTGAATATCACCGTTGATACCATTCGCATTTTCCCGCCAGATTCGGAGCTGCCGAGCCTCGCAGAAGTTCAGGAAATATACAAACTATACAATTAAATGGCGATTAAAATGGTCTATTGGGATGCCAACCTGTTTCATGCCGTCTTCGGCAGGGAAAAGGGGCGCTTTGAGATTTGTGAGCATATCGAAAAGCTGGCCCGGCAGGGCCAAGTGGACATTTATACGTCGACGATTACGTTCGCGGAAGTTGTGTGGGTTAAAACAATTGTAGATGGAAAAGGAAAACTAAACAAACTCTCGCCGGAACACGAACCAATTATTCAAAAGTACTTTTCCAAATCCTACATCAGGCCAATTAACTGTGACAGACAGATTGCCGAATTGTCGCGCGAATTGATGTGGAAACACCCGACGTTGAAACCTAAAGATGCGATTCACGTCGCCAGCGCCGCATTTTTGCAAGTCGAAGTAATGCATTCTTTCGACGACGACGATCTCATACCACTGGATGGAAAAGTTGGAACCCCTCCATTGAAGATCTGTCATCCGGGAGACGGTGATGGTTTTGCAATTCAAAACGGTCTTTTCAATTCCTAATTCCAAATCAGGACACCACCATCCATTGCGTTTTCTTGACAACGGTGTAGGAATGTGCGATGTTGGTTCGGTTGGGAGGCGTGGATGGTTTGATTTGGTCCGAAGGGGCCCAGAACGGAAAAACACGGAAAGAATCCATTAAACACGATTAAAAAATCCCAAATGGAACCCCCTGACTCTCCTCGCTGCCCCGTCATGATCCCCTCATCCCCCTCCGGACGCGGCCTGTCCCCGATGGTCGCAGCCGCTCCTTCCGTCCCGGCTTCAGCCTTTGCGTTGCTTCCGATACTCGAGGGGGGATTTTTCGTTCACCGCACGGAACCGGCGGGAGAAATACAGGGGGTCCGCATAGCCCAGGGCGTTGGCAATGGCTTTAATGCTGAGGCGCGTGTTGTCAAGCATCCGGCAGGCCTGGTGCATGCGCAGGCGGATAAAATAATCTATGGGGGCAAAGCCGGTCTGCTGCCGGAATAATTCCACATACCGCGAGCGGGACAGGTTTGCAAGACCGGCCAGCGCATCGAGGGACAGGGGGAGATCAAGGTGCTGCTTCATGTAGGCGATGGTTTGCGCGATTTTTTGCGGCACAGCGGGCGTTTCCGGGACGGCGTGGCGGTGTTCCCGGATCAGCACCGCCAGCAGGTGGGCCAGACTCTGCGAGGCGGACAGCATCTGAAACCGGGTGTAACCCTGTTCCAAAACGGCCAGCGTTTCCTCAAACAGCGCCAGGACCTGCGCAGCTTCGCCAATGGGTTTGACGAGCCGGCCGCCGCCGGCATCGAGTTCACCCAGCCAGTCGCCGAGCAGGGCGCCCTGGACGTGGAACCAAAAAATGGACCAGGGCCGCGTTCCCTCCGCGCCGTAGGCGTGGGGCGTTCCGGGGGGAAGCACGAGCAGGTCTCCGGCCTTGACCGGATGACGGCTCCCCTTGAAATCACACCAGCCGCCGCCTTTGGTGCAATAAATGAAGATGGCCTGATCCACCCCGGCGGGGCGTTCGCGCAGGTGACCGGCCGCGTGCGGGAAAAAACCGACATCGGTGGGCACGAGTCCGCTCATCAGCGGTTGCCGGCGGGCGTCGGCAACGACGGACGGCGGCAGGACCACGATGCGTTGACCGGCAAAGCCTTCGCCTTTCTGAAGTCGGTTCATGGATCGGCGGGAGTCTGCCACAACGCGGGGCGATTGGCCAGTCCGCCGGGAAATCGTCCATGTGAACCGGTCAATCCTCCATTTCAATCCCGGCCCGGCCCGGTTAAGATTTGAGCTCCAATATGAATTCACCTGCCGCCGTGCGCGCCTGGTCGGAGGTCCTGACGATTCCGACGCATCTGCCCGGGACGCCGGATAAGAACCCCATGTTTCTGGAGAAGCGGGTTTATCAGGGAAGCCGCGGAACGGTTTATCCGCTGCCGTTCACGGATCGGATTGCGGAGCAGCCGGTGGACCGGTCCTGGCAGGGGGTGTGGATCGAGAATGAATTTGTCCGGGTGCTGGTGCTGCCGGAAATTGGCGGACGCATCCACGCCTTTGAGGACAAGTCGAATGGCTTCGACCTGATCTACCGTCAGCCCGTGATCAAACCCGCGCTGGTGGGGCTCGCCGGGCCGTGGATTTCCGGCGGCATTGAATTCAACTGGCCGCAGCACCACCGGCCGGCGACGTTTTTGCCGGCGGACTGGAAAATCGAATCCCATGCCGACGGTTCAAAGACGATCTGGTGCGGCGATCATGATCCGCTCACGCGGATGAAGGGGATGCACGGCGTTTGTCTGCATCCGGGAAAAGCGTATCTCGAACTCAAGGTGCGGGCCGGCAACCGCACGCCGTTCGCGCAAACGTTTCTTTGGTGGGCCAATGCGGGCATCCGCGTGCATGAGGCGTATCAGAGTTTTTTCCCGCCGGATGTTTATTACGTGGCCGATCATGCGCGCCGTTCGATGAGCGAATATCCGCTGGCCAGGGGGTTTTACTACGCGGTCAATTACGGGGAGCGCGGACGGAAAGGCGTCCCCGCCGGCGAAGTCCCCTCACGGTTTGTCCCGCCGCACTGCCGGAACCCATCTGCAGCGGCCGACCGGAAATCCCCGGTGCCGCATTACGCGCCCAATGACCTGTCGTTCTACGCCAACATTCCAGTGCCGACTTCTTACATGTGCATGGGAAGCCGGGAGGACTTCTTTGGCGGGTACGATTACCAGGCGCAGGCGGGAATCATCCATGTTGCGAATCATCACCTCGCCCCGGGCAAAAAGCAGTGGACGTGGGGGAACCACGAATTTGGCTATGCTTGGGACCGCAATCTCACCGAGCCGGACGCGCACGGTGAATTTGGCCCTTACATTGAACTCATGGCCGGAGTGTTCACGGACAATCAGCCCGACTTCAGTTTTCTCCAGCCCGGGGAAACCAGGACGTGGAGCCAGTATTGGTATCCCATCCGGCAGATCGGTCCGGCCGGTCAGGCGAATCTTGACGCGGCGGTTTCGTTTGGCGCGGGGCCTTCCGGCGGCCCGGCCGGCCGGCGCCTGGGCGTGGCCGTGACCGCCCGTCAGCCGAAATGCGTGGTGACCGTGACGGCGAAAGGCAAAACCGTGGCCCGGTTCGTCCGCGATCTGGCTCCGGCGCTACCGCTCGTCGAGCTCGTCCGACTCCCGCGCGGGGTGACGGACGCCGACGTGCTGGTTCAGGTGAAAGATCAACCGGGGCGAGTGTTGATTTCCCATCAGAGCCAGCCGCGGGTTCAGGGTGAAGTCCCGCCGCCCGCCACGGAACCACCCGCTCCAGCGGACGTGGCAAGCACCGACGAGCTTTACCTGACGGGCGTGCATTTGGAGCAGTACCGGCACGCCACGCGCTGTCCGACCGCGTACTGGCGCGAAGCCTTGCGGCGCGACCCGCTGGATGCGCGCTGCAACAGCGCCCTGGGGCGGTGGCATCTGCGCCGGGGAGAGTTTGCGGAGGCGGAACAGCATTTTCGGCGGGCCATCGGGCGCTTGACGCGGCGAAATCCAAATCCGCGTGACGGGGAGGCGCATTATCATTTGGGCCTGTGCCTGGTCTGTTTGCACCGTGATGAGGAGGCTTACGCGGCCTTTCACAAGGCGGTTTGGAACCAGGCCTGGCAGGCGGCCGGTTATCAGGCCCTGGCCGAACTGGACGCCAAAAAAGCAGACTGGGCCGCCGCGCTTGATCATCTCAACCGGGCCTTGCGAGGCAACCCGGACCAACTCCGAACGCGAAATCTCAAGGTCATGGTCCTCCGGCGGCTCCAGGATGCCGCCGGGGCGGACGCGTTGCTGCGCGACACGCTGGCGCTGGACCCGCTCGATTGGTGGGCGCGGCGCCTGGCCGGGCATAAACTGACGTGCGACTGGCAAGTGCGGCTGGACATCGCCCATGACTGCGCCCGGGCGGGTTTTTACGCCGAAGCCATGGCCGTGTTAAGCTCACCCGCCGTCGCCACCGGGGATTTGCCGGATCAGAGTTGGGGCGCGCAGCCTTTGGTACAATACACTCTTGGCTGGTTGGAACACCGCTGCGGCCAGGCGACGGCCGCGCGCCACAGTTTCGAGCAGGCGGCCGCACTGTCGCCGGACTACTGCTTTCCCGCGCGGCTGGAGGACATCGAAATTTTGCGACTGGCGATGCAAACCAATCCCAAGGATGCCAAAGCGCCGTACTATCTGGGCAATTTACTGTATGATCGCCGCCGTCATGCCGAAGCGATTCGACTGTGGGAAAAATCCGCAAAGCTGGACCCCGGTTTTTCCATCGTCTGGCGCAACCTGGGCATCGGCTGGTTTAACATCTCCCAAGCCCCGGCCAAAGCGCTGGTGGCCTACGAAAAGGCCATCAAGGCCAATCCTGCGGATGCACGCCTGTTGTATGAGCGCGACCAGCTTTGGAAGCGGCTCGGGAAAACGCCGGCGCGGCGGCGGCGCGAGTTGGAGAAGCACCCCCGCCTGGTGGAACAGCGGGATGACCTGAGCGTGGAACTGTGCTCGCTTTACAATCAGACCGGCCTGCCTGACCAGGCCCTGGCCCTCGTGGGCACCCGCAACTTCCAACCGTGGGAAGGCGGCGAAGGCGGCCCGCTCGGTCAATGGGTGCGTTCCCAAGTGGCGCTCGGGCGCGCGGCCCTGACCGGCGGGGGGTATGCCAAAGCAACGGAACATTTTCGCGCCGCGCTGACCGCGCCGTTGAATCTCGGCGAAGCCAGACACCTGCTCGCCAACCAGAGCGACATTCACTACTGGCTCGGTTGCGCTCTCGCGGCGGGCGGTGATCTGAACTCCGCCCGGCGGCATTGGAACACGGCCGCGACGTTCAAAGGGGACTTCCAGGAAATGAGCGTCCGCGCCTTCAGCGAGCTGACCTATTACTCCGCGCTGGCATGGGAGAAACTTGGCCGGCGCGCCAAGGCGCAGAAACTCTTCCGAGATCTGCTGGCTTATGCCCGGCGATGGCAGAAGACCAAGGCGAAGATTGATTATTTTGCCACCTCGCTCCCGACGATGCTGCTCTTCGAGGACAATTTGCAGTTCCGGCAGGAGACCACCGCGCTGTTCCTGCAGGCGCAGGCCCGGCTCGGGCTCGGTCAGAGGCAGAAGGCGCGCGCCCTGCTTAAAACCGTGTTGCAACGCGATCCGAACCACCCGGCGGCGGCGGATTTGGCCAAAACCAGCGGGTGAACCAATCCTTATGACAACCTCAGGTGAATCCACCGAACCCAAGGCCGGATTGAATCTTGGCCATATCTGGCTGATTTCCGTGGTGGCCGCGATGGGCGGACTGCTGTTTGGCTGGGACTGGGTGGTCATTGGCGGAGCGAAGCCGTTTTTTGAACGCTTCTTCCAAATCTCGGACAACGCGGTGCTGTCCGGCTGGGCGAACAGTTGCGCGCTGGTCGGCTGTTTCCTTGGGGCGCTCATCTCGGGGGCGTGGAGCGACAAATTCGGGCGCAAACGGCTGTTGCTGCTGGCGGCGTTTTTGTTCTCGCTGACCTCGCTGGGCAATTCACTGGCGCCGACCTTTGCCTTCTTCATTGGCTGGCGGATCTTGGGCGGGGTGGCCATCGGCCTGGCCTCCGGGCTGTCGCCGATGTATATCGCGGAAATTGCGCCCGCGCACCTGCGCGGAAGACTGGTGTCCCTCAACCAGGTGACCATCGTCATCGGCATTCTGGCCGCGCAGTTCATCAATTGGTGGCTCGTGCGTGCGCTGCCGGCCGGGGCGACGGATGAATTCATCCGCAATTCCTGGTTCGGACAGCAGGGCTGGCGCTGGATGTTCGGGCTGACGGCCGTGCCGTCGCTGTTGTTCTTTCTCGGCATGTTTTTCGTGCCCGAAAGTCCGCGCTGGCTGGCGAAAAACGGCCGGGCGGCGGAGGCGCGCGACATTCTGAGGAAGATCGGCGGGGAAACGTATTCCGCCGGGGCGCTGCGGGAAATCGAGGCGACGCTGGCGAGCGAGCAGGCGGGCATGAACTTCCGGGAATGGTTCCAGCCCAAGTTGCTGAAGCTGCTGGTGCTCGGCGTGGGATTGGCGGTTTTTCAACAGTGGTGCGGCATCAACGTGATCTTCAATTACGCGGAGGAAATTTTCAAGGCGGCGGGCTACAACATATCAACGGTGCTGAAAAACATCGCCTGGACGGGCTCGGTCAACATGGTGTGTACGTTTTTCGCCCTGGGCATCGTGGACCGCGCGGGCCGGCGGCCGCTCCTGCTGTTTGGAGCCGCCAGTCTGGCGGTCATTTACACCATTTTGGGATGCTGTTATCACAGCGGCGTGCAAGGATGGCCGATGCTGATCCTGGTGCTGGCGGCGATTGGCTGTTACGCAATGTCGCTGGCCCCGGTGACCTGGGTGGTCATCTCGGAAATATTCCCGAATCGAATCCGGGGCGCGGCCATGTCCGTGGCGGTCTCGGCCTTGTGGATTGCGTGCTTTATCCTGACCTGCTCCTTTCCGATTTTGAACCAGCAGCTCGGTGCGGCCGGCACGTTCTGGCTGTATGCGGTGATTTGCGTGGGCGGCGGCGGGTTTGTCTTCTTCCTGCTCCCGGAGACGAAGAACAAAACGCTGGAGCAGATTGAAAAAGACCTGGTGGATTAGGGTTTGGCAGCCTGTGGAACACCCGCCCCGTGAGGTTCCCGAGCCTGCCAAACCGGAAATTTCAATGGAAATCATGTTGGTGAGGGCCCGCGCGCCGTCTTCGGATTTTGAAAAGGCTGTTTAAGGATTTAGACCAGCGCTCGGCGATCGCAAAATGAATTTTCTTGGTTCTTGGCGGAATCGAGTTTCTGCGCTAAACTCGGTTTGCAAAATGACAAATGGTTTCAATATCTCGGAGCGATTTAAACCCTCGGCCTTGGCGGTCGTTCATGCGGGCGACTGCCGGGAAATGCTTCGAGGGATTCCCAGTGGTGTCATTCAATTGGTCGTAACCTCACCGCCCTACAATCTGGGCAAAGAATACGAGAGTCGTCTTCATTTGGATGCCTACATCAACGAACAGCGTGAAGTGATAACCGAGTGTGTTCGGGTTCTTGCCGATGGAGGCAGCATTTGCTGGCAGGTTGGCAATTTCGTTGATCATGGAGCCATCATCCCGATTGATTCGCTGTTGTATCCAATTTTCGCCAGCCTGGGTTTGAAGATGCGCAATCGCATCGTCTGGCACTTTGGCCACCATTTATTCCGTCAAAATTAAGCCTAAGCACCATGCCGAAGCCTGTTAAAAATGAATTTCTCGACGAATTAAAACGACGGTTTCCGTCCTTGAAAAAGACTTCAGATTCTCAATCGCTTTTCGAAATTCCAGAAACATCATTCAGGATATACATTAGATATTCCAAGGTTCATCCTGGAAACCGGACATTTTTTGGGCTTCGCCAAACCGACCTTCGATGGCTTGAAGGCAACAGGTCGGTTGTTTGCTTTTTGTGGGATGGTCAGCCGATGCCACTGCTGCTTCCTTTTGGTGCATTTGAGGAGGTTTTTACATATGTTCAGCCTGCGCAAGATGGACAATTTAAAGTCCAAGTTTACCCCAGTCCTGACTCCACTGAGTTGTATATTGCGAATGCAGGCCGGTTCAATGTTGAGGGTTACTTTGGGTGGAATGAGTTGAACTTGCCCGCTGATTCAAAGACACGGTTAAAGGCTGGCGAGCTTATGCATTCACAAGTTCAGACACTTCTAGGTGCCATTGGATTTACAAAGGGGCACGACATTTGGTATCCGCAAGCTGACAGAACCGGGCTCGATTGGAGCTTGACCGGCAAATTTCCTCTCCATAATAATCTGCCCGAAATGTACAAACCTATTTTGCCCATCCTTTCTGAGGTGGATGTTGTTTGGATGAGGAGAGGGGCTGGTGATCTTGTGGCGCTTTATGAGGTGGAACACACAACCACAATTTATTCAGGTCTCCTGAGGTTTAACGACGTACATCTAGTGAGTCCAGAGATTCATCCCCGTTTCAGTATTGTTTCTAACGACGCACGCCGGGCGCTTTATGTGAGGCAGGTTAACCGGCCAACTTTTAAAAGAAGTGGCCTGTCGGAAATCTGCACCTTCATGCAATATGAGAATGTTTTAGACTGGCACAATCGACTAAAAAAGGGCGTAACATGAAACAAAAAACCGTTTCCAAGAAATTGTGGGTGGCAGTAAAAGTTCAGCGTGGCTTTATTTGCAAGGCCAAAGTTTATGAATCGTTTGGCTCGGCAAGAACAATCGTGCGCAGGTGGCAATCCCGCCTCAATCCGGACTATGATGAAGCGGCTGTAATTGAAGCCAGTTGATTTTAGATTTTTGGAAAATATGCCTTTGTGGCCTGCGATTTATTTGTCAAGCACCTTGCGTTTTATGTTCGTGACCAGATTGATGTCGGCATTGAAATTCTGGCCATGAAATCGCTCCAATCAAAAATGTCATCGGGTCCGGGCTGTTACAAGGGCGAGCTTTACAACATCATCCGAAATGGGCGCGGTGTTCCGGCTGTGCCTTTGGTGATTATCGGAGTCGAACCTTAATCATAATAAAAATTAATTCACCGCCGGATCCCCGCGCACGATGCCCCGGCCGGCGGTGGCCAGATAGACGCGCCCGAAAACCCGTGGATCCCCGGTCAGTTTGGTGATCCAGCCAAACTGGTGTTCCGCATCGTTCAGGCAGAGCCAGCTCCGCCCGTTGTCATCTGAACGGAAGATTCCCTGGTGCGAGCCGATGACGCCAAAGAGAAACAGCGCGGGAAAACCGGCGTCCGGGGCGGCCCGGCCAAAGCCGAAGGCCGTGGCGGTCCCGATATTTTCCAAGCGGATGAAGCTCTCTCCGCCGTCGGCCGAGTGCCAGAGACCGCGACGGCCCAAGTCCAGCCACAAATCCCCCTGAAGTCCGGGCGCGGCGGAGAGCTCGGCCCCGCTGGGAATGTCAAAACCAAATCCGCTGCGCTGATCCGATGGCGGGGATAACCCGGCGGCGGTGGGCGCAAAACCCGCCGCGCCGTTGGTGCTGGCGAACAGTTTCCCGGCCCGGGGATCAAAGGCGTAGAAACGCCGGGGATTCACCGGGTCGGCCACCACCCGGATGCCGCTGGCGAGCCCGGCGCACTCCAACCAGTTGGCCCCATGATCGGTGGTGACGTGCGGCACGCTGTGCCGGGTGGTCCAGACAATGGCTTTGCCATCGCACGAAATGGCGACGACCCCGCCGGCTTCACCGGGGGAGGGGTCGCTTTCGAGCAGCCGCCAGCTTTTTCCGCCATCAGAGGAAAGGGCGGCGTGAACGGAATTGCTTCCGCCGGTTCCGACGCGCACCACGATCTGCGGCCGGCCGGCGGCGAAGGCCAGACCTTCGGTGTTGTTGAAATGCGGTCCGGCAAACGAGCCCTGCGCGGGCGGAGCGTCCAAGTCGTCGTGCCGGAAACCGTCAACGTCCCCGACCCCGCTCAACAAGTGGGCCCCCTCGGGCG
This sequence comes from uncultured Bifidobacteriaceae bacterium, assembly GCA_964618545.1. Lineage (GTDB taxonomy): Bacteria > Verrucomicrobiota > Verrucomicrobiia > Limisphaerales > UBA11358 > UBA11358. The sequence goes on along the minus strand of CAZUBG010000060.1, from coordinate 2,097 downwards.
GACTGGCGAGGGCGAGCGGCACGGTCTCCTCGAGTCCGGCATCGGAAAAAATCCAATCGGTGGGCCGCCCGCCATCCGCTGCGGTGACATTGGTGCCGCACCAGACGCCGTAGCCGGTCCCGAACCAGACCTGGTCGGAATCAAAGGGGTTGATCAGGAGGCCGCCCATCCAATGCGGCTTCAACCGCTTGGTGTACGGCGCGAAGGAGTAATCCAACCTGGCATTTTGCAGCAACGGCACCCAGGTCGCGCCGGAATTGGTGCTGCGGAAAATTTCGTCGTGCGGCTTCCAATGGCAAAAGGTGGTGGCCAGGATCGTGGCCGGATGCCGGGCATCCACGGCCACGGCCCCGTAACCGAAGGGCTGGCCGTCCTCGTTGGATTTCAATGGGGTGATTTCCGTCCAGAAATTCTTTCCGGGATCAAATTTCCAGACGGCGCCGGCGGACATGGCCTCCGGGCCGGGTTCCCGGCCGTAGCTCAAATAACAAATCCCGTCCGACGCGCAAACGAGGTGGTTGGGGCGCAAGCCAACGGGCTGGCCGGGCACGGCCGCCCAATGGACGCCGCCGTCATCGCTGCGGAACAGATTGGTCCCCAGCGTGGAAACCGCCGCGTAGACCGACCGGTCGTCAAACAATACGCAGACAATGCCGACGGCCCGGTCGCCGGAACGACGGCGGCCAATCGGAGCGGGATTTTCCGGCGGCAGGGCGGGGAAACCAGGGACGGGGTTCCAGGTGGCGCCGCCATCCGGGCTCCGCCATAAACCATCGCGCCGCGAGCCAAAGAACAAAACCTTCCCGTCATGGGGATCCACCGCGAGGCGTTCGCCATTAAAACGCCCGGTTTCGTTCCCGCCCATTTTGAAGGGGACCAGCGTGTACCGCCAGGTCCGGCCCTGATCGGCGGAGCGAAAAATGGCGGCCTTGTTCCATTGATAAATCCCCGCCGCCAGATAGACCCGGCCGGGGTCGGAAGGGTCCAGCGCCAGGCTTTCGATGCCGGTGAAATCGGCGTCCCCCAGGGAATCCGTGATGGGAATCCAATGTCCCGTCGCGGCCGACCACCGGTACGCGCCGCCAACGTCCGTGCGGGCGTACATCAAATCCTTCGCCAGCGGGTGGGCGATGAGTCCGGTGACAAATCCGCCGCCGCCGATCGCGACGTTGCGCCATTCATACGGCCGGGAAGGCTCGGACCCGCCCGCCAGGGCGCGGCCGAGCACGCCGCAGAACATCAACAGGGCGGCGATTTCTTTCATGCGACAATCAGTTGGAGCGGACGGTCCACGAGACTTTTCCCGGGAATTGATCGCCCACGGGTTGGAAGCCCGTGTTTTCCCGGACCAGGGCGACTTCGCGGGTGGCGCTGTCCCCGGGCAGGTAGACGAGGCCCTTGGCCGTCAGCCAGTCCCTGGCGTAGACGACGAGTTGAATTTTTGACCAATCCATCTGCCGGGTGGATTGGGCGAGGGCGATATGGGGGATAATGCTGCCGTCGCGCACGAGGATGATTTCCGGGATGGCTCCTGCGGCGATGGTCTGCCAGCCGCCGGAATAATCCTTCCCGGTCTGGTAATCAATCCACGTTCCGGGCGGCAGATAAACTTTCCGACTGGTTTCGCCTTCGTGCAACAGGGGCGCAACCAGCATGCTGGAACCGTAGAGGTACTCGTCGTCCACCAGCCAGGAACCGGGGTCTTCGGGATATTCCAGGAAGAGGGCGCGCACCATGGGCAGGCCGTGATCGGAGGAGTCCTTGGCCTGCGCATAGACGTAGGGCATGAGCTGGTATTTCAACCCGTCAATGGCGCGGAACTTGTCCATGAACGCGGTCCCGTAAAGCCACGGCTCCTTCGGGGCAATCCCGTGGCAGCGGCTGTGCGAGCTCAGCATGCCGAAGGCCAGCCAGCGCGCGAACAAATCGCGGTCCATGCCCGCCACGGAAGTCGCGGTGAAACCGCCCACGTCGTGACTCCAAAAGGAAAAACCGGAGAGCCCGAAGGAAAGGCCGCCGCGCAGTTCCGCCGCCATCCCCTGGTCGGTGCTTTCGGCATCGCCGCCCCAGTGAACCGGATAGCGCTGGCTGCCCGCC
>CAZUBG010000059.1:0-25503 GCA_964618545.1 uncultured Bifidobacteriaceae bacterium | reverse complement strand
TCAACATTCTCGGTGGACGCAACATCGCCAGAGAAACCTGGGTGCTGCGCGACTACTACAAGCGCATGGGCATTGAGGTCGTCTCGTGCCTGACCGGGGATTCGCGGATCGAGGACATCCGCCGCGCGCACGGCGCGAAATTGAACCTCGTCCAGTGTTCCGGTTCCATGACCAGCCTTGCCAAAATGATGGAGAGCGATTATGGCATCCCCTTCAAACGCGTCTCGTATTTTGGCATCGAGGACATGTGCGCCGCGCTTTATGACGCCGCCAAATTTTTCTCCGACGCGCCGGACATCATGACCCGGGCGCAAAACCTGGTCCGCGAGGAGGTCGCCGCCATCTATCCCGAACTCCTGCGCTACAAGCAGAAGTTGATCGGCAAAAAGGCGGCGATTTACGTTGGCGGCTCGTTCAAGGCGTTTTCGCTGATGCGCGCCCTGCGCTTGATCGGCATGGAGACGGCGATTGTCGGCTCGCAGACCGGCGACAAGGCGGATTACAAACAGCTCCAGGAAATGGCCGATCCCGGCACGATCATCGTGGACGATGCCAACCCGCTGGAGCTGGCAAAGTTTTGTCTGGAAAAGGACGTGGACCTGTTCATCGGCGGTGTGAAGGAGCGGCCCATCGCCTACAAGCTGGGGATTGGCTTTTGCGACCACAACCATGAGCGCAAGGAGCCGCTGGCCGGTTATGTGGGCATGTTAAATTTCGCCCGGGAAGTGTACGCCAGCGTGGCCAGCCCCGTCTGGCAGTTCGCGCCGCGCCGCGCCGACCGATAAAGATATCATCATCTTCATACCCGCCAGTGTAGCATGGTGGGTGGGACATCCGAAGGGTATGCCTAAAAATAATTTAAAAATCTTCAAGCGCGGTTAACTGGTTGTCAGCCAACAGGTTGGGAGGGAAAACCGGCCTGAAGCCATTACGCGAGGATTACGGAATGAGCCGAACCATAGCCTGAGCTCAGGCGTTTTGGTTATTATCCCGGTCATGCGGCGCAATTTTGATCTGTTGCTCGGGGACTTTAAACGCATTCTCGCGCGTCCGGAGGATCCCAAGCGGAGAGAGCGTTTGGAACAGGCGGTCTGGAACCTGCCGGTTTTTGATGAATTATTGGCTGGCGATCCGGCCAAGACCCAGGCGCTGGTTGAGATTATGACCACCGTTTGCGGCCTCACCAGTGCCGGTCGAGCCAACCCCGAAAAGAAAATGATGCAGAGCCTGGTCTTTGTCTCCAACTCCTGCCGTTGGACGCTGTTGGACGCCGGGGTGAAGCCCCTGACGGGCTTTGAAGCGACCGAGGGGGTTCCCGCCTCCGCCCAGCCCGCCCTGGCGGTCCTCCGGATTCTCTGCGGCTACGCCATGGATTGCATGAGTTACACGCGTCCCCGCGACGCTGCCTGCGGCTGGCGGTGGGGGAAGGCTTTCGACATCCTCGCCAACGCCGGCCAGTTGATGGACCTGCCCGAGGTCCTCACCCTGGCCCACCGGAGTCTGCGCAAGCCCAATGGTGAGCAAGTTGGGGGTGCGTTCCGGTTCATCAGCAACTATTTCATCAGCCGGGATGCTGAGCCTGATGACCAGGTCGTTAATGAGTTGCTGGTGCTGTCCCAGGCCACCGGCCCGCGCTCCACCCCGTGTGGCGCGCTCAACGTGCTCGTCGAAACCGGGGTGATGGACGAACTCGGCGCTGTGTGCTACATGGATGATTGGAAAGACAAACACTTGCGACGGTGATGTAAAAATCGGGGCGTGCCTGCGCCTCGCGGCGGGATTATCCCCGTTGGCTTGACCTTATTGCAACCGTTTGCCGGTGTCAACCAGGGTTGTTTTGAAAATCCAATGTTCCGAACCACGGTCGAGAACGGTGGCGGCGGGGCGACCGGCCGGGGCAGCCCAGCGCCGCAGGTGCGAAATATTCGTGGCACCGCACGTCACAAAGCCCAAAAGCCGCGCAGGGGCGGCATAGTCGGGGGATCAATCTTCGGTGGCATTAAAGATTTGGGTGTCGGTATTGGCCATGAGTCTAAGATGGCGCCCCTGACGGCGTTGGTGGAAAACCACCACCGCAATCCAGGCGCAGGGCTGGCCGGCGTTTTCCAGCGTCCCTTGCGGGACGCGTTGATATTTGAATGACCCCGTTTCCAGCCACTTCGTAGCTGGCTAATGTCCGGTTGTCCCTGCGGGAGGAGAACACGCGACCCTCCGCCTGCTTTCCCCCCTGCCCAATGTCGAAGAATCTTTTTTGGTAACATTTCCCCCCTTTTGCTTAAGTAATGGATGGAAACTCCTGGGTGGCGGTTCTGGGTGAAAAATGATAAAAATCACCCTTGGGGCCGGAATTATGTCCGTTTTGTGTGTCCGGCGGACATGTATGCATGGGGAATTAACTTGAAACAAATGTCTCCTGGCGGTGTCTAAGCAATTATGAATCAGCGGCGGGCGTTTACTCTCATCGAATTGCTGGTGGTGATTGCCATCATTGCAATTCTGGCGGCCATGCTTTTGCCGGCGTTAAACCGGGCCAAGCAAAGCGGCTATCGGGCCGTGGATTTGAACAATCTCAAGCAGTTTGGCGTGACCCTGAATCTGGTGGTGGAGGAAAATAATGACGTCATGCCCTGGCCGAACTGGCTTTCCGGCGAGGTGACCGCCCCCACCCCCCAGGGCTGGCTTTATACGCGCGACCTCAGCGTCCCGGACGACCCGGCGCAATTCCCGGAGCAAACCGGGAGTTTTTGGCCGACGCTGCACGCACCGCAGATTTATCTGTGTCCGAGCGACCACACCAACAGCCCGTTGTTTCAAATGCGGCCCCAGCAGGACTCCAGCTATGTCATGAACGGGGCGGTCTGCGGCTACGCCTACACCAATAACCCACCGGCGAAACTGTCGCAGTTAAAACCCGCCGGCGTGGCCTTTTGGGAATGCAATAACGCCACACCGGATGACAATGTGCAGCTCTTCAATGACGGTGCGAGCAGCCCTGATGAAAATGTCAGCGGCCGCCACGGCAAGGTTGCCATTTATGGCGCATTTGACGGCTCGGCGCAATTGATGCAGATCACGCTGTGGGAGGAAAAGATGGACGAGGACACCGCCAATGAGTTGTGGTGTTATCCCGGCAGCCCGGACGGACACGGACCGAGGGTAAACTAATGAAAGGCCCCTTTGACCATCGCGCGTTCACGCTCATTGAGTTGCTGGTGGTGATTGCCATCATCGCGATTCTGGCGGCGTTGCTGCTGCCCGCGCTGGCCAAGGCCAAGGTGAAGGCCAAACGCGCCGGTTGCGTGAACAATCTTCGGCAGATGGGGATCGGTTCGGCGGTTTACTCGGCCGATTCCACGGACTTCCTGCCCCCCTGGCGCGGCTATCCGCCCTACAGCGACGAGGGGAAGATGAATTCAATGCATGAATCCCATTTCAGCCGGTATGTCTGGCTGGATGAGGACCACACCCACCTGCGCTGGCTGATCAACGCGAACGCCCCCCAGCCGACGGACTGCCATTTTGAGAATGCCGGCTATCTGTACCCGGCGAAATACATCGGGGATGGCCGGATTTATTTCTGCCCCAGCCTGGCCACGGGCGATTATTCCGAGCAGACCTACGATCCGCTGCTGACCACGGACGGCATCAAGGGCTGCGTGCGTTCCAGTTACTTCTACAACCCGCGGGTGATGGATGCCGCCAACGGCAATTACCTCCGCCGTTACCAGAAAAGCAGCCAGTTTGAAGGGCACCGGCTCTTTGGCTGTGATGTCATCACCCAACTGCGTCCCGACTACACGGCGCATTTGCAGGACATTGGTTACTGCGTGCTCTTCACGGATGGCGCATCGAAATTCGTCAAGAGTGAGGCCGCGTTCGATGCCGTTGATCAAATGCGCCAGACCGTTTCGCCCGGCGGCACGATGTTTGGCACGCCGGAGGAACTGGACAACGTTTTCAATCTGTTGGAACAATGAACCCTCCTGAGCCCGCCAGTCAACTTCGGGGGTTCACATTGATTGAACTGCTGGTGGTGATTGCCATCATTGCCATCCTGGCGGCCATGTTGCTGCCGGCCCTGAGCAGGGCGAAACAAAAGGCGTGGACGACCAGTTGCAATTCCAATCTGCACCAGGTGGGGCTGGGCATGAGGATGTTTGCCGATGAAAACGGGGAGTATTATCCCGAATCCGGCGGCGATATTCAGTGGGGCGACACGGACAGGACAACTGAAAAACCCAGTTGGATGGAGCAGATCTTTCCCTACACCGGCAGTACGAATGTGTATAACTGCCCCGGCAACGCCCAGTTGGCCCTGGATTTGCAGGGTCCTTACAATTATTTCAACGGCTGCAACGCCGCTTTTGTCGCCGCCGGCGCATTTGCCCCCGTCAAAAGCACGTTGATCTTATTCCCCTCGGCTTACGTCCTGAGCGGCGACACGGCGGGCATTCCCAGCGACAGCGGGTTGCTGGAGTTTAATCCGCAGGACGCCGACAAGGATGATTACACGCAAAACTGTGTGGGCGGGGCGGCGGACCCGGACATCACGGAGGCCTGGCAGATCCACAGCAAAGGCCAGAACATCCTGTTCGCCGACGGCCATTCCCAATGGTATAAGGAATACAACACCAATGAAATGACGTTTGGTTACAACACCATGACCAATTGGATGGGCTCTCAGTAAATGAAAAAGATCGTTCTGATCATGCTGCTGGCGGTGTTGGTGGTGGCGGGGGGCGGCGGGTGGTGGCTTTATTCCCCTCACGATCCCCGGCGTGCGAACATGGTGGAATTTGAATCGGACATGACGGCCGGCCTGTTGCGCGGGATCATTCAGGACCTCGATGCGGACCAGCCGAAAGCTTATTTTGTGGCCTTTGGCGAGGCAAGGACGGAGCCGAGCCGGCTCTTTATGGCGCGGTTTGCCGGGCACAATCCACCGGTGCGGGGCATTTCCTCCTCTTTTACCACGAGAAATGGCCAGGTGGTGGAAACCGCGCGGGCCCGGACGGGGGTGTTCATCCAGATTCTTTACTGCAAGCAAGTCACCCCGGGAACGTTTGATGTGCTGGTGCTGTTTCCCAAGCTGCCGGAGGGCGAAAACCGGTTTACGTATCGCGTGTTCGACAAGGGCGGCGTCTGGACCATCCTCCGCCGGGCTCCGGCCATCAAAGGGGCGGGGGGCCGATGGTGGATTTGATTCTTCTTCGGGGTTTCACACCGGCCCGCAGGTCAGCGCGATGTTTTCCGGTCGCAATCTGCCCACGGCTTTGTACGCCGGAGTTTTACTGATGAAGTATTCAAAACCCGCCAATTCATCCGGTGAGGAACACCATTTGGAACCGGTTTTCAACGCCTCCAATTCCGCCGTGGGCGTGAAATAACACGTCAGCGACAATTGCGTGGTGTTTTCGCCGTCCTCGGCATCGTTGTCAATGAACTGTCGGACCAGGTTGAATTCAAAGAAACGCCCCTGTTTGCCCCACTCAAAGGCGCCCCACTGAAACAGCAGCATGTCCTCGTCGGCCTGCAAATCGCAGCCCTCGGCGCGCTCCTGCTGGTAAAAATCCAGCATCAGGCGGATGGCATCAATGGGCTTGAATTCCGACACCGTCGCACCCGACTCCTCCACAAAATGTTCAAAGTCCTCTTTCGCTTCCGTTGGTTTCATTTTGGCTGGATTCTCCACCCGGGCGGCGGTGAAGTTCAAGGCCGGGAAGGTTACAAAATGGTGACGGAAGAGCCGTCATTCATTCAATCCGTGCAGCTTTGCCTCGATCTCGGGCTGGCTTAAATTCATCGCTGCCAACATGGCTTTGTAATTGCCAATCGCGGTTGGCCAATTCGGGTGTTGATAGCCGGTTGTCTTCTTAAACTTTTGCAGGATGGATAAACTGCGTTCCATGAGCGGTACGGCCTCGGCCAATCGGTTGGTGGCTTTGAGCAACTGTGCCAGATTGTTGAGGCTTTGAGCAATTTTGGGATGTTCCGGATCAAAGTTTTGTTCGTCAATGGCCAGTGCGCGGCGCATCAAGGGTTCGGCTTCGCCTCGTCGGTTGGTGGCTTGGAGCAAGGATGCCAGATTGTTGAGACGGTTGGCAACGTTGGGATGTTCCGGGCCAAAGCTCTGTTCGTCAATGGTCAGCGCGCGGCGCATCAAGGGTTCAGCTTCGCCCAGCCGGCTGGTGGCTCCGAGCAACCGCGCCAGATTATTGAGGGCTGTGGCAACCTTGGGATGTTCCGGGCCAAAATTCTGTTCGATAATGACCAGCGCGCGGCGCATCAAGGGTTCAGCTTCGCCCAGTCGGTTGGTGGCTTGGAGCAACTGCGCCAGATTGTTGAGATGGGCGGCGACGTTGGGATGTTCCGGTTCGAGAGCTTTTTCGTCAATGGCCAGCGCACGGCGCATCAAGGCTTCGGCTTCGCCAAACCGGTTGGTGGCTTGGAGCAAGACCGCCAAATTGTTGAGGCGGAGGGCGATGATGGGGTGTTCCGGGCCAAAGCTCTGCTCGTCAATGGTCAGCGCGCGGCGCATCAAGGATTCGGCGTTAGCAAACTGACCGGTGGTGAATTGCAATCGAGCCAGATCATTAAGAGCCGACGCGAGAAGCGGCTCATCCTTGATTTGCTCGGCCAGGCTCAGCCGTTCTTCCAAGCACCGTCGTGCTTCGTCATATTCCGCCAAGTCCTGATAGACGTTACCCAGTTCCCCCAGCAGATTTGCACGCTGGGTTAGCGCGCGCGGGGTGCCGGCCTGAGGACTCGTTTGCAGTTCCTCCAGTTGTCTGTTCAGCAGCGCGCTGCGCCCGCGAAGCCGTTCCAGGGAAAGCGGGGCTTCCGGGGAATGGTTGCATTCGATAAAATTTTCAATCATCCCTTCCGGCTTGCCGGAATCGGAGGTGAAGTCGAACGTTGCCGAACGCCAGTGCCAGAGGTCGGTGGCGGATTGCGCAAACGCCGTGGTGTCCGCCGGAGTCAGCCAGATGAGGAGCGGCATCGGACAGGCTTTGGCAAACGTGTCGCGGTGGAGATTGGCTTCTTCCAGAATTCCCGTGCCTTCGGTGGGCGGACCTCCGGCCACCCGGTAAAGCGCAATGAGATTCTCCAGCCCAATCACCGTCACCGCCTGGCGATGGTCCGAAGACAGTTGGATTTTGCTGAGATGCTCTTTGAGGTCACGGAGCAGGGAAGCTTTGGGATCACCCGCCGTAAATTCAAGCTGACTCAGGATGACTCCCCTCAGCTTTAGCAAATCGGTCAGGCGTTGAATTAAATTCGCCCGCAGCTTGAGGTCGGAGAAGGTGGCCAGCGCCAGCCGGAAACCGACGCCATTTCCCAGCATCAAAACCAGCTCGCGGAGACTGCGCTCCTGGTCGGCGGGCAGCGCCGGCTCAGCGGGCGGCGGCAGTGTGACGGTGGCAGGCATTTTTGAACTCCGTAATTTCCCAGATGGCGGGATGGACGTCATACCAAATCTTTTCACCGTTGTATTCCAAAACAGAACCATTGAAGAACAACTGACTGAAGAATTCACGCGCCGCTTTGACCTCCTCCGGCTTGGCGTGTGGGTCCGAGGAAAGACCGTCACTTTTGGTCTGGTGAACTTGTGCAAGCAGGGGATAGTAAACCGTAGCAGGAATCAAGAGTCGCTCAAAATCCAGGCGCAATTTCTTCACCGCATCCTGGGCGCTGGCGTGATCAATGCGCGTTTTTTCATCCACGAGCGCCGACAATTGGGCATAGTCCACCAGCCGCATCAGGTCGCGCACACTGCCGCCGGACATGCGGGCCAGATAGCGCACCTCTTCCACGGAAGCAAAGATGGATTCAACGCTGACCCGCTGGGCGACCAGATTTACCAAAGCCTCCATTCCGGGAGCGAATTCATGGTCCTCGCTGTCGTGGGTCTTGACCATTTGCATGGTGAACGTGTGGGCGAACACCCGGTCAATATTCCAGGGGGCCAGCACCATGGCAATGGGAACCGTGTAGATGACATGCGCATGCAGGGATTTGAGCAGATCTCCGTTGTCAAAAAACAGGCGGCGGCCAATGTCAACGGGCAGGCGGTCAAGATTGTCCTGCACAATCAGGAGATCCGGGTTTTTGCCATGCGTTTCGAGCGTCTGCTGGGCATTATCCAGCAGGAGATTCACCCGGGAGATGAGATCGCTGGAATAACTTTGCAGCGTCTGGCGGATGACTTTGCGCCGATCCACACTCCCAACCAGCGCGGACTTGACTCGCGCCAGAAGTTTCAGACTCAACCAATAGAAGCCGGTTTTGGCTTCACCCCTGGCTTCCGCTTCCACCGTCAGTTCACTTTTAACCGATTTGACTTCCTCAAGGGTTTTCTCCGCGAACCAGCCGACGACGTCGTCCACCAAACCGGTGTCCAGTGGCATGTTCCACTCGGCGAACCTCCGCACCAGGCTGTCCACCAGCCACAGGATGAGATCGGTGTAATCGCAATCGCGGACCAGATTGTTGTCCACATAAAGGTGGAGGCAGGTGAACCGGTCGGAGAGGTTGTGCTCCAACTTGAGTAATTCCGTTGATTTTCCGCAACCGCGATGGCCGGTAAAGGCGATTTGAGCGTAACGATTTTGACGGGCATCCGCATTTTGCAAGTGCCTTTGCAGGCGCTTGAGTTCCTTGGTGTCACGCCCCTTGGAAATGTCCACATAGCGCGCGTCCCCGGATTCCAATGGTTCCAGCGTCACACAGGCGGCTACTTGCTCCAGTTTTTCAGCCTTTATGAACATAACACTATGCAAAATAGTGCATTAACCGTCACCATGCCAGCAACAAAACATGCGCCGGGCCGGTCGAATCTTCACCCGGCCGTCAGGGCGGCGCGTTCGTTTTCGGTGGCCCCGGTTTTCTCCAGGAAGTAATCATAGTTGCCGGAGTAAGTGGTGATGTGACCGGCGTTGACGTGCAACACCTTGGCGGCGAGATGCCGGATGAAATGCACATCATGCGAGATGAAGACCAGCGTGCCTTCATAACGCTCCAGGGCCAGGGTGAGCGATTCCACCGTGTGGATGTCCAGATGGGTCGTCGGTTCGTCCATCAACAGCAGGTTCGGCGGGTCCACCAGGAATTTAATGAGGTTGAGCCGGCTCTTTTCGCCACCGCTGAGGACCACGGTTTTTTTGTAAATCTCCTCTTTCCGGAACAAAAAGGAGCCCAGCACGCCGCGCACATCGTCCTCGCGCAGGGCCGGGGCGCAGGCCAGCACCTCTTCGAGCACGGTTTTTTCCGGGTCGAGCGTGGCGGAGCGGTGCTGGCTGAAATAGCCGATTTTTGCGTTGTGCCCCTCGTTGCGGACGCCTTGTTGGAACGGCACCACGCCAGCCAGGATTTTCATCAATGTGGATTTTCCCGCGCCGTTGGGTCCCACCAGCACGGTGCGGTCGCCTCGTTCGATGGTCAGGTCCAGACCGGCGTACACTTGGTTGTCACCGTAGGCCATGTGGATGCCTTCCAGCGAGATGGCGCGCTGTCCGCCGCGGGGCGGCTGGGGAATCTGGAACCGGAACGGCTTGCGCGGGGCCAGCGGTTTCTCAATCAATTCCAGGCGCTCAATCTGCTTGAGCTTGCTCATGGCCTGCGAGGCCTTGGAGGTGACGGAGCGAAAGCGGTCCACGAATTCCTGGAGGGAGGCAATCTCCTTCTGCTGGTTTTTGTAGGCGGCCAGTTGCTGTTCGTAGCGTTCTTCGCGCTGGCGCAAATAATCCGTGTAATTGCCGGTGTAGGCGATCAGTTTTTTTTCCGAGATTTCCTGCACCTGGGTGACCAGCTCGTCCATGAACTGACGGTCGTGGGAGATCAGCAGGATGGCCCCGGAGTAGTTTTTTAGGTATTGTTGCAGCCAGAGCAGGGAGAGCAGGTCCAGATGGTTGGTGGGCTCATCAAGCAGCAATAAATCCGGTTCCATCACCAGCAACCGCGCCAGCCGGGCGCGCATGATCCAGCCGCCGCTCATTTCCCGGGCGGGCCGGTTGAAATCGGTTTCGCGATAGCCCAGGCCGCGCAGCATTTTTTTGGCCTGCGTTTCCACCTGCGGGTCGTTCAGTTTTTCATGTTTGGCGTGCGCCTCCAGGTATTCCGGGCAGGACACCGCGCCGGCTTTTTCGAGTTCGTGGAGCCGCTTTTCCAACTGCGGCAATTCATCCACCCGCCCGGTGGCCACATCGAGGACGGTTTCCTCGCCGATGGTTTCGGCTTCCTGGGGCAAATAACCGACCATGGTCCATTCGTCGCGCTCGACGGTGCCGGAGTCGGGTTCCCGGGTTTTGAGGATGATGGAGAAGAGGGTGGATTTGCCCGCGCCATTGGGACCCACGAGCGCCACCCGGTCGCCATAATTCACCTGGAACGAGGCGTTTTCGAAGAGCGTGCGCCCGCCGAAAGTCATCTTGAGGTCGCGAATGTTTAACATGGAGATTAGTCCGTTCTGGCTGGAATAATAAAAAAGGCGAGGCCGGAGCCTCGCCTGGCTGGAAAGTGGCCGGAGTTATTTGGCGGCGACCGGGGCCGGAGCCGGGGCTTTCGCCGGGGCCGGGGCCGGAGCTTTGGCCGGGGCTTTATCCACGCGTTCGTTCACCAGCGTGGCGCCCTTGCCGAGCCGGTGGCGGAGGTAGGTGAGTTTCGCGCGGCGGACAGCCCCGCGGCGTTCCACTTCAATTTTGTCCACGCGGGGGGAATTCAGCGGGAAAATGCGTTCCACACCCTCGCCATAACTGATGCGGCGCACGGTGAAGGTTTCGTTGAGACCATGTCCGCGACGGCCAATGACGACTCCCGAGAAAATCTGGATGCGTTCCTTGTCACCTTCGACGACTTTGGTGTGGACTTTCACCGAATCACCCACCGCGAATTGCGGGGCGTCTTTGCGGTACTGTTCCGATTCAATTTTGTCTTGTAATGCCTGGTTCATAAATTTTTCTTTCTCATGGGCGGGCTGGTTTTGCAATCCGACCGCCGTTTTTATTCATTCACTCGGTTTTGGGACGGCGTTTTGGGCCGGCTCCCGCTGCAACAAATCCGGCCGTTTGGCCGCCGTGCGCAATTGCGCCTGTTCGCGTCGCCATTTGGCGATCTCCGCATGGTTGCCGGAGAGCAGCACCTCCGGCACCTGCCAGCCGCGAAAATCCGCCGGGCGCGTGTATTGCGGATATTCCAGCAGCCCGTCGCTGAAGGATTCGTCCCGCGAACTTTCGTCGTCGCCCAAAACGCCGGGCAACAACCGTGTCACCGCGTCAATCACGATCATCGCGGGCAGGGCGCCGTTGGTCAGCACATAATCACCCACGGACAATTCGTCGTCCGCCAGTTTTTCCCGCACCCGCTCGTCAAAGCCCTCATAATGGCCGGTGACAAGCAGCAAATCCGTTTCTTTGGCCAGTTCGCGCGCAATGGCCTGGTCGAACTTGCGTCCGCCCGGCGAGAGCAAGATCACCCGGGTGGTCTCGCGCCGCAAACTTTCCACCGCGTCAAACAGCGGTTCCGGCTTGAGCAACATGCCCGGTCCGCCGCCAAAGGGCCGGTCATCCACCGTTTTATGCCGGTCATGCGTCCAGTCGCGCAGGTTGTGCAGCTTGAATTCCAGCCGGCCCGTGTCCCGCGCGCGCTTGATGATGCTTTCGTCCAGCGGTCCGGCAAACATGGCCGGAAACAAGGTCAGCACGTCAATCTTCATTGCCGATAAGGGTTCGGCAGCACCGGCTCAACCCACCGGTCGTTCTTCCACAATCTCGACGGAACAGCGCAGCCCTTTTTTGGCGCTGCCCGCCAGCAAGAGCGAGCGGATGGCGTTGATGGTCAGCCCCTGCCGGCCGATGATCTTGCCGACGTCCTGCGGGTCCAGCCTTAGTTCATAAACAGTCATGCCGGTGCGTTCCACCGGGGTGACGGTCACTGCGGCGGGGTTTTGCACCAAGCCCTTGACGATAAATTCAAGAAAAGCCTGCATCGCCCTGGTCAATCAGGCCACCACCGCAGCCGCTTTGCCGGCCTTCTTGATGAAGCTGGCCACCGTGTCGCTGGCCTTCGCCCCCTGGCTGAGCCAGTAATTGGCGCGGTCGAGCTTGATGGTGAAGTTGTCGCCCTGCTTGAGCGGTTGATAGGTCCCGATTTCCTCGATGCATTTGCCATCGCGGGGGCTCCGGCTATCGGCCACCACAATGCGGTACACCGGGGTGTTTTTCGTGCCGACCCGTTTCATGCGAATTTTTACAGCCATAAATATATCAAAAGAGCGTGAAACTTAACAAATTTGTGACATTTGGCAAGCCCTGATTTTGAGAATTTTATTGAAACACCACTTGCCCTGGTTCCGATTCGCTGGTTTCCTACTGGCGTGAGCCAGCCTTATGAGGAAATTTTGAACGGGCGGAAGCTGGTGCGGGCGGCTCCCGGCGCCCGCCACGAGCTGATTTGCGACCGTCTGTATCAGTTGCTGGTGGCCAGTGTCACGGATCATTCGGGGGTGAGTCTGCCCATGCCGCGCACGACCATCACTCTCTCGGCGGCCACCCGGATTTGCCCGGATTTGGTGCTGGTCAGCGCCGCCTCGGGCGAAATTATTTTGGCGGTGGAAATTGTCAGCCGCGATGACCACCGGCCCGACACCGTTACGAAAAAGGAGATTTACGAGGAGTTCGGCGTGCCGCGCCTGTGGATGGTGGACCCCCGGTACGACAACGTGGAAATCTATCACCGTTCGGATTACGGGCTGAGGCTGGAAACCATTTTGTCCGGCCGGGAAGTGCTTTCGGAAAAACTGCTGCCGGAGTTCACGGTGGTCGTTGCCGAACTGTTTGCCTTGCCTGAACCCTCCTGACTCCGGTCGTCGTTTCACTTTGTGGGGGTGCGGTTGAACGCGACCAGTTCGTCATAGCGCACGCCGGTGCCGCCAAAAATATCCAGGGCTGAACCAATCGTCAGATCAATTCGGCCCCGGCCCAGGCGCGTTACCTCCTCCAAATCCGCCAGCGACCTGGCTCCGCCGGCGTAGGTGGCGGGCAGGGGGGTCCAGGCCCCGAGCTTTTCCACCAGTTCGCGGTCAATGCCCTGGCACAAACCCTCGACGTCCACGGCGTGAATGAGGAATTCACTGCAATACCTGGCAAATTGTTGCAAGGTTTCGGCGTTGACGGTCAGTTCGGTGAATTTCTGCCAACGGTCGGTGACGACATAGTAAAGGTCGTCCCGGCGACGGCAGCTCAGGTCCAGCACCAGCCGTGCCGGGCCGACGGATTGGCTGAGCTGGGCCAACCGTTCCCAATCCACCCGGCCGTCGCGAAACACCCAGCTCGTGACAATGACGTGGGACGCCCCGGCCGCCAGCCAGTCGGCGGCGTTGCCGGCATGAATGCCACCGCCGATGTGCAGGCCGCCGGGGTACGCGGTGAGCGCGGCGCGGGCGGCGGCTTCGTTGCCGGCCCCGAGCATGATGACGTGGCCGCCGGTGAGGTGGTCCCGACGGTATAACTCAGCGAACCAGGCCGCCGGGCGCTCGGAAACAAAATTCGTGCGCAGGCCGGAATCGCCGAGCGTGCCGCCGACGATTTGCTTCACTTTGCCTTCATGCAGGTCAATACAGGGCCGGAACATGGCGGGAGCCTAATCCGGGCGTGCGTGGGAGCAAAGCAAAAAGCGGTTTTGGGGTGGGGGGCGCGGGCGGAAGGTCTTAATTTGAAGAGTCGGATTTGGTCGGATTTGGTCGGATAGGGTTGGATAGGGTCGGACTGAGCCGGACCTGGCCCGCCAGTTTTTCCAGGCGACCGGTCCGGTCCCGGCATTCACTTGTCAGGACCGCCTGTTTGACGGTGGCGTGCCCGACCCCGGGCCTTAAGGTCCGTCAAGAAATAACCTTTACAACCTGACTGGTTCTTTTGACGGCTGGCAGCGTTGCTCGCTCGTCACAGAACCCTTTGGCTATGCTCCTCGCTCGCGCCTGGCCAGCCGTCAAAATTCCGGCGTCAGCTTGTAAAGTTTATTGCTTGACGGACCCTTACGATCTGCCGTTCGCCAATGACGATGCGGTCACCCGGGGGCGTTGTTCCGGGCGCCGTCAATACCAACGCCCCAACGGCCAGCACCGGGCCAGGCACGGTCATGCGGTTCCACCGGTTGTCCGGCTCATCGCAACAAACACAGTTTTTTATTGTCTGATTTGGGTTTCGTCGGCAATAAACAGACAGATGCCCGATGCGAGTGACATGGAATTGTTGAGCGATTACCGCCGGCGAGGTTCGGAAGACGCCTTTGCCACCTTGGTTCAGCGGCATGTCAATCTGGTGTATTCGGCGGCCCTCCGGCACGTTGCGATCCCGGCCCACGCCGAGGAGATCACCCAGGTGGTTTTCGTGATCCTGGCGCGCAAGGCCGCCACGCTGCGGCCGGACACTGTCCTCGAAGGCTGGCTGCACGCCACCACGCGGCTGACCGCCCTGCGGTTTCTGCGCGGGGAACGCCGCCGGCAGTTTCGCGAACAGGAGGCTTACCTGCAATCCACGCAGCCCGAATCCGCCGACCCCGCCATTTGGAACCAACTTGCGCCCCTGCTCGACGAGGGCCTCTCGCGGTTGGGGCAAAGGGACCGGGACGCGGTGGTGCTGCGATTTTTCAAGGACCAGAGCGTGCGGGAGGTCTCAGCGGCCTTGCGGGTTAATGAAGCGACCGCGCAAAGACGGTTGCATCGAGCGGTGGAAAAACTGCGGCGTTTTTTCACCCGGCGTGGCGTCGCCCTGTCCGCCGCCGCCCTCGCGGGGGCGGTGTCCGCCCATTCCGTGCAGGCCGCGCCGGCCGGGTTGGCCGGCAGCATTTCCGCCCTCGCGTTGACCAAAGGCGCGGCGGCCGGCGGTTCAACCCTGACTTTGGTCAAAGGAGTATTAAAGCTTATGGCATGGACAAAGGCAAAAACGGCGGTGATTACCGGCGTGGTTTTGATGCTGACGGCCGGCACGACGACGGTGCTGGTAAAATATTCCGGACCTCATTCACCGTTGCAATCCACTGCGCAGCGACCGACGCAAGCGACTTTCGATCAGGAATCCAGTGTCCGTTTTTCCCAAGCCAAACAATGGGCTTTGTGCTGCATCATGTACGCCGTTGATCATCACAACCAATTGCCAAATGATTTCACCCAATTAAAGACCTATGCCGGCACGCTCTCAGACACTTATTGGGAGATATTATCTGGTGGCAATCTGAACAGTTTTAACCGTCCAGAACAGACCACCCGTACGATTCTGCTCCGTGAAAAAGAGGCCCGGCAGTCTCCGGATGGCACCTTCACCAAAGTGTATGCCTTTGCCGACGGGCATTGTGAACAAATCAGCTCTCCCAACGCCGATTTCGCGGCGGTGGAGAAACAGCGGGGCTTTTTGGCACGTCCGGCGGGAAACTGAATCGTTGCCGGCGGGCCTTCCATCGCGATGGCTTCCGCCGAGGCCAGCATGGGGCCATTTTGAGGCAGAGAGCCACGACATCGTTGACACTTTGAACTCAGAACTGCGTTGGCTGATTGGTTGGGGACGATGGCCCCATATGGGGTGAACACCTGATGGCACACTCACTGTTCCCCGCCTGGCATTAGGCCGTGACGTTTAGGCATTTCAATTGTTAATTCGAGTTTTGCCCGAAAAACTGCCTGAGGGGACAAACTTATGAGCAATGATCCTGAAAATGCGCCCCGGTCGGGCCCCGGGCCGCCCCTGAATCAGCCAGGGCATGACACCGGGATGTGGCGGCGGGGATTGTCCCCGGAGCGAACGGTTCAGGCGGGCTTTGCCATGGCATTGTTCTGTCTGGGCGTGATCGCGGTCATCTCCTTTGCGAGCACGACGCGGTTGAGCCAGGATGCGGAGCGCACCCGGCATTCCGTGGAGGTGATTGCCGCGCTGCGCCAACTGCTCTCCACGGCGACGGATGTTGAAACCGCCCAGCGCGGCCATGTCATCACCCGAAATGAAAGCTTTTTACAACCCTACGACGAGGCCCGGAAAAGGATTGGCGTGGAGATCAGCAGCCTGCACCTGCTGATGGAGACGAACCCCGGGCAAGGGCATTCAGTGGAGCTGCTCGCCCAGTTGCTGGGGGAGCGGGTGAACGAGGCGGCGGATAACATCGGATTGCTCCGCCGCCAGGGTTTCGCGGCCGCGCAGGCGGCCATCGCCAGTGGCCGGGGCTGGTTGCTTCAGGACCGCGTCCGCACGGCCATTGCTGAAATGGAGGCGACCGAGCAATCCCTGCTGGCGAAGCGGGAACTGGCGACCCGCCAGGCGACGAGGAACTCGCGGACGATCATTGCCGCCGGCGGCGTGCCGGCGTTTTTCTTTGTGGCCCTTGGCGCTCTGGCTGATCCAGCGGGACTTTGCGGGCAGCCGCCGGGCGGAGGCCGCGCTGCGCGAGGCCAACGAACAGTTGGAGGCGCGCGTGCTGGCCCGGACGCGGGAGCTGGCCCTCAGCCATGAATCCGTCCAGCACAGCGAAGCCCGGCTGGCCGGCATCGTGGGTTCGGCGATGGACGCAATCCTCAGCGTGGACGACGGACAGAAGATTGTGCTGTTCAATGCGTCGGCCGAAAAGGTGTTCGGTTGCACCGCGGCGGCAGCGATGGGGCAATCCCTCGACCGTTTCATTCCGCAGTGCCTGCGGGAACAGCACCAGCGGCATGTTGAGGACTTTGGAGGCAAGGAAGTCTCCTCGCGTTCCATGCATTCCTTGGAGGAGCTTTGTGGTCTGCGCGCGAATGGCGGGGAATTCCCCATCGAGGCTTCGATTTCCAAGATTGAGGTGGCGGGGCAGAGGCTGTTCACCGTCATCCTGAGGGACATCTCCGAGCGGAAACAGACGGCGGCGGCGCTGGTGTCTTCCGAACTGAGTTACCGCCGGTTGTTCGAGGCGGCCGAGGACGGCATTCTGATTCTGGATTTTGCGACCGGGCAAATTCAGGACGTGAATCCCTATCTGTGCCGGCTGCCGGGGTTTTTCCATGAGGAGATGGTCGGTAAAACCGTTGGCGAGTTGAGTCCGTTCAAGGATGTTTTGTCCAATCAAGTCATGCTGGAGCGATTGCAACAGGAAGGGTATGTCCGCTATGACAACCTGCCCTTGGAGACACAGGATGGCCATCCCATGGCGGTGGAATTTGTCTGCAACGTATATCCCGTCGGCCTCCATAAAGTGATTCAGTGCAACATTCGCGGCATTACGCAGCGCCGGCACGCGGAAATGGCCCTGCTCCGACTGGCGGCGATTGTCGAATATTCGGACGACGCGACCATCGGCAAGGACCTGAATTCAATCATCAGCTCCTGGAACAAGGGCGCGGAGAAAATTTTCGGCCATGCCGCCGCGGAAATGACGGGAACTGGGATTCCGGGAATTGTTGTCCAAGCCCATGGAGGCGCGGGCCTTGGGCGAAGCGGTTCACCGCGTCATCCGGCAAAACCAAAAGGCCACGCAGGAATGAACGCCGGCATCCCGAAAACTTTGGCGGGTTGTGTTCAGGGAAGAAACTTTTGTGGGAATTGATCGCCGAGTCGGGGAGTTCTGGCACCCCGCCGGGGGTGCGATCCGTTTCCGGGCGAGATCCGGGGGTGTCGCTGGCGCTCGACCCCCGGCTACTGTCTGTCAACCCGCCGGGTTGACGGAATTGCCCGGCGGCCGCCGGAATACAAGTATCTGCAATACAACATCTTCCATCAGGAGTTTCTTAACAGCCGTTACATGGAAATGAATTGATAGACGCCGGACTGCAATTGCAAGACGGCGGCGCGCCCTTCCATTCTCAAGAATTTAACGCCTTTGGCCCGGCGCACGGCCACGCCGCTTTCGGTCACGTTTTTGACGTCCGTGGCCGGAACATAAACGGTGGCGGTGGTGTTGACCGGGATGGTGACGTTCAATTCAGTCCGGCCGTCGCGTTTCTCCCAATGGCTGATGATCGGGCCGAACAAGGATTCGGTTTCGGCCCGGGCAAACGTCAAATTCCCCACGAGCGCCGGCTTGATGATGAAGGCTTGATAGCCATAATGGGCCGGATCTTCACGGATGCCGCCGAGACCTTTGATGAACCAGGCGGCAATGCCGGTGTAGCAGGTGTGGATCCGGCTCGGGCAGTTGTCATCCCAGTACTCGGGCCAGGCGGTTTCCCCGCGGCTGAGGAAGTAACCGTAACCGGGCTCCGTGGTTTTGGAAAGCTGCGCAAAAAGAAGGTCGTCGCGCTCCACGTCTTCAACCAAAAATTTCAACAGGACCGGCAGGCCGGAACTTCCCATGTCAAGATAAGGCCGCGTCTCCTGGATTTCCCTTTCAAAATTGGCGAAGACCTTTGGCCTCAGCTCCGCCGGCGTGATGCCGGCAAACATGGGGAAGGCCAGATGAATCTGGCGGCTGTCCAGATAGGTGTTTTGCGCGGGATTGAAGAATTGTGCCTGGATGGCGGCCTTCAAGTCCGCCAACCGCCGGCCATAAATGGATGCATCCCCGGACTTTCCCAGAACTCCGGCAATGGCGATGAAGGTGCGGAGGTTCATCGCATAGACGCAATTGTTGAACAATTCGGCCTCCGGGGTGGTTCCGAATTCCTTGCCCTTTAACGGGTCGTCCTTCTTATAGGGCTCGGCCCAGTCCCCCAGAAAATTACCGCCCCGGTTATAGTTGGTGTTATACTGCCGGAGGAGTCCCCCGGACACATTTGCGGCCAGGAAATTCACCCACGCCCGGTTGGCGGCGTAGGATTGGGCGAGCAAACGCTGGTCGCCGTAATTTTTATAAAACTCCCAGCCAACATTGAGCGGGGCGCTGCTCCACATGGGGCCGCCGTAATGCCGGTTGATTTGCGGGGCGGTGTGGTTGTTCCAGCCATCCGCCTGCTGTCCATCGCCCCAGTCGCGGACGCCCTTGGTATAAAAGGCCCCCACGTCATAGTTGGGCAGCCCGCAGCCCCAGGCCGTGGCGAACTGCTCCTCGCCGTAGCCCAGGCGTTCACGGTGCGGACAGTCCTCGGTGTAGCCTTCGACGGTGTTCGCCCGGTAGGTCCACAAATCGGTTTCGTAAATCCGGTTGAACAGGTCGCTGGAGCAGGCAAAATGACCCACCCGATGCAGATCGGTGCCGATCACATGGGCCTTGAGGTCGCCGGGCTCGGGCGCATGGTTCAAGCCCGTGAGGGTGACATAGCGTCCGGCGGCGTAATTGAACCGGTTTTGAAATCTTTCCGACGGACCTCCCCGGCAGACATAAAGGCTCCTCTGCCCAAAGGCCTGAACCTTGCCGGGATTGTCCGAAACCTGGATTTTCACGAGGTCCCCGGCCTGCTGGTTTTTCAGATCAAGTGAAATCCAGCCGGAAAAATTCGTGCCAAAATCAACGAGGTACGGCCCGTTGCCGGAAATGCTTTGGACGCCGAGGGTGCCCAGCACCCGGGTGGGCTCGATCATCTGGGCGGAAAGAGTGGCGCTGATGGAGGCGGTTGCGGCCGGCGACCATGTCGAATCGTCGAAATCAACCGCGTTCCAGGCTGGATTGTATTGGCGGGCGTCAATCTTCTCGCCGCCATGATCCTGATACTCGCAGCCCCCGATGTCTTCGCTGGAGCTGATGGCGCAGCGCCAGGTGGTGTCCGAGGCGAGCGAGAAGTCCCCGCCGCCCGCCGTTTTTCCCTGGAGTTGAACCCGGAGCGCTGGTTGGGTGTTGAAGAACTCGTAGCGCGACCAGCCCGGCCCCGTCCAGAGGGCGAGGCAGTTGGTGCCCGCATGGAGGGCCGCGGTGAGATCGTAAGTCACATACAACACCCGCTTGTCGAGCCGGGTGAGCGTGGGGGCCAGCACCCGGGCATCCACTTTTTGGCCATTCACATACAGTTCGTGATAACCGACGGAGGCGACATAAATGAAGGCCGAGGCGGGCTGATCGTGCAACACCAGCGTTTTGCGAAACCAGAGATGCTGTTGCGGCGCAGCTTCCGGGTGCTTGATCCAGGGTCCGGTCCAATCCCCCGGCTCCAGCAGCCCCATCGAAAAGCGGGCGGGGGCGCTCCAGGCGGAGGGCTGTTGATCTTGATCGTAAACCCTGACCTTCCAATGGCAATCCTGGCCGGACGCCAGTTTGTTCCCGGCATACGGAACCAGGGCGGACTGGGAGGAACGCACCCGCCCGCTGGTCCACAGATCCGCCCGCCCCGCCTCCAACAATTCTGGCCGGCTGGCCACCAGCACCTCGTAACCGGTTTGTTTCTGACCCCGGACATGGTCTGCGTCCGTCAACTGCCAGGTGAACCGGGGAATCGCGACGTCAATCCCCAGGGGATTGTTCAAGTACTCGCATTGCAGGCCCGAGACCGCCACCTCTGCGCTGGCGGAACCGACCCAGAACAGCGCCGCCAAGACGAGCGCAGTAACATTAAAGTATGGCCGTTTGATCATGTGCGGAACAACTCTATCCGGGCGGGGAGTCCGCGGCCATCGTTTTTTTTAGCACAGGGGGCGGCCCCGGTTCTGGACCCGGTTCCGGAAGCTGTGCCACAACGGGGTGGGGGGCTCAGGAGGCGCTCCGCAATTTTTCCACCACGAACATTTCCGTGGGCAGATTGGTGGAGATCAATTCCAAGCCCGACTGATCCAAGACAGCCTGCCGAAGTTTCGCTTTGCCTTCCTCCGTCCGGTCTTCCCGCCAATGAAGTCGGATGTCGTAAAGACCCTTGAGCCCGGTCTGGTCAACCACCGGTGTTTCCAAGTTATACTCCAACCGGTCCGCCAGGGCTTGGAGGTCGGAATGGGGGTAATCAATATACAGGCCGGGTTTCGGTGAATCATAATTAATTCCATCGCTCGGTTTCAACCCTGGCGCATCGGGCCGCCTGACTTTCAGCACCAGTACGTCCATGTCCCGGACTTCCTTGCGGGCTGTGTAGCCGAACCGCCGTTGGATCTCCGCCTGGAATTTTTTCAGACCGCCGGGGACGGTGATCAGAAAATCAAAGTTGTCAGCGGGCAATGTCCCGGCAGGCAGAAGGGTGCGAACCCGGTTATGGTAGTCGTAGGCGTACTCAATCGTGTTTTCCAAGTCCATGTGCCGCCCGATCATCCGTTCGGCGTCCCCCTCGGCCGTCACGCCATTGATCTGGTGCGGGAAATGGGTGGGCCGGAGAATGAAACAGCCCGGCGGGATTGTCGAAAAGGTGTCGTGGGTTCTGTAGTTATTCATTTCCAAAAAATACCGGTCCGCACCATGATGGGGAACGACCTGTTCCACCACCACCGTCGTTGTCCCCGCTGCGAGCAAGACGCCCACGGCCACCCCCACCGCCAGTTTTGCTTTCGTCCACGCCATCATTTTTAAAGCCCCTTTTACCAGGGTTAAGGTTGATCCGCCCGCCGCCGCGCCCTGGGCCAGCGCCGCGGTGGAAATGGTGGCGGCCAGGCCAATCGGCGCGGCGTGGATGGAATTGGAGGCAATCGCCCCGGCGATGACGACCGCCGTGATTTTTACGCCGCGGTGGACGAAGTATTTCCGCAGTTTCTCCAAGCCGCGCGACACACGTTTGCGCGCCGCCTCCTCGTTTAAGGCGAGGGTCGCCCCGACCTCCGCCAGGGAGTGCCCCTCAAAATAGCGCAGCAACACGGCGCGCCGGTCGGTCTCGCCCAACCCGGCAAGGGCTTCATCCAGCAGCGGCGCAATCTGGGGCCACACCGTTTCTTCCGAGGGTTCTGAGCTGATTGACGATTCCAATTGAGCCTCCGTTTCGTGGCGCTGGCGGCGAGTGCGGGCGCGCCGTTCGGTCGAGGCGGCGTAGCGCGTGGTCTTGAACAACCAGGCGGTGAGCAGGGTTTCAGGGCGCAGACTCCCGGCCTTGCGGGCCAGAATGACGAACACCGCCTGAGTGACTTCCTCCGCCAGATGTTGGGTTGCCCGTCTGCCGCAGGGCGGCGGAATAGACGAGGTTGACATGCCTCGCCACCAGCGTCTCAAACGCCGCCTCCGAGTGTAGAGTGGCAAATTCCCGCACCAACAGCATGTCGTCCGGTGTCTGCATTCACCTGCTTATGCCCGGTCAGGGCCAAAGCGGACAAACTATTTTCATTGCTGCATCAGGCCCGCCCGGCCGGCGGTCATGGCCAGGATGCAGGCGGCGACGTTGCTTTTATCGGAAACCAGGTCAATGGAGGTGACGGCAAGGTCTGGCTGGAGGTTGGCAATGGCGGTCAGGCAAAAGCGCACCGGGGCCTTTTTTTGGGGCGAGAAGGAACCGCCCACCCAGGCGAGTTTGGAATGGGGGCCCGTCGGACCGGCGATGCCGGTGGAACCGTCGGGCTTCCGGTCGTTTTTAGCTGTCCAATCCAGAATATCCTCGCCATACAGCAATTGATTCGTCACCGCCGAACCGTCTTCGTAATGGAAGACCAGATCGCAAACCGGGGTGCCGCTGGGGGCGGTGAAAAAGGCTCCGTGATAGACGTAGAGGGTTTGAAACTTCTGGTTTACGGGAATGCCGGGCACTTCCTCGGGAAAAACAATGTGCAGTTTCTTCGCATTGCTCTCGCCCCACAAACAAATCATGCCGTCAATCTGAAGCGGCACCTGGTCGAACACCTGAAATCCCCGGGGAACCGTCTTCCACGCCGGAAAGGCGGTGATCTTGTCAAAATAGGAGGCGGGCGTGCCGTAATGTTGGGCGATGACGCCTTTGAAATCAATGGGCTGAGCCAGGCGCCGGGTGATCGTGCGCCGTCCGGACATCAGCGTGAGCCGGTTTTGCAGGCTGTGCCGGCCGAGGATCAAGGTGGTGACGCCGAGCGCCAACAGAATACCGGAGCCGACCACCAAAGCCGCTTTTGTTTTGGTCCAGGTCATGGGCTTGGTTCCAATCTTTTACAGTCCGGGCATGGAGTTGGTCATGTTGTTGCCAAACTCCCAGGGGACCGCCTCCACATGTCCGTCGGCAAAGGTCACGTCCGCCCGGCCGTTGTGCCGGCAGGTCAGCGGGTTTAGCGCCGGTTCCCAGCGTCCGTCATTGATGACTTCCGCATCGGTTGGATCGTCGTGGCTGTTGCTGCTGCCCACTTCCTCCGCCAGCATGATTTTGAGGGTGGGATTGCGGACCATGTTCTGTTTGAAGAGGTAGCTTGTGTCACTCGTAAACTCGGAGGACATTCCCAGATTGACGTTGTCAGGATAGCCGTAGTTGTTATAGGAACCCACCCCGTAACCGGTCATGCTGTAGCTGTAAAGATACGGGCCGTCGGGCGGGCTGGACTGGGCGATCCGGTCGGCGTCGCTGATATCCAGCGGGCAGCGGAACAGCGCGCTGCTGGTGCCGGCGAGCTGGGCGACGATGGGACTTTTATTAACCTGGGGATACGCTGTGTTGGTCCGCCAATAGATCCAGTCGGCCGGGTTGAATCCGACGTGCAGGGAGGCGATGCCGGGAAAGGCGCCGCCGTTTTCATCCACATACATCAGCATGCCCGTGCCGAGCTGTTTCAGGTTGTTGAGGCAGGCGGTCTGCCCGGCCTTCTTTTTGGCGGCGGAAAGCGCCGGCAAGAGCATGGCCGCCAGAATGCCAATGACGGCAATGACCACCAGCAGTTCAATCAGCGTGAAGGCCGGTCGTGGTTTCATAAACTGTATAGACAGCACGCTTTGAGTTTCGTTTCAAGGAATTTATCGCTGTTATAATATGTCCGCCGGGGAGGCAAACCGGACATTTAATTTCAACTTTTACGGCGGCCAACCGGGAGTGAAGCAACGCAAGTGAGCTTCAGTCAGTTGGATACAAAGAATCAGGTTCCCGGCCAGGGGGGCGGAAAGGGGAAAACAGTGAGGCCGGGCCGCCAGTCGGGCCCGAATTCGACCATTCCTCAATAGTTGAGATTGGCCGACAGGTGAAGGTCAGCCCGGTTGGTTGACCCATCCGCCGCCAGTTCAACCGTGGCTTGAAGGTCGCCGTGCCCGAATCCCTCCTGATCGGACCAGAGCCAATGGCCGCCCTCAAACCGCGCCGGACGACCCGCTAGAAACGGCACGCAATGGTAAAGGGTGAAGGCCTTGTTATTGGCCAGTTGGCTGGAGAGTTTACCGGCTTGGTTGGCATTGAGCAATGTGCTCGGTGGTGTGCCGGCGCAACCCATGAGAAAAACTGAACAAACGATGATGCACAGCGATTTCATGCCGCCATCCTGGCACGCGAATGGGACGCCGAATAGATTTGTCTGAATCACTTCGACTTTTCGACGACGAGCATTTTCAACAGCCTTAAGTTACAGGACACAGACGAACACGGTCTCCAGGATGGACATGGCGACGCAGAAGACGACCAGGCGCTGGAAGAATTGATTGAATGCCTTCAACGACAGTTCAAGCTGCCAGGTCGCCTGCTCGACGATTTGGGTGAGGCTCCGGTCCAGTTGCCCGCCGAGGGAACCGGTGTAAATCCTCCCCTTGAGATCATCGTCCAGCAGGTCCGACGTTCCGAAGGCGTCGCCAAAAGTGCCGTTTTGTTCAAGGATTTCGCGGACATTGAGCAAATCCCGGCGAATGGCGTCGTTGCGAACGGTGGCCAGCGCAAGGTCGAAGATGCGCAGCACGCCCAGCCCGCCGGCTTCATAGGCCAGCCGGAAGGTGGAAAAGAACAGGACCAGCGCCAGCCGGAGTTCGGTTTCGCGGAGGAGCGGAATGTGCAGCAGGACGCAGTCAATCCCCCTTTTCACCGGTGGCAGTTTGAACAGCAGCCACCCCGCCAGGGTGAGCAGCAGGGCGGAGCCGAACGCGTCGAAGGCAAAGTGCCCGGCGGCCCGGTACTTTCCAAAATAGATGAAAATGCCGGTGCGAATGATCCAGCCGAAGACGACGCAGACGAGGGGATAGAGCCAGGTGTTGCGGACCACGCGCAGGGAAGGGCCAATCCGCAGGCTGTGCTGGTAAAGCAATTGAAACGACTCCGCCTGGCGGCCGCTCGCTTCGCCGGCGCGCAGCACGGGGAGAAAATGGTGCGGGAAAATCCCGGCCCCCGGCTCCAGCGCTTCGGAGAGGGTCCGGCCCTGATCGCACTGTTTCAGCGCTGCGCGAACCAACTCCTGAAGCGCCGGGGACTGGGTGCCGGCGGCGCTGAGTTCCAGCGATTTTTGCGGCGTGAGCCCCGAGGTCAGGCAGGTGGCCATGGAGCCGGTGAAATGCTTCAGGGTTTGGTTGCTGAGTCTCATCATTATGAAAGCGGACCTGCCTGATCATACCCGGCAATCGTTATTCGCTGCTTGAACATTACACCAACATTGCCGCGTCGTGGCAAAATAATAATTGGGGGGAGCCAAAGGCAATTGGGGAGTGCGGCGCCAGGTCGCCGCTTTTGGACGAGGCGACACGTCGCCCCGTTCGCAAACGCCTGCTGGGTTTCGTCCAAGCCCTTTGGCCAACCCGGAGGGTTGCCAGAGTGCGGCTGTGAAGGCGACAACGCAGCGGGGTGAAAGTCCCCGTCAGGCCAGA
>CAZUBG010000058.1:0-25730 GCA_964618545.1 uncultured Bifidobacteriaceae bacterium | reverse complement strand
GCGGATTTTCTTTTTAAACTGTTTCAAATTGGCCTCGGCGGCGGGCTCGTCCATTTTGTTGGCCACCACCAGTTGCGGACGTTCGAGCAGGGCCGGGTCGTACAGTCCCAGCTCGTGCAGGAGACTCTTGTAATCATCCCATGGGGCGCGGTTGTCGGTGCCGGCCATGTCGAGGAGAATCACCAGGACTTTGCAGCGCTTGATGTGCCGCAAAAACGCGTGCCCCAGCCCCACATTCAGGTGCGCTCCCTCAATCAGCCCGGGAACATCGCACACCGTCAGCCGGTGCCAGTCGGCATATTCGACGATGCCTATCTGCGGGTGCAGCGTGGTGAACGGATACGAGGCCACCTTGGGCCGCGCACGGGAAATGGCCGTCAGCAGCGTGGATTTGCCGGCATTGGGATATCCCACCAGCCCAACCTCCGCCAGAATCCGGAGTTCCAGCAAATAATTGCCCTCGCCCCCGGGCTCGCCCGGCTGCGCAAAGCGGGGTGTCTGCCGCGCCGCCGTCGCAAAATTACGATTGCCCAAACCGCCCCGGCCGCCCTGGCTCAAAATAAACTGCTGTCCGTGTTCCGTCAGGTCGGCCACGATTTCGCCCTTCACCGAATCTTCCACGGCGGATTCACTGGGCAAATCCACGTTCAAATCAACCTCCTGGCCGATTTCACCGCTGGCGCTGCGCAGCATCGGGCGCTTGCGCCCGCTGGTGCGTATCAACGGCTTTTCCTCATCCTCGTCCTCATCATCTTCGTCGTCGTCCTTGTCCTCTTTCACCGCCACATCGGCCGGAACCACCGTGTCCGGCAACCTCCAGACGAGCGTGCCACAGGGCACTTTGACGATTAGATCCTGGCCGGCACGTCCATCCATGCCCTTGCCCATGCCCGCTTCCCCATCCTGGGCGAGCAGACGCGGAACGTAATACTGGCCGATCAGGTTGTTCAGATCGTGATCCGCCTGCAAAATCACGCTGCCCCCGCGGCCCCCGTTGCCCCCGCTGGGCCCGCCCTTGGTGATGTAAGCTTCGCGATGGAACGCCACGCAACCCTTGCCGCCATGGCCGGCTCGCGCGTAGATTTTGATTTCGTCAATGAACATGAATAAATGAAAACGGCGAGGCCGGTGACCTCGCCGTGAAATCCCACCCGCTGGAAGACTAGTTTTTCGCGGCGGCGGCGGCGGTTTCCACCAGCACATTCACCCGGCGGCTGCCCTTGTCGAACGTGACCTTGCCATCCACGAGGGCAAACAGGGTCCAATCCCGGCCCGTGCCCACGTTTTTGCCGGCGATGAACTTGCTGCCGCGCTGACGGACAATGATGCTGCCGGCGCTCACGAGCGTGCCGCCAAATTCCTTGACGCCGAGCCGCTTGCTGACGCTGTCGCGCCCGTTTTTTACGCTGCCTTGACCTTTTTTATGTGCCATACGGTGCCTTTGTGTGTCTTAAGCCTTGATTTCTTTGATTTTGACGACCGTCAGTTCCTGACGATGGCCGATGGTTTTGTGATAACCCTTGCGGCGCTTCATCTTAAAGGTGAGCTTTTTGTCGCCGCGAATGTGTTCCACCACGTCCGCCACGACGGTGGCCCCGGTCACGGTGGGGGTGCCCACCGAAACCGCGCCCTCGCGGTTGACCAGCAGAACGCGATCAAAAGTGAACGGCTGTCCGGCTTCAACAGCCAGACGCTCGATTTCCAACGTGTCGCCAGCGGCGACCCGGTATTGTTTGCTTCCGGTTTCTAAAACGGCGTACATAAATTTTCCCGCAATGGGTTGGCAATTAAGCCATAACAATCATCCCCTGTCAACGCCTGATTTTCATTTTTTCGCGTTCATCGGCCGTTCCGGATGACTTTTTCAAGCGATGGCGGCGGAAGCGTGGGGCGGCGCGCCCAAATTCAATCTTCTTCAAGGGCGTTTTTTCAGGCTCGACCCCGGTTCTGCTTTAAACTCAGAAACACGCATTTGGCAAGCGGGCATAAAGATGCGAGGTTGTCGTCAAGGAGAGCCCCAAAGGGCTGGGTCACTTGCCACCAGTCGGGACCAGAACGGAAAAACTCTCTAAAGAACAATTAAGAACGGAAAAAAAATCACGGAACCCCGCCTTTCATTCCCCATCCGGGACTTTTCAGAGAGCCACCTCGGGGTGAACCGCTGCCGGCACCGGCTCCATCATCCGTTCGTGCAGCCAGGGTTCCCAATCCTCCGTCAAGTAGCGGAAGGCCCAGCTCTTCTGCTCGCGCAGCCGGTGGTAGGCCGACCGGATGTCCAGCAGCATCGTCAGGCGGCGGTTCGGACAGTTCAGTTCGCCGGTGTCGTGCGTGGCGATCATTTGGAAGCCCATCACCCGCGTGTGAAATTCATACGGACTGTGCTTTTCCCCCTCAAAAACATCCGTGATGTAATGACTGAAGTTGCGTTGCACCGTCTCCCGCGCCGCCGCGCGCATCAGCGCCACCGCCACCAGCACGCTGCGGCGGTGCTCCGGCAGCACCGCAAAACGCCCGATTTCCGCGATCCGGCTTCGGCGCAGCAGCGCGTCCAAATCCGTTCCTTGGTCCACAAATTTGAGCCCGTAGGTTTGGTAGAGATCCAGCGGCGGTTCGTACAGCACCCGCAGGACACCAGCGGGCCGTCCGTCGCTCGTCACCACGAACCACGAGATGCACGGGTCCGTGATTTCCCCGGCCGCCACAAGTTTTTCATCCGCCTGAACCCAGTTTTTCTCGTCCCGGTAGATGGCGCGCATGACTTCGAGCGCCATTTGACGGTGGGTTTCGTTTTCAATTCGCAAGACTTGAATCAGCGGGGGCATGGTTGTTCCTGGGGTTGTGTGGGTGCCACGTTTTTCCGGACAAATCAGCAATCGCCTGCATCGTGATGGCGTGCCATTCACGCACGGCGGCGGCGGGGGCGGTTGAACCGATGTAATCCGTGGGGGGCCGCAGGGGCCGGCCCATGCGCACGATCACCGGGTCCAAAAGGGCAAACCGGGAGGGCGGGCCAGCCAGACGAATGCCGACGGGAATAATGGCTGCGCCCGTCTCCAGTGAAAGCCGGGCCACCCCGCTCTGCCCGCGCAACAGACATTGCGTCCGGCGGTTGACCGTGCCCTCCGGAAAAATGCCCAGGGATTGACCCGCCAACAGACGGTGCCGGGCCTGTCGGTAGGGCGTTTCCTCAGTTTGAAAGAGGGGCTTGAAAACATTCAGAACCCCGGGCCGGGCCGGTTTGCGGGCGACGATGATGGGATCATTCATCTGGATCAGCGAACCCAGCAGCGGCCAGAGGAGATAGTTCCAATCCGCCAGAAAATGCACCTGACGCCCGTCCCGATACAGGGCCAGCAGGGCCGGCAGCAACAACGCCTCCCGCCGACTGCAGTGGTTGGGGGCCAGAATGAACGGATCATTGGCCGACCGGACCTGTTCCCAGCCCGGGGCCGAATTCAACCAAGCCCGCCCCACCGTGGCGAGGGAGCGGCAGCAAAACCGCCGCACCGGCTGCCCCGCCATCCCTGGCAGAGGTCGCCGCCAGAGTTCCGCGAATGCAGTGGACGGTTTCCCCACCCCCACCTTCCAGGCCTCATTGTGTGTGCTGTGTGCTTCCACTTGATGATTGGCGTTTAGCCAACGATTCAGTGTGACGCAGCGGGGGAAGTCTGACAATGTCAACACCGTGACATTCCGGTTACAAACAGTTGACAACCGGCTCCTACAAATCCTCTTCCGCCCCCACCTCCTGGGCGGCGTAGTGCAGGCCGAGATTGTGCTGGGCGGTCTTGTCGCCCTGGCGGGCGGCGCGAATGAACCATTTTACCGCTTCCTGGGTGTTCTGTTCCACCCCGCGGCCGGTCTGGTAGCACAGCCCCAGATTGCACTGGGCGGGTGCGCATTCCTGGTCCGCCGCCAGCCGGTACCATTCCACCGCCCGGGCAAAATTCTGTTCCACCACCTGGCCGGTTTCATAAAACACCCCCAGGTTGAACTGGGCGGCCGGATAGCCGTGCTCGGCGGCCTCGCGATACCATTTGAGCGCCTCGGCATAATTTTGCGTCACGCCCTGGCCGGTTTCGTAAAGCATGC
This sequence comes from uncultured Bifidobacteriaceae bacterium, assembly GCA_964618545.1. Lineage (GTDB taxonomy): Bacteria > Verrucomicrobiota > Verrucomicrobiia > Limisphaerales > UBA11358 > UBA11358. The sequence goes on along the minus strand of CAZUBG010000058.1, from coordinate 21,638 downwards.
CCAGATTGAATTGTGCGGCGGGGTCTTCCTGCTCGGCCGCCTCCCGCAGCCACCGGGCGGCTTCGCTGTATTCCTGCGGCACTCCCGCGCCGGTGATATAGCTGACGCCCAGATAACATTGCGCCACCGGATCATTCTGGTCGGCGGCGCGCCGGAACCACTTGATTGCCTCGTGAAAATCCTGGACGACTCCCTGACCGTTTTGAAAACACACTCCCAAATAGCACTGCGCCTGTGCATCGCCGGCATCGGCGGCGGCGCGCATGGTTTCAAACGAATCCCAGGTTTGACGGTGGCCCGACATTTTGTTTCTTTTCCCTTGGCGGCACGGTGGCACCGCCCGCAGGCAAAATAATGGCAAACCGCATAAATTCAAGCAGCGAATTCAGCTTTCGCCCAAACCGCGGGCGTGCTACAACCAAGACATGGCAGCCAAACTCACCATCGGATTTCTCGGCGCAGGCAAGATGGCCACCGCCCTTGCCCGCGGCTTCGTGAACGCGGAACTCATTTTTCCCAAGGATATCATCGCCAGCGATCCCTATGAAACCGCCCGCCAACATTTTGCCGCCGAAGTCGGCGCCCCCGTCACCGCCAACAATGCCGATGTGGCCGCTGCGGCCACCGTCCTGATTCTGGCCACCAAGCCCGACCAGGTCGCCGCCGCGCTGGCGGAAATCCACCCGCACTTCACCAGCCGGCACCTCCTCATTTCCATCGCCGCCGGGGTGACCCTGGCAAAATTGCAGCACGCACTCCCGACGGGCGCGCGGGTCATCCGCGTGATGCCCAACACCCCCGCCCTGATCGGCGCGGCCGCCTCCGCCTATGCCGCCGGCCAGCATGCCACCCCGGAGGATGCCGCCCTCGCCGGCAAATTATTATCCGCCGTCGGACTGGCCCTGCCCGTCAAGGAATCCCTGCTCGACGCCGTAACCGGTCTGAGCGGCAGCGGCCCTGCCTATGTCTATCAATTCATCGAGGCCCTGAGCGATGGTGGCGTGGCGGCGGGTCTGCCGCGGGACACCGCCACCCGTCTGGCCGCCCAAACCGTCCTGGGCGCCGCCAAAATGATTTTGGAAACCGGGCAGCACCCCGCCGTGCTCAAGGACCAGGTGACCAGCCCCGGCGGCACCACCATTGAAGGCATCCATGAATTGGAAAAAGGCGCCCTGCGCGGGGCCGTAATGAACGCCGTGCGCGCCGCCACCGAACGATCCAAAAAATTGGGCCAGTCATGACCCCCCCCACGCCCGGTCAATCGCGAATTCTCTGGCTGGCGCTGACCGGCCTGGCGGTGGCCGCGCTGGTCACCCTGGTGGGCGCGGCGGTGTGGGGCTTGGGCCGGTTGCTGGATGTCCTGAATCCGGTGCTGTGGCCGCTGGCCGTGGCGGCGGTCATTGCCTGTGTGCTGTCGCCTCTGGTGGACTGGCTTGAAGAGCGCCGGGTTCCCCGCACGCGGGCGGTCATCCTGGTGTTTGTGGTGGCGTTTTCCCTCGGAGCCGGAGTGCTGGCCTACCTCATTCCCCAAGTTGTGTTTGAAACCCAGCAACTGATCGCCAAAGTGCCGGATTATTCCATTCGTCTGCAGCATCGCCTGGCGGATCTGCTCGCGCAGCCGCCGGAGTTTCTCCGCCGGTTCCTGCCTGTCCCGCCCACCGGCGGCACCCCCGCCACGGCGGATGACAAGGAGCAGGCGCTGACCTCCGCCTTCAGCCTGCTGACCGAACACTGGTCCGGCATCGGGACCTGGCTCTACGGACAAAGGGACAAACTCGCCTCTGGCTTCGGCATGCTGGCGGGGCTGGCGTTGATTCCCGTTTATGCCTACTACTTTCTCAAGGAGAAGCGCGGCATTCAAACCCATTGGCAGAACTATCTGCCGGTGCGCGATTCCGCCCTGAAAGAGGAACTCATCTTTGTGCTGGACGCCATCAACCGCTATCTCGTGGCGTACTTTCGCGGCCAGGTGCTGGTGGCCCTGTGCGACAGCGTCCTGTACACCATCGGCTTTCTGTCCGCCGGATTAAAATACTCCTTTTTGCTGGGGTTTGCCGCCGTGCTGCTCTCCATGATTCCCTTTCTGGGAGCCATCGTCCTTTGTCTGGCCGCGCTGGCACTGGCGTTTGTGCAGTTTGGCGACTGGACCCATCCGCTCATCATCCTGTGCGTGTTTGCCGTGGTCCAAACCCTGGAGGGCTTTGTCATCTCCCCCAAGATCATCGGCGACCGGGTGGGGCTGCATCCGCTGGTGATCATTGTAGCCGTGATGACCGGCACAACCCTGCTGGGCGGGATTCTCGGGGGGGTGCTGGCCATTCCGCTGGCCGCCGCGCTGCGGGTTATTTTGTTCCGGTATGTCTGGAAAGTGCGGGAGGGCTGAAGGAAATTTGTTTTTTTAACCGGTCTTTTTCGCGTTTTATCGTGTTTTTCCGTTTTGCCCCTGATTTTCTTCAAAATGCTTTCCAGCCGGGGCGGTCGGGTCCGCCACCAAGGCTTCCGGCATTCATGGGCAATCCCATGAACCTGAATCAAGATGGCACAGTGGGTAAGACAATGATGGTCCCAATCGAAAAATATTTTCAAACCCGCAAGCCGGGCGTAACCGCCTGTCCGTCAACGAGTTCGGAAAAGGCCGGGGGATTTTAACCCGCGAATTTTCAGGAATAGGGAGGGAGGCAATTGTGATGAAGGATGAAGCGCCTTCCAAGAACCGCATCTGCCCAGGTGGAAAAATCAAAGTTCAAAAATCAAAATCCAAACTTCAAAGCCGGGGAGGTGGCCTGGAGGTGGCCAACGATTTAAGCCGGCCACAGACCGGCGCTCCGGCGGGGAAACGGCGGGCGTCAGGTTGGCCGGGCTTGGTTCAGAATTCCACGCGCTGCGGCTCACAGAGCCGCGCTCCGGCGCAACCCGGTCCATGGTCCGTGGGCTGGTCAAAAAAAGACTGTCCCTTCTTTGATTTTGCGGCCATGAATGGGTGGAACGATGAATGATGACATGCAATTGGTGCGGGACTATGCCGTCCGCCGGTCCGAACCGGCGTTTGAAACACTGGTCGCCCGCTACGTCAATCTCGTCTATTCCACCGCGGTGCGGCAGGTGGGCGATCCGCATTTGGCGGAGGAGATCACGCAGGCAGTGTTCCTCATACTGGCGCGCAAAGCCGGCACGCTGGACGACAACACAATCCTGCCCAGTTGGCTGTATCGCACCGCCGGTTTCGCGGCGGCGGATGCCTTGAAGGCCGGACGGCGGCGCACGCAGCGCGAACAGGAGGCGTACATGCAATCAAGGCCGGACCCGTCGGAGAATGCGGCATGGGAACCCATTGCCCCGCTGTTGGACAAGGCCATGGCCGGATTGCCGGAAAAAGACCGCCACGCCATTGTGCTCCGGTTTTTTCAGGACAAAAGTTTGCAGGAGGTCGGCGCGGCGCTGGGCGCGAGCGAGGAAGCCGCCAAGAAACGGGTGCAGCGCGCCTTGGATAAATTGCAGCGATTTTTCACAAAGCACGGCGTGAGTTCGACCACGGCGGTGATCGCCGGGATGATTTCCGCCAACTCGGTCCACGCCGCACCGGCGGCGCTGGCCACCTCGGTGACGGCCATCGCCCTGGGGAAGGGCGCGGCGGCCGGAGCAACCACTTTAACCCTCATCCAAGGAGCATTGAAAATTATGGCATGGACCAAGGTAAAAACGACGGTGGTGATTGGCTCGGCGGCACTGGCGCTGACGCTGGGCACCGGTTATTTCGGCTATTTCAGCGGGTGGCATTCGCCCCGGAAGCTGCCCGCCGGCAAAGTCACGCCGGCCATTGATTTTAGAGACCATTACGGGCTGATTCTGGCCGGGGATGGCAGTCTGTGGAGCTGGGGGGAGGAAGACCTGGGCTGGCCGGTGCTGGGCCTGGCCCATCTGGACCACACCACCAATTTGAGCCGGATCGGCAGCGATACGGACTGGGTGGCGATGGCCGCCGGGGGCTCCCACAATCTGGCCATCAAAGCGGACGGATCCCTGTGGGCGTGGGGGGCGAACTATCGGTCTCAGTTGGGAGATGACACCAAGATCACGCGACCGGCACCGGTGCGGTCCGCCTTGGGGAATGATTGGAAACAGGTGGCGGCGGGAAATGACTTTAGCGTGGCGTTGAAGAAGGATGGCACGTTGTGGGCCTGGGGCGGCAATTGGAGCGGTGAATTGGGAAACGGTTCCACGAATAACAGCGCCACACCGGTGCAAATTGGCACGGGTACGAATTGGGTCAGGATTTGGAGTGACTATATTGAAAATGTTGGTCAGCAATCCGATGGCAGTCTGTGGTTCTGGGGCTGCCAATACCGCTGGTTTAACGACCAGGGGACGAGTTTTCCGATGCCCACGCGCGTGTCGCCAGACACCGATTGGGTGGATGTCAGTCTGGGGGATTTCCGGGCCTTTGCCATCAAGGCGGATGGCACGCTCTGGGCTTGGGGAGCGGACGCGGACATCTACACGGGGGGCGATAAACTGCTGAATGACCGGCCCGTGCAAGTGGGGACCGACCGTGACTGGCAGGCGTGTGGCTCTTCGTTTGCCGGCCCCTGCGCGTTATTTCGGAAAAAGGACGGCTCGCTCTGGGCCTTGGATGATGTGCTGGATCAACGCAGCCAACGGCTTGGCAACCCGGCCTGGCAACTGCAACCCGTGTCCTTCCGGCGGATTGACTTGAAACGGGAGGTGATCGCCTTTGCCGGCGGGAGACAGAAACTGGGGGTGGCTCTCACGCGCAACGGCGAGGTTTGGACGTGGGGCCGGGTTTTTGGCGACCATGCCACCTCCGATTACATGGGCTCCAAAGGTCAAAGACAAAACCCGAAATACACCACCCGGGACACGCCCTGGCCACTTTCGATTTCGGCGGCGGTGCCGTAGGCGGATTTATTGCGCCGGATCATGGTGATATATTCACCAGTTCGTGGTGAATTTGCGGGCAGGCAAAAAAGGGATTGGCTCGACAAGCAGAATTGGAAAGTCGCGGCGGGCCCGGCGAGGGGAATTTCCCACCGAGACCGGGGAGGGGCCAAGGCAATATCCCAAGGCGGCGCACAGCGAACGCCCCACCGGTGAAACGGGAGTCAGGCCGTGCCCTGCCCCCTTTAGGTCCACAAATCCATTACTTCTTAATTGCCGCCCGGCGTTTATCGGGTTTGGTCGTTTTGTATTCCAAACCGGATTCGTTTAGCACCGCAACGGCCGGCACGGCGGCAGGCTGCCTCAACTCGATTTGAAGCTGACGCTTGCCAAACAACGAGATGTTTTCGTTGATGAGGCGCGCGGCGGACAGCTTGCAGTATTCCGTGTCGAGTTCCACGCCGATGCTGTTGCGCCCATGCTTGAGCGCGGCCACCATGGTGGTGGCCGTGCCGCAGAACGGATCCAGCACGGTGTCGCCGGTGAAGGAAAACATCTGAACCAGGCGCGAGGCAAGTTCCAAAGGAAACGGGGCGGGGTGTTCCCGGATCGAGGCCCCGGTGAGATTCCAGAATTGTTGAAACCATTTATCGAATTTATCCTTGGGAATCATGCTCAGACGCCGCTGTTCCGCCGTGGGCTGCCGGTAGCCGCCCGGCTTGCGCTGCATGAGGATGAATTCGATGTCGTTTTTGATGATGGCGTTTGGCTCGTAGGGTTTGCCGAGGAATTTTGAGCCGTTGCTCACCTCATAGCTGGCATTGGAAATCTTGTGCCAGATGATCGGGTTGAGATTGTCGAAGCCGAGCTTGCGGCATTGCACACAAATGTCCGCGTGCAAGGGCACGACGGTGTGCCGCCCGTGGTTCTCCCGGCGTGAGAGGCACACGTCCCCCACCACACAGACGACACGCCCGCCGGGAACCAGAACCCGGTAGGCCTCCTCCCAGACCCGGTTCAATTCAGCCAGAAATTCATCGTATTCCTTGATGTGTCCCATCTGCCCCTTGGAATCGTTGTAAACCTTGAGCGTCCAATAGGGCGGCGAGGTCACCACCAGGTGGATGGATTCGTCGGGAATAAAGGATAAATCGCGGGCGTCTCCCTGGATCAACCGGTGCAGGGTCGGAAGTTCATCAATGGTCTGCTGGCCCACCACGGTGTATTTCATTTCGGGGATTCTGCAAGAATACTCGGGTTAACCATCGTCGAGGAGTATGGGCGTGGGAATTGCCGTCGTCAAACAGAACTGCGTACGCCGACTCGCTCTGAGCCAGGCTGGCAGGGGGCGGGCTTTCAGCCCGGGGGAGTTTGATCAGGGCAGAGCGGCAGCTCTGCCCCACCGGATTGCGGGTTTTGAATCACCGGGCGTTGGGAGCCGGGTGGGCAAGGTTCTGACTGGCTTGACATGAGTTGAACGCCCGACGCCGGGTCAGGGGACCCGGCCTGCAAGTTGGAAGATCCATTCCACCGGGTGGTGGATTCTAAAAGTTCACCGGGGCGCACCGGGGGGTGCGCATTTTTTCGGCCTCGACGATGGCCAGCATCTGGCGCAGGTCCTCCTGCTTGGAACTGCTGATGATGAGATAGTCAAAATGTTTCCATTGGGAGATTTCCTGCCGGGCCATGGCGAGCCGCTTTTGAATGACCGGCGCCGCGTCCTCGCCGCGCCGCTTCAATCGTTCTTCCAGTGTTTTCAGCGAGGGCGGGGTTAAAAAGACGGACACGAGCGCCCGTTTTAGTTCCGGGTCCTGCAAGGCGCGCTCCTTGATGGTGGCCGCGCCCTGGACATCCACATTGAGGAGGACGTCCCGGCCTTCGCGCAGTTTGCCGAGCAATTCCTGGCGCAGCAGCCCGTAGCTGTGGCCGTACACGGTGGCGTGTTCCAAAAAATTTCCGGCCTGCAGCCGCTTCAGGAAGTTTTCCGCATCCATGAAATAGTAATCCACGCCGTTTTTTTCGCCGGGCCGGGGATCGCGGGTGGTGCAGGTGACGGCCCGGGTCATGCCGGGGCAGGCTTCGAGCAGGAGGTTGCAGAGGGTGGTTTTCCCGCCGCCGGAGGGCGCGGAAATGAGGATCAGCAGGGGCGCGGGCTTGCGGTCCGGGGCCGGGGCCGGTCTCTCCGCCCGGGGGGGAACGGTCTGCGGGGTTGGATTCATTCCACGTTTTGGGCTTGTTCCCGGAATTTTTCCAGTTCGGCCTTGAGGACCACGACTTCGCGGGAAATGACGGCATCATTGGCCTTGGAGCCGATGGTGTTGATTTCGCGGTTCATTTCCTGGGCGAGAAAATCGAGGGTGCGCCCGACGGGCTCCTTGGATTTGGCGCAATCATCAAACTGCTGGAAATGGCTGTGCAACCGGGTCAGTTCCTCGGAAATGTCCGAACGGTCGGCAAACAAAACAATTTCCTTCAACAACCGTTCGTCATCCGGGGCGATGGCGTCCAAACCGGCGCACTTGATGCGTTCGTGGAGCTGGCGGCGGTAGTTTTCGGCGGTCTGCGGCGCCTGGTTTTGAACTTTTTCGACCGCGACGCGCATGATGTCAATGCGGGCGGACAAATCGCGGGCCAGATGATGGCCTTCGCGTTCGCGCATTTTCACCAGGGCGGCGAGCGCCTGTTTGACGGCCTTTTCGACCAGGGGCCAGACGCTTTCCGCCTCGACCAATTCCTCATCGCTCTGAAAAACGCCGGGGGCGCGGATGATCTGGTCGAGGGAAACCTTGCCGGAGAGTTTCAAGGTTTTGGCCAGGCGGGCCAGTTCCTCGGCATAAGCCCTGGCCAGGGGGACGTTGATGTGCATGCGGGCGGACAACTGCCCTTCGGCGGCGTGAATATTCAGGCGCGCCGTCACGCGGCCGCGGGCCACCGTGCCGTTGATGAGGTCGCGCACCTGGGCTTCCAGCATTTCCAGCTCGCGCGGCAGGTTCACAGAGATTTCCGACTGCCGGCGGTTGACCGCCGCCAACTCCGCCGTGATCTTGAACCCGTCCTGGGAACACTCACCCCGACCATAACCCGTCATGGATTTCATCCGGCACAATATGCAAAACAACGGGCCGGCAGGCGACAAAATTTTTCCGACCGGGTTAGAGCAGCAGCTTAAGGAGCGCGGGCACAGGCGTTTGCGCGAGCCGGGGTTTGATGACTTTTTCGAGGAGGTGTTCCCGGAGCAGGGTGTCCAGCCAGGCGCGGGAGGTGATGATTTCCCCGAGGTCGAGGAAGGTCTGATCGCCGCGCTCGATCAATTGATAGCGGTTGAGCCTGATTTCGAGCGGCTGGCTTTCGCCGTGGAGTTCCAATTTCAAGCAGGCGGATTTGTTTCGGGCGTCAATGACCAGCTCGGTGAGCGCGCCGTAGGGCTTGAGATAAACGCGGTTGAGGGTCTGCCGCGCGGCCTCGGTGGCAAAGCTGTTCAGGATGCTCATGTCGCGCCATGGTAGCGCGAAGTCCGCCGGGTGCAAACGGCAAAGGCCGGGGGGACGGCAGGTCTGACCGGCCTGAATAATCAGTGGTAATGACCGCCCTCCCGGCCTTCTCCCCCGAGGAGAAGGGGAACGGTTCTGCCGGCTCTGGTGCCTACGGCAGTTCCAGCGGTGGTCCACCCAAGAGGTTCAAGGCGTGGCAATCACCCAGCGCTGCGTATCTTCCCCCATAAATGCCTGAAGTCCCAGGCCGTTGCCGGGTTTGGTTTTTGTCTCAGTGGTGAGCGCTCGTTTTCCGGTCTTGGAGGCAATGCGGTAACTGCCATCCGTGAGCTGGTCCAATTGCCAGAGCTGGTCGTCCGAACCCGTCTCGGGCGCCAGCCGCACGGTTTCGGCCCCCGCCGTCAAAGCGCGCCCGGTCGCCACGACGCTGATTTTGTAGCACCCGCCGCCGGCCGGGGCGATGCTCCACTTTTGATCGTCATGCACCAGATACCGGGCGGTCTGCACGTCGCCGGCCGCGTCGTTGGCGGGCCCTTGCAGCACGGTGCCCGTCCATTGGGACCGAATCTGATACGTTCCGGCCCGGAGATTTTCCCCGGCCAACGGCCAGCCATCCGCGCTCCAGAGCAGCGGCCGGAGGTCCAGGACGGAGCGCCCGTCGCGGTCCAGATCCGCCTCATAGTGGCAACTGAATTTCTCCACGCCCTCCCCGAGGATGCGTCCAAAGTGGCCCGGGCCGATCTGTCGGCCCGCCGCCGCCAGAAACAGCGTGCCGCCGCCCCGCACCAGATCCTCGCCATGCCGGTCCAGATACGGCCCGGTGATTTTCGGCGAACGCCCGACCCGGATGTTGTAGGTGCTGCGGTCGCCCGAGCAACAACTGCCGTGATTCACAAAGAGATAATAGAATCCGGCGTGATAAATGATGTCCGAGGCCTCGCTGTCCACCGCGATGATGTAAACGGGCGAATCGGCACTCAAGCGAAGGCCGGTCCGGGGGTCAAGCCGCACCAGTTGGATGGCCCCGAAGTAGGAGCCGTAGCACAGCCACAGGGTGCCGTCGGGGGCCTGGCACACCCCGGGATCAATGGCGTTGAGGTTCTCCCCCGGGACGGAATGAACGACCATGCCCCGGTCGGTCCAGTGATAATCGGGACGGTTGGTGTCCAGCGTCGGGCTGGTCAGCAAACCGACGGCGGACACATACTGTCCCCAACTGGAGATGGCGTAGTACAGATAGTACTGGCCGTTCAGCCGGGTGATGTCCGGCGCCCAAACCGTCTGGCCGTCGTTTTTGGGCACCAGGGAGTGGACGGATTCGGGAACCTGGTCAAACACCCGGCCGCCCCGGTGCCAGTCGAAGCCATTGCTCGAAACAAGGAAGGGCATGCCGCGCCCGGTGCCGAAGACGTAATAATTCCCCCCGCAGGTGATGACGGTCGAGGGATCGTGGATGCGGATTTCGCCCTCCAGCGCAGCGGCGGGAAGGCGGCTGAGCGCGAGCAGGATCAGAACGCACCCGAGTTGGAACGGGGTTGCGCCACCCGTCGGCGGCCGGAGATTGGTCTTGGTGCGGGCCATGACACCGACTATCCGAAAATCCGCGGCCAAGTCAATGAGGATCCGTCAGGCTCACGGGGACCGTCAAAACGCGCTTGCTTTGCCGTCGGTGAACCCTATTTTCTACGGATGGAATTGAATGGAAATTTAATCACCACCTCAAACCCGGAATTTGTCCGCCGCCACATCGGTCCGAATGCGGAGGAAACGGCCGCCATGCTGCAACAGGTGGGCTTTGCCTCCCTGGAGGCCCTCATGGATGCGGCAGTGCCCCAGCCGATCCGCCTCACGACCCCGCTGCAACTGCCCGCCGCCCGGACGGAAGCCGAGGCGCTGGCGGAATTGAAAAGCCTCGCGGCGCAGAACCAGGTTTGCCGCTCCCTGATTGGGATGGGCTATTACGATTGCCTGACCCCGGCGGTGATTCAACGGAATGTGCTGGAAAATCCGGGCTGGTACACGCAATACACGCCGTATCAGGCGGAAATCTCCCAGGGCCGCCTGGAAGCGCTGTTGAATTTCCAGACGATGGTCTCGGATTTGACCGGGCTGGACACGGCCAACGCCTCGATGCTGGATGAAGCCACCGCCGCCGCCGAGGCCATGGTGATGTGCCGGGCGCTCAAACCGGACCGCCGGATTTGGTTCGTGGCGGCCGGTTGCCATCCCCAGAACATCGAGGTGGTGCGGACCCGCGCGCAGGCGCTGGGGATTGAGGTGGTGACCGGGGATCCGGCGACCTTCCAATTCACCGGACAGGTGTTCGGCGCGTTGGTGCAATATCCGGACACCCTGGGGGCGGCCAATGATTACGCCGATTTCACCGCCCGGGCCCATGCCGCCGGCGCGCTGGTGGCCGCGGCGACGGATTTACTGGCGCTGACGCTGCTCAAGCCGCCGGGGGAATGGGGGGCGGACCTGGCCGTTGGCAGCTCGCAGCGCCTGGGGGTGCCGCTGGGTTACGGCGGGCCGCATGCGGCGTTTTTTGCCACGCGGGATGCTTTGAAACGGCATTTGCCGGGGCGCATTGTGGGGGTTTCCAAAGACTCGCGCGGCCGGCCGGCGCTGCGCCTGGCGCTCCAGACCCGCGAGCAGCACATTAGGCGCGAAAAGGCGACCAGCAACATTTGCACGGCGCAGGCGCTGCTGGCCAACATGGCGGCGCTCTACGCGGTTTACCACGGGCCGGCGGGTTTGACGCGGATTGCCGGGCGGATTCACGCCCTGACGGGGCTGCTCGCCCGGCGGCTGGCCCAGGGCGGTTTCCCCACGGTCAACGCCACGTTCTTCGACACGCTGACGGTCCGGACCGCCGATGCCGCCGCCCTGCACAAGGCCGCCGAAGCGAAGAACCTGAATTTCCGGCACCTGGACGCCACCCGCGCGGGCCTTTCGCTCGACGAAGTGTCCTCCCTGGCGGAAGTGAATTTAATCCTCACGGTCTTCGGCCTCAAGCCGGTGGCCGCCACCGACCCGGAATTGGCGTTGAGCGCGGGCGGGATTCCCGCCGCCCTGCGGCGCACCTCGGCGTTTCTCACCCACCCCAACTTCAACCGGTATCATTCGGAAACGGAAATGCTGCGGTATCTCAAACGGCTGGAAGCGCGCGATTTGTCCCTGACCGCCTCGATGATCCCGCTGGGGTCCTGCACGATGAAACTGAACGCCTCGGCGGAGATGTTCCCGATCTCGTGGCCGGAATTTGCGAAAATCCATCCTTTTGCCCCGCTGAAACAGACGCGGGGTTACCAGAAAATGTTCGGGCAGTTGGAGGCGTGGCTGGCGGAAATCACGGGCTTTGCGGCCATTTCGCTTCAGCCCAACGCCGGATCCCAGGGCGAGTACAGCGGCCTGCTGGTGATCCGCGCCTGGCATGAAAGCCGCGGGGAAACGCAGCGGAACGTGTGCCTGATTCCGACCTCGGCGCACGGCACGAATCCCGCCAGCGCGACGATGGCGGGCCTGAAGGTGGTGGCCGTGGCGTGCGATGCCAGCGGCAACATTGACCTGGCCGACCTGCGCGCCAAGGCCGAGGCGCATGCCTCCGATCTCGCGTGCCTGATGGTGACGTATCCCTCCACGCACGGGGTGTTTGAAGCGGGCATCCGCGAAATCTGCGAGATCGTCCACTCCCATGGCGGACAGGTGTACATGGACGGGGCCAATATGAACGCACAGGTGGGGCTGACCAGCCCCGGCTTCATCGGGGCGGATGTCTGCCACCTGAATTTGCACAAGACGTTTTGCATTCCGCACGGCGGCGGCGGCCCGGGGGTCGGCCCGATTGGCGTGGCGGAACACCTGGTGGAATTTCTGCCGGGACACCAGGTGATCAATCTGGGCGGCGAAAGCCCGATTGGCGCGGTGGCGGCCGCGCCCTGGGGCAGCGCCGGCATTCTGCCCATCTCCTGGATGTACATCGCCATGATGGGGGCCGACGGCCTGACCGAGGCCACCCGTTACGCCATTCTCAACGCCAATTACATTTCCAAGCGGCTGGAGAATTATTTCCCCACGCTCTACCGGCACCATGAGCTCGTGGCTCATGAATGCATCCTTGACCTGCGGGGTTTCAAGGGCACGACCGCCGAGGACGTGGCCAAACGGCTGATGGATTACGGTTTTCATGCGCCGACGCTCTCCTTCCCGGTGGCCGGCACGCTGATGGTGGAGCCCACCGAGAGCGAATCCAAATTTGAACTGGACCGTTTTTGCGACGCGATGATCGCCATTCACGCCGAGATGCAGGCGGTGGAGTCCGGCGGGGTGGATGCGAAGAACAACGTGCTCAAGCATGCGCCGCACCCGGCCGATATTATCGCCATGGACGAATGGGACCGGCCGTATTCGCGCCGGCAGGCGGCGTATCCGGTCAACAGTCTGCTCGATTACAAATTCTGGCCGTCCGTGAGCCGCGTGGACAATGTCTTCGGCGACCGCCATCCGGTTTGTTCTTGCGCCGGGATGGACGCGCACCCAAGTTAGGCATGACCAATATGAAAATCACCGAAATCTTAATGGCGGAACACGCGGTCTTCCACAATTTGTTCGACCATATTGAGGCCACGGTCCCGCAGAGCAAAACGCTGTCGGAGGTGAAGTCGCTGGGCCTGATCATGGGCAAAATGATGGCCCCGCATTCCCGCACCGAGGATGATTTGTTCATTGAGCCGCTGGAACATTGCTTTGATCAACTCGGGCAGAAGGAGACGTTCCACCACGAGCATGAAATGATTGATCAGGAGTTGGAAAAGGTGCAAAAGGCGAGGAACCTCAGGAGCGCCCGGGAAATTTTGCTGAGCGCCGTGACCGCCTCCCGCGATCATTTTGACAAGGAGGAGCGGATTGTGTTTCCGATGGCCGAACGCATTCTCAAGACCCGGACCCTGAATGAACTGGGCGTGGAATGGTTTAAGAAGCGCGACAGCAAATTGCGCCAGCCGAAATGAGGCAGGCCGGTCACTCCGTCGAAACAACGTACGGGATGGCCGGCAGCGTGGCCACCGCGCCACGGCGCTGTGGATTGGCCGCTTTCTTCGCCGGGTTCGCAGCGGCGGTGGGTTTGGGCACGACATCGCAAATCAGATTCCCCGTTGAACCGGGCGTCAGCGTGTCGGCCTCCCCGGCAATCATCAGCTCCACGCCGCCGGGAGTGGTGGAAACCCCCGTCAGCGAAATTCCCGCCGGGGCGTTGTTCAGTTCCAAATCGTAGCGCTGCAAAAACGCGGCCGACGGCGCGCTCACCCGCACGCGCGCGGTGCCGCCGGAGGGGATTTTCACCGGCGTGGCGCTGAGAATTTTGAAGGCGTTGGCCAGGAACGGCCGCGCCGGTCCGGCCACCGTCACCAGGAGTTCCTTCGACGGCACAAGCTGCCGGTAAAAAAACGCCTGCATCATGTCCTCGGCGGGGACGGCGTCGCGCGTGACGAGCTTTCCGCCGATCTGCGCACTGCCATCCAGGGCCGGGGAGACGGGGGAATCCAGTGGTTGCGACGGGGCTTTCAAGGTGAATTGCACCTGATCCTTTCCGGCCGCAATGCGCGCGCCGCTCAGGGAAAATCCCGGCGGCGCATCCTTCAATTCCAAGTTGATGGCGTTGGTGAAGCCGTCCCGGCGCAGCGCCCAGACGGTGACCGGCGTGCTCATGCCGGTGCGCAGGCTGAGGCTGGACGGCACGAGGCGCAGCGCGAAATCCGGCCGGGGCTCGCTGAGGCGCAACCGATAGGCGAAGTCCGGCCCGCCTTTGCCCTGCGTGTCGGTCAGGTGCAGATAATAGCTCCCGTCGGCGGGCAGGGTGGCGGTGAGATACGAGTCGGCATGGCCGGTGTCCAGCCCGGAACCCTTGTCCTCAAAATCGTCGTTGAAGGCGAGCTGTTTGCCCGCCGCATCGGTCAGGCGCAAGAACGAATCCAGCGGCGAATCCAGCCGCCGCGCAAATATTTCCGCAACAATGTTCTGCCCGGCCCGGCCGGTGAATTGGAACACACTGCCCACGCCCGGGCGGCTGATGCGGCCGTTGAGGATGACGGGCAGGGTGACGGCTTGCGCGGTTTCCACCGAATCGGCCGTTTCCAGCGCGGAACTTTCGGGCAGATCATCCACAATGAAGGGAACGGCGTTGAAAAAATCGCCGGTCAGCGCCGTGATTCCGGCCCGGATGTTGTCGTGAATGAGTGAGGAGGACGCGAGATTCCAGCCGGTGAGCGTCACGGTGGTCTTTTCACCGAGCCGGCCGCCGAGCGGATTAATGGCGGTGACAAACGGCAGTTCGCCAATGGCCAGCCGGTAGACGAAATCCTGCCGTCCGCGAAAAATGGAATCATGAATCTCGACGGTATACTCTCCGTTGTGCGGGACGGCCAAATGGATGACCGGGTCGGGCTTGAAGTGGAAGCGCTCCTCGCAGACCAGCTCGCGGCCCTTGTCGTCAAAAATCGTCAGCACGGGCTCGAACCAGCCGGGCACGGCATCGGCCAGGTACGGGATGAGCTGGCGCGCGCTGATGGCCAGGACCAGGGATTGTCCCTCCGTCGCAAAAAACCGGTAACGATCCACGCCCCCGGGCATGATCTGGCCGTTGGCGAGGGCGGGCGGGGTGAGGCGGCCTTCATATTTGGGAGTGCCGGCGGGCAGGGGTTTGCCCCCGAGGGTCTCCAGAAACTTGTCGAAGTCGGGATTGGCCGGACGCGCGGCGGGTTTGGAGACTTCGGGCAGCGTGCCGACGCAGAACCGGAACGGATTGGACAGCGCGGTGGGCGTGCCCAGGCGGATTTCGCGGTCGCCCGGCGGGGCGTCGGCGGCGATGGCGACCCGCAGCGTCACGGTGTCCAGCATGGCCGGAGCGGCGGTGCGGTTGGGCGGGTTGCGGAGGATTTTCGCGCGAACCTCCTCGCGTTCCGCCGCGTCGGTCTCGGTCCAGACATTCGTACCGCCTTTGCGCGAGTCCTGGAATTTCTCGCGCAACACCTTGAGCTGATCGCGCAGATCGTTGAAATCCTTTTGGTTCATGGGCCGGGTGCGGTCCAGCACGGTGGCCGTGACGCCCGGCCCGGAAATGAAGGCATTGGAAGCGGTCAGCAGATTTTGTCCGCCCACCGTCACCTGAAACACCGCGCCGGTTCGCCCGCCCGCCGGATAGACATAGGCCAGATGCGGGGCCGGTTGCGCGAAGGCGGCGCCGCCCGCGACCAGGAACAGCAGGGCGGAAAATCCAAATTTCAAAATCCAAGATTCAAACGGTCGGGGCCGGTGATTGTGCCGGCGTTCTGGCACCCCGCCAGGGTGCCTTTCACACTGCGGCTCCCTACCGGAGGTCTTCGCGTTGCAGCGACCTCCGGCTACTGTCTGGCAACCCTCCGGGTTGCTCCGCCTCCCAACCCAACCCTTCGGGCTGCCCCGCTCCCCAACCCGGAGGGTTGGCAGACAGTAGCCGGGGGTTGAGCGCCGCGATACCCCCGGACCCCGGACCGGAACCGAAAGCACCCCGGAGGGGTGCCAGAAAGTGTGAGGGTTCATAACAAACATTGGGGATCGTATTTCTCGCTGGCAACCCTGTGGGTTGCACGGCTCTCCAACCCGGAGGGTTGGCAGACAGTAGCCGGGGGTTGAGCACCGCGATACCCCCGGACCCCGGGCCGGAACCGAAAGCACCCCGGAAGGGTGCCAGAAACCTCTCTGGCATTCCGCCACCCAACCCATCTGCGCCCCAACGGGGCGCGATAACGACCAACCCGGAATGGATCGCGGCCTTTCAGGCCGCACCCCAGGTTGGCACGCAGACCCGGCCCGTTGGGCTGGGCTGAGGAATCGCGGCCCGCTGGGCCGAAGGCAGGGACGGCACCAACGGCGGCTGGCTCCTGAGATTTGTTAGGAAGCATCATTTTGGCAATATCTTCTCTTTCGCCTTCCAGCGTCGCTTCACGATGGAATTACCTGTCAAAAGAAATAGGCCGCCTGTGACTCCAACGGCTATCGTCATAATGCCACCAAAAAAAATCGCCCCCTGGCGGTCCCTGTAGATTCCACTGTGAACATCATGATAAAGAAGAAACACAGAAATAATCATGCCAGGAATACCGCCCACAATGAGCAATATGCCTGCGGCAATCATCAAATCCGGTATGCTTTGCTTGGGTTTGGCCATATCTGTGATCTAACAGATTGCTGCTCGCATTTCGCGCTTGATCCTGAATCGCACGTGCCGGTGATAGTTCAGGATTTCACGGTTGTCAACCGGGTTCGACAAAATGACAAAACGAACAAAACCCAAATTCTGCAAATTCTGTCATTCGGTCAAAAAATCACGCCGTCATGATTTCCTTCAGCAAGCCAGCGGACTTGATGCCTTCGTCCGCGCCGGGCATGACCGCCAGCGGCAGCCCCTCGGGGTTCGGCAGTTTGGTCGTCGCGGCGATGCCCATCTGCGCGTAGATGCTGCCGATCAGGTCCACCGGATACACCGGGCGGTCCTTCACCTCTTCCCCGCGCGCATCGGACGAGCCGATCACCTGGCCGCCCCGGAACCCGCCGCCGGCCACCAGCGCGGTGAACACCTTGCCCCAATGGTTGCGGCCGCCGTTCCACGGCGCCTCCCACTGGACCTTGGGCGTGCGGCCAAATTCACCGCCCCACCAGACAATGGTGCTGTCGAGCAGGCCGCGCTCACTCAAATCCTGGAGCAACGCGGCCATGCCCTTGTCCATGTTCGGCAATTCCCGCCGCATGGTTTGGAAATTTTCCTTGTGCGTGTCCCAGCCGGCGTAATTGATGGTGATATACGGAATTCCGTGTTCCACCAGCCGCCGCGCCACCAGGCAGGACTGGCCGAACTTGCTGCGCCCGTAACGGTCGCGCATCTCGGGCTTTTCCTGGGACAAATCAAACACCTTCGCGCCGTCGCCCAAAATCATGTCGTACGCCAGGTTTTCCGCCTGTGTGGCCGCCGTGACCTGCGGGTCTTCCGGCAGCGCCCGCGCCAGCGCATCCAGTTCGTGCAGCAGTTCACGGCGGCTCTTCTGGCGCTGCTCCGTGATGCCCGGGGACACCACGCCTTCAACCGCGAACGGCGTTTGCGCCGGGTTGCCGCCGGTGGCGAAGGGCCGGAAGCGCGCCCCCAAAAAACCCGCCTCGTCAAACCGGCCCTGCGGCTCGGTCACCACCACGTACGGGGGAATCAGCCCCTTGTAGCCGGCGTCGTAGCCTTTCGCCAGCGACACCACCGCGCCCACGCAGGGATACACCAGGCGTCCGCCCGGCTGGCGTCCCGTTTGCACGATGTAGGAGGCGGTCTCGTGGCCGTTGTTGCCGTGCGTCATGCTCCGGATCAGCGAATACTTGTCGGCCTGTTTGGCGAGCAGCGGCGTCAGTTCGCCAATCCGGATGCCGGGCACATTCGTCTCGATGGGGCTCTTCAGCGGCCCGCAATAATCGTAGCCGGCGTCGGGCTTGGGATCAAAAACATCGGTGTGCGAAGGGCCGCCCCACATCCAGATTTGGATCACGGCCTTGGCGCGGGCGTTGGGCGGCGCGGCAAAGGCCTTGAAGGACAAGTGATCGGCCAGCACCAGTCCGCTGGCGACAAACAGGGCGCGCCGGATGGCTTCGCGCCGGCTCAGGCGCGGCCGCTGTTTTTCAATATCAAAATATTTTGGGTTCATATGCGTGTTGGTTTAGTGCCGGTACAGAAATTCCGTGCTGTTCATCAACGCCCAGGCCAGGTCCACGGTCGCCTGCCGCCGGCCAATGCCGGATTGGAAATAATCCTCCGCCGTTTTGGTTTCCGCCGCCGTGGGAAAACGCGAGAGAATGCCCAGGTACATGCCCGTGACGACATCACCCGGCAGACGACCGGTCGAGGTCTGAAACGTAATCATCCGGCTTTGCTCGATTTTACGCTGCATCTGGCTGGAGTTGAGCAGGCACAGTTTTTGCGCCGCCGAGATGCGGTTGTTGCGCTCGGATTCCAGCCCGGTGTCGCGCGGGGGCCGGCCGAACATTTCCAAAAACGAACTGGTGATGCTGCCGTCCGGCAGCGCGATGGAGCGCAGGTTGTCGGGAATGAACGTGTAGGGCTCCGGAATGGCGCTGGAATAGTTTTCATTCGTGCCGGTGAGCTGATCAATCGCATCAATCAGCACCTCCGCATCCAGCCGCCGCAGGGGATAACTGGCGAAGTTGGCCGCCGCCGCCGGGCTGGCATCCGCCGGCAGCGGGGCGAGTTGGTACGTCTGGGAATTCAGGATCGTCCGGCAGAGTTGTTTGAAGTCATAGCCGGAGGCGGCAAAATCCTGCGCCAGCCAGGTGAGCAACTCGGGGTTAACCGGCGGATTGTCCGTCCGGAAATCGTCCGGCTCCTGCACGATGCCCCGGCCGAACAGCCACGACCAGGTCCGGTTGACCAGGCTGCGCGCAAACTGCGGGTCCCGGACCAGCCAGTCGGCGAACACCGCGCGCGGGTCCCGGTCGGGCGACAGGGTCACCCGGGAACCGTCGGGCAAAATGGCCCGGCGCGGCGAGCCGTTCAGCGCCTCGGCATTGGTTGCGGCGGGGTTGAAATAAATGATTTCCTCCTTCCACTCACCGGTGGCCTTGCGGTCCACATTTGCGAAAAACACCGCCAGATTCGCCAGCCGGTTGGACGGCCAGTGGTCCGTGCGTTCCCCGAGAAAGGTCAGGGCGACCGCCTGCGCCATGCCGGCCGGCGTCCGGTTTTGCAGGGCCCGGTAAAAATTCACCGGCGGATTTTCAAAATCGCTGCCGCTGGCGGTGAGCAACTCCCGGGCAAACTGATCGCAGGGACGGTTGGTGCGGATGGCGTCACAGACCCAGTGATGGTAGGTTTGCGCCGCGTTCGGCCAGAGATTGATGGGAAACTCGGCCTTGATGCGGAGTGCATCGCTCCATTTGAGCGCCATATAGTCCGCGAAGTTGTCGCTCGCCAGCAACCGGTCAATCAGCAGCCGCCGTTTCGCGGGATTGCGGTCGAGAATGAACGACTGCGCCTCGTACGCGGACGGCAGCGTGCCGGTGACATCCAGGTAAACCCGCCGCACAAACACCGGGTCCGAGCAGGGTCGCGCCGGAGTAAGATGCAGCGCCTCCAGCCGGGCAAACACCAGTTCGTCAATTTTATTTTGTGGTGCCAGCGGGGCGGCGCTTTCAAACGGCGTGGCCGCCGCCAGCCGCATCGCCAGCAGCAGCAGCCCCAGCCACAGCCCCCACCCAATGATCCTGCCGCCCAGCCCCCTGGCCCCCAACCCGGACCCGGGGAGGGCTGCCAAGAGTGGGACAGGCTGCCAGCCTGTCAGTCCCTGGCAACCGGCTGGAAGCCGGTCCCGCTTGGTGAAGGCATCCCGGTTCAGGGGTTCAAGGCATGAAACGGGCTTCGGGGAATTCTCCCCCGGGGTGCATGGAAATCTCCCGCCGGGCGGGACGCCCGCCGCCTGCGGACGCTTCGAGCGGCGCCGGGGACGCGCATTCCCCCCAACTCCAAAATTCGGGTTCAGTTGCACCGCCTCATTAGACGAGGGGGGCGCGGCAAATGCTTCAAAAATTACGACACATATATTGGCATTCGCGCAACAATAACCGATTAGTTAATTAAGGTTATATCTCGGATTAAAGCAGGATCCCTTGTAACTATTGGCCCCGGCCCGGCGTCGAATGAGGGGATGTCATTTGTCGTCAAAAATCCAGGGACGGCTTCCTCTCTTCAACTGGAGGCCCGGGCCGGTGTGCAAATCCCGTTCACGCTCCTTCCGCTGCCCGGCGAAGGCATGGAGGCCCTCTGCCGCCGCCTGACCGCCGCCCTGCGCGAACAGGACGCCACCCCCCTGCATCTGCTCGTCTTCGGCCAGCGCCGCGGGCGGACAGCGGTGCAAGAGGCCTTTCAAAGGCACCTGGGCATGGTGGACTGGCCCGTGACCTGGGTGGAGGGCGCGGCCTGTAACGGCACTCCGGTGGCGGGCATCCAGGTGTACGCGTTCACCGGCGGCGTGGAGCGCCTCGAATTCAACGGCCGCGTCGTCGGCTCCGTGTTCACGGACGGGGGCGCCCGGCAATGCGTGCTGGGCGGACTCACCCCGGCCGACCCAACGCTCACACGCGCCGCCCAGACCTGCCGGGTGCTCGACCAGTTGCAAACCCTGCTGGCGTCGGCCGGGTTTGAAATCGCCGACTTGGTGCGGACGTGGTTTTATCTCGATGACATTCTGGCGTGGTACGACGACTTCAACCAGGCGCGGACCGGGGTTTATTCCGGGGTCAAATTTCACACCGGTTCACTGCCGGCCAGCACCGGCGTGGGCGCAAAAAATCCCGCCGGCACCGCCCTCGCCCTGGCCGCGTGGGCTTTCCGTCCATTGGACAAACACGCCCGCGCCCGGGAAACCGCGTCCCCGCTGCAATGTCCCGCCCCGGCCTATGGCAGCTCCTTCAGCCGCGCCATGGAAATCACCTCGAACACCGGCCGGCGGCTGTTCATTTCCGGCACCGCCAGCATTGCGCACGGGGGAAAAACCCTCTGGACCGGCGATATCCGCCAGCAGGTGAAACAGACCATGGACGTGGTCGGGGCGATCCTGCAGGCGCAGGCGTACACCTTTGCCGACCTCACCCACGCCACCGCCTATTTCCGGCACGCCTCCGATGCCGGCGTCTTCACGCAATGGCTGGCCGCCAATCAGTTGCGCGACCTGCCCGTGATCTCCGCCCAATGCGATGTCTGCCGCGACAACCTGCTGTTTGAACTCGAGGCCGGCGCGCAGAAAGCAGAGCACTCCGGTTCGCCAGGACCGGAGGTCAAATCCTGAGATAAATTTGTCACCTGGTTGGGACCGTTTGGTTGGGGCCGGGCCGGGGGCAATTCTAAATTCGGGAATTCAACCGTGTCGGTGGGAACGACCGACCGGGGCCTTCCAGCGCCGTAGGCGCGACCTATTTGTAGCACCGATTTGATTTTGTCACCTGGTTGGGAGCGTTTGGTTGGGACCGGGCCGGTGGCAGTTCTAATTCGGGAATTCAACCGTGTCGGTGGGAACGACCGACCGGGGCCTCCCAGCGCCGTAGGCGCGGCCTATTTGTAGCACCGATTTGATTTTGTCACCTGGTTGGGACCGTTTGGTTGGGGCCGGGCCGGGGGCAGTTCTAATTCGGGAATTCAACCGTGTCGGTGGGAACGACCGACCGGGGCCT
>CAZUBG010000057.1:402-25871 GCA_964618545.1 uncultured Bifidobacteriaceae bacterium | reverse complement strand
ACCCAACCCCATCAGACGATCAAGCTGGGACTGGATGTTCACGCCGACACGATTGAAAAGTCTCTCCCCTGAGCACCGCGCCCCGATGACGTCCCTTTGCTTGAATTTTGCAATTTGAGTTTCCCTTGAATTTTGATCTTTGAATTTTTCTTCATGCGCCCTTTAATCTCGACCCCCGCCTCATTTGCTGGCATCAAGGCAGTGTGAATGTAAACTTAAAAGCCGCCCTCGCGGCCGCCGTTACCGCCGCCCGCGCCGCCGGCGCGGTCATGTTCGCCAACTGGCACAAACCCAAGCACGTCAATCTCAGCGACCCCCACGACATCAAGCTGGAACTGGATGTCCGCTGCCAGAAACTCATCGAGAAAACCCTGGCCAAATCCTTTCCCGCCATCCCCGTGCTGGGCGAGGAGGGCGTCACCGGCGATATGAACGCCGAATACCGCTGGGTGGTGGACCCCATTGATGGCACCGTGAATTATGCCTTCGGCCTGCCGCACGCCGCCGTTTCCATCGCCCTGCAACAGTCCCGGCAATCCGTCGTCGGAGTCATCTGCGATCCGTTTGCCAATGAATTGTGGACCGTCATCCGGGGCCAGCCCACGCGGTTGAACGGACGCATTGTCCATGTCAGCGACCGCACGCGGATTGAGGAATCCATCATCGCCCTCGGCTTTTCCAAAAGCACCGCCAGTCTGGTGAAGTGTCTGCCCTCCCTGAACCGCCTGATCCGGCGCGCCAAAAAAATCCGCATCATGGGCTCCGCCGCCCTGGAACTCGCCTACGTCGCCAGCGGCCGGCTGGATGCCTACGTCGAACGCCGCATCCGCCTGTGGGACGTCGCGGCGGGCAGCCTCATGGTCGAGGCCTCCGGCGGCGAATATTATGCCATCCCCGTCCCCGGCCGGTACCGTTATGCCATGGTGGCCGACAACGGCCGGCTGCGTAAGAAGTTGCGCGTCAACGACATGTTGAAATAAATTGCCTGCGGCCGGGGGTTTTGGCAAGCTCAGTTCATCAAGATATGAACTCCCTTAAGTTTACCCTCGGCATGTTGGCCTCGGCTTTATTGACGGTTTCCGCTTTGACGGCGCCCGTGATTGACCCGCTGGCTGGCGTCACCATTCCCGCCGGCAAATCATTGATTTTGCCCGTCACCGCCGCGTCGCCCTCCGGGCTGCCACTAACGTATACCGTGACCAGCAGCACCAATGCCATCGCCGTGGTCCTGCACACCAACAACCCCTTCTGGCAATTAACCGTCGCCCAGGCCGCCCCCGCCAATGCGCCGGGAGCCTATCCAACGCCCTTCCGGGGCGGCCTGACCACCGTCACCAATGTCGGCGCCCTCACTTTCATGCTGTTTCCCGAATACGCCCCGCACGCCGTCAACGTGTTCCAGGGCTTGACCCAGTCGGGCTTCTACAACAGCAACACCATCTTTCATCGCGTCGTTTCCAACTTCGTCATTCAGGGCGGCGACCCCCTGACCAACGGCACGGGCGGCCTGGTCTTCCAGTATGATGAAGAGTTTAATCCCCAGGCGATGTTCAGCGGCAACGGCCAGCTCGCCCTCGCCAATTCCGGCAAAAACACCGACGGCTCCCAGTTCTTCGTCACCATCGGGGCCCAGCGCTCCCTCGATTTCGACTACACCCTGTTCGGCCAACTGGTTCGCGGCTTTAATGTGCTCACCAACATCAGCCTCACGACGGTGAACACCAACGACTTTCCCCTGGCCGAGGAAATCATCCAGACGGCCGCCTACGTCACCAACACCACCGACACCGTGCTCACCCTGACCGCCACCAATGTTTCCGGAATCACCGGCACCATCACCGTCATTGCCAGCGACGGGGCCGGCGGATTCGCCACCAATACGTTTACGGCCACCACGAAGACCGACACCAACGACAACGGTCAGCCGTTTCTCTTTCCGAATAACACCGTGACCAATCTGGTCGCCCCCATCAACACCACGTTGACCAACTTCATCAGCGCCATCGAACTGGCCGGGGACGAGTTAAGCTGGGACGGGAGTCTGGCCGATGCCATCTCCAAAGCCAACGGCACCAACTCCAGTTATAACCAGTTGGTCAACACCTATAAGACCTTGACGTACAATGTCACCAACGCCTATGGCAAGTTGCAACTGTTCATCGAGCCTGCAACCAATTATGTCGGCCACCTGAGCGTTATCATGTATCCCTACCTGGCTTCCGATTCGGACTATTACAGCCAGGAAGAGTACACTTTCGTCTTCGGCGACACGCCCATTTCAGCCCGAACCAACACCGTCAACGCCCTGGCCTCTGTGCCATTTGCCAATGAACTGCTGGCCGTGTTTACCAACGGTGTCGCATATGGTGCCAGCACGAATTTCACCGCCTTCATCAATTGGGGGGACGACACTACCAACAGCGGCGTCGTCACTGCCAATGCCGCCGGTCAAAAGGCGGTCCTGGGCTCGCACAACTACGCCTGTCCCGGCAACTATCCGGTTTATGTGCAGATTCAGAGCGCCATCGGGGCGGCTGCCACGGTGCTATCCTTCGTCAATGTCACCAATCAGGACGCCCCGGCCACCAATCTGCTGACCGTGCAAGTCACCGGACAGGGAACGGTTTCGCCGGATTATACCGACGCGCCATTGGCGGTGGGCGGCGGTTATTCTATCACCGCCAGCCCGGCAAACGGTTGGGTTTTGACAAGCTGGACGGATGAAAACGGATATGTTTTGGGCACCGGCACCAATTTAACCTTCACCATGTCCCCCGGATTGTCACTGACCGCCAATTTTGACAACGCCATGGAGCCTTTGCTGTCATTTGTTTCTCCCTCGTCTGGCGGCGTGGTCACCAATTTGTATTCAGCACCGGCAATCATCACCGGCACGGCGGCCATCGTCGGTACGATGGCAGATGTTGCCGCCGTCGCCGGTGTCTTTTACCAGGTCAACTCCGGCGGTTGGTTGACCGCCACCGGCACCACCAACTGGTCCGCCAGTTTCATGCCCGACTACGGAATCACCAATGTCATCCAAGCCTTTGCCATCAATGGTTTCGGATACCCCTCCACCACCAACACCCTGCTCGTAAAATATCTGGCCGGAGCGGTTCTGACGTTGACCACCGACGGTCTCGGCAGCATCACCCCCAATCTGAATGGTGATTTGCTGCCCTTGGGCTCCAACTATGTGCTGACGGCCACCGCCGGCCATGGGTTCACCTTTGCCGGCTGGACCGGCGGTTGGACCACCAACCGCGCGGCCTTGAGCTTCACCATGGCGACCAATTCGTCCTTCACCGCCAACTTCACGGACAATACCCGGCCCACCGTTGAAATCACCAATCTGGTGTCCGGCCAAACGGTGGGCGCCAACGGCTTTGTCGTTCGCGGCACGGCCGGCGACAACTGGCAGCTCGCCGGCGTGGAATACCAGCTCAACGGTGCCGGTTGGACCCCGGCCGCCAGCACCAACCAAGGGACCAACTGGTCCGCCACCTTGAATCTCATTTCCGGCACCAATGTCTTTCAAGTGTCTGCCGTGGACGGCACCGGCACCCGGTCCGCCACCAACACGGCCACCGTGGATCTGGTCGCTCTCACCCCCTTGCAACTCTTCACCAACGGCTTGGGAGCCATCACCCCCTATTACAGCAACGCCTGGCTGCAAGTGGGCCGCAGCTACACCCTCACCGCTGCGCCTGCCTCTGGTTTCAGCTTCGTCAATTGGACCGGCAGTCTGACCACGAACAAAGCCGCCCTGACCTTCATCATGGCGTCCAACCTGTCCTTGACCGCCAACTTCAAGGATGCGATTCCGCCGACCCTTTCCATCACCAACCTCGTGTCCGGCCAACCGGTCTGCACCAACGTTTTCACCGTCCAGGGTGCCGCCGGGGATAACTGGCAGCTCACGGGCGTGAATTACCAGATCAACGGCGCCGGCTGGACCAATGCCACCAACTGGCCGGCCGCGCTGGCCCTCACCACCAACCACTGGTCGGCCACCCTCGCGCTCAATGCCGGCACCAACCTGTTCCAGGCTTACTCCTGCGACTCCACCGGCCTGCATTCCAAAACCAACACCGTGACCTTGGACAATGTCGTCCTGGCCCCCTTGCAACTGTTCACCAACGGCTTGGGAACCATCACCCCCTATTACAGCAACGCCTGGTTGCAAGTGGGCCGCAACTACACCCTCACCGCCGTGCCTGCCGCCGGCTTCGGCTTCGTCAACTGGACCGGCAGTGTCACCAACACCAAAGCCGCCCTGTCCTTCACCATGGAGTCCAACCTCTCGTTCACCGCCAGCTTCACCGACCAGACCAAGCCGGCGATCACCGTCACCAATCTGGTCAACGGTCAGCTCGTCAGCACCAGCCTCTTTACCGTCTGCGGCACCGCCAAAGACAGCAACTGGCGCGTGGCCGGGGTGATGTGCCAGCTCAACAGCAACGGCTGGCTCACGGCCACCGGCTCCACCAACTGGTCGGCCGCGCTGGCCCTCACCACGGGCACCAACTGGTTCCAAGCCTATGCCTGCGACCCCAATGGCACCCCGTCCGCCACCAACACGCTCGCCGTGGATAAAATCATTCTGGCCCCGCTGCAACTGTTCACCAACGGTTTGGGAACCATCACCCCCTATTACAGCAACGCCTGGCTCCAAGTGGACCGCAGCTACACCCTGACCGCCGTGCCCGCCACCGGCTGGTTGTTCAATGATTGGATGATTTGCAGTCCGACCTTGAATGCCGGCCTGGCCACGCTCACCAACCGCGCTGCCCTGACCTTCACCATGAGTTCCAATCTGGAACTGACCGCCAATTTCTATCAGCCGCCCGCCATTCAAACTCAACCCGCCAGTGTGTCCGCCTTCTATGGGGGTGCCGCCGGCTTTTCAGTCGCGGCCACCGGCAGCGGATCGCTCGCCTGCCAATGGCAGCACAACGCCACCAACCTGGCCGGCCAGACCGCCACGACCCTTGACCTGACGGGGTTGACCACCAACCAGGCCGGCAGCTATCGCGTGATCGTCTCCGAATACTCCAGCAGCGTGACCAGCAGCGTGGCCAATCTGACCCTGACCGCCACCCCGACGAGTTTGGCGGGCCTCGCCGCCATCGTCACCCCCGCCGACCGCTCCTCCTTCCAAATCAGCTTTGGCACCAACACCTTCAGCCAGTTCTCCACGGACACCAATTATGATGACAGTGCCGTCGGCACTTATGAATATGCCCTCGAAGGCGTATTCCCCGGCGTCAACCCCTTGACCGCGCAGTTGTCGCTCACCAACCAGCAACCGCCGGATGCCGTCAGCAACGCCACTCAGGTGATTGACCTGACGTTTGTCACCCCGGGTTGGGCCGTCTTCACCAATGGCGACAGTTCGGGCACGATCCAGTATTACACCGCCACCAACCTGGTGCCCAAAACCTGGAGCGGCCACAAACTCGTCCTTACCTCCACCGGTCAAACGAACACCCTCAACCTGACGTCCGCCAATGAATTTGCCACCACCAATTCTGGCATCAGTTACACTTGTCCCTACACCGCTGCCGCCTATAGCCCGGTGGCCGCTTGGTTTCAGTCGGATTCCTCCTTTGATGTCACTCTCGCGAGTCCTGGTGGTGTTGGTTTCATCGTCTATTTGCAGTTGCAATTCACAGCCACCACCAACGGCAACTACATACTGGAGAACTACGAACCCTCCTTAAACCCGGGTGCTCAGCCCGAATTCATCTCAGTCCAGCAAGGCGGTTTCATTTGGAAATAACCCCGCGCCACCCGAACCGCAGTACGTCCCGGAGCGGTTGGCGCTTTTCAGCCCGGAGGCCTTTGGGAGTGCAGTGACATATCCTGCACCTGATGGGCATTTCATGGTTTTCAAATCCGACGGCGGGGACGAGGCGATTTTTTCGTACCGCAGGCTTCCAAGCCTGCTGTATCGCGGGTTTCCCAACCCGCAGACCGTTCGCCAACCTGGCGCGCCCGGCCCACGGACCGGCCCGCCGACTGGAAAAACGGCGATTCAGCCGGTTGAAAAACCCAATGCCACCGGGATTTGACCCGCTTTTTTTATTCATCTTCATCGCGTTCAGCCCCTCCGATCACTGGAATCGTTGCCATCCTGTGAGGCAGACGATGATTCTCCCTCTCCTGGGGGAGAGGGCCGGGGTGAGGGCGGGCATCACCTCGGTGGGCGACACTGCTGCGCCGCCGCAGTCTGCGGGCGTGGCGGCAAACTGGTGTATGCCGCACTTATTCTTGGCATCCTGGCCATCCATGACTGAAATCATTGAAAGGTCCGGAGCCTGCCTGAGATTCTTCTTTGCCCCATCCCGGGTTTTCCTTTCGTTCCCGCTTTGTGGCCAAACACCCGCCTTTGTTTTCCCCTTTTAGATTTTTGGGTCTGCGTTGATCTGCGGCCATCTGCGGTTCAAGTCCCCGTCCCGTTTCCGATTTCCCGCTTTTGTCTTTGTCCCATCCGTGGTGAAAAATTCCCCGTCTCTCTTTGTGTTCTCTGCGTTCTTTGTGGTAAACGATTTTTTTCTTTTCCCCTCTTGACAAATCTGTATTCATCTACGAGCTTAAAACCGTTGGTCGGCCCCGGTTTGTTTTTTCTGGGTCTCGCCAACTGCGGTTTAAGGAGGGTGACGGACGGTTGCCAGCGTGTTTTAACACCCCGGTGCCACTCCAATCCCCGGCGGATGAACGGAGATTGTCCGCAGTTCTTTGACATATTGCAGTGCTGAACGCCGGTCAACCACTTGCCCGCCAGCAGGCTGGGGTGGCTCGTCCAATTTTTCCCATCTGTGTTGATTTGCCGTTGTTAAAAAAATCGGGCCTGAAACGAAAAAACACGATTAAAATCACAAAAATACGATTTAAAAAATCCCAAACCACTTCAGTTCTGTGGGCCGGGTCCCCTGACCCGGCGTCGGGGGGCAAACCAGGTAAAACCCAGTCAAGCCTGTGATCCAACCAGATTCAACCTAATCCGGCCTAATCCGACCTAATCCGACCTTTCAAAGGGAGGAGGGGAGGCAACCAACCTCTGCCAGCCAGCGGCCATTTCCAACAAAGTTGCGTCAGGCCGCCCCGGCAAATCCCTGCAAGCGGAGAAACCAATCCGGCCCCGTCCAGGTTTTGGGAAAGCACCACCTGATATTGAAGTCATTTCGGCAGATCTTACCGCGTCCGGTCAGGAGGCGCCGGGGAAGGGGAGGAAAAATCCAAAGTCCAAGGAGACTTTTTCCGCTTTCGGTTCGTCCCGATTTGGCTTAATTCTCTTGGCATGTTGATTCCCAATATTTGGAAAGGCGTGTGGCTGGGCCTGCTGTTGCTGCTGCCCTGGCCGGTGGTGGCCAAAACTGAAATCACCGTCGCCTCGGATGGCAGCGGCCGGTTCAAAACCGTGCAGGAGGCCATCATGTCCGTGCCTTCCGGCAGCGCGACGAATCCAGTCATCATCCATGTCAAACCGGGGACCTATCGGGAATTGGTTTATGTGCAGCGCGAGAAGTGTTTTTTTCATCTGGTCGGGGACGATCCCACCAACACCGTGATTGTTTATGGTCTGTATGCCAGCATGACGAATCTGGATGGCAAACCAATTGGCACGTTCCACACGCCGACCGCCACGATTGACGCGGATGATTTTACGGCGGAAAAAATCACGTTTGAAAACTCGGCCGGACCGGTGGGTCAGGCCCTGGCGATCCGGGTGGATGGGGACCGGGCGGTGTTCCGGGACTGCCGGTTTATCGGCTGGCAGGACACGATTTTGGTGAACCGGGGGCGGCAGTATTTTGACGGTTGTTACATTTGTGGCGGGGTGGACTTCATCTTCGGCGCGGCGACCTCGTGGTTTGAGCAATGCCTGATTTGCTCGCGCGGGGCCGGGGGGTATTTGACGGCCGCCTCGACGCCCATGGAGACGCCTTACGGTCTGGTGTTTTCGCACTGCCGGATCATCGGGGAGAAACCGGCCACGCGGACCTATCTGGGGCGGCCCTGGCGAATTTATGCCAGCACGATTTATCTCAACACGGAGATGTCCGGGGTGGTGCGGCCGGCGGGGTGGGATGATTGGAAAAAGCCCGAGACGCATCAGACAGCGCGTTATGCGGAATTCCACAGCACGGGCGAGGGGGCGAACCCGACCAACCGGGTGGCCTGGGCCAAACAATTGACGCCGGAAGCGGCGGCGGCCATCACGCTGGGCAAAGTGCTGGGCGGGGCCGACGGCTGGCAGCCGCGTTAAGCCGCTCAGGTTGAGGACGTTCGTGTGGGCTCGGCGGAATCCCGCCAAGGTCAGGGCAGGTGGCTGTGGCTGCCGTCGCAGAACGCGCCGTTCCGGGAATGTTTGCAGCCACACCACGCCACGGTTTTTGCCTCGGCAATCTCGACTTTTTTCGGTGCGAAACCGGTGCCTTGGTGGGAACCGTCGCAGAACGGCTGGCCTTTGGACTTCCCGCAGGAACACCAGAAGAACGTTCCGGGTTTGACAGCCTGAAGGTAGGGGGATTTTTGGGCAATCGTTGGTTCACTCATGAGATTGTTATAAGTCTCACTTTTGGATTTTGCAAACAAAATGATGGACCGGCGGCGGCGCCGGGATCGGTCGGCAAAGTTTTTTAGCCGCCGTTTGATTGCGCCGCGTCAAAAGCAACGGTTCCAGAAGGCGAGATTTTAAAATTGCAGTTTTTCATGGCTTCCAACAAACTGCAAGAAGGTTGAGAGCAGTGGCTTTGGAAGGACGCTTGGGTTCTTGGTTTGCGAGTCAACTATTAACATTTTCCCCGATGAAAAATTCACAAGGTTTTGCCGGACGCACGTTTCAATTGGGCTGGCTTTTCATTGTGCTGTGCGTTGCTGGTGTGTCGGTGGCCCCCGCCGCCCGGGCGCGCACCCTCACTCTAAGCTTCGAGCTGTACCACCAGCAATATTCAGTGTTGAACCCCGATTATCAAGGGGCGGCCTATTACACCGTGGGCGTCCTGCTTGCTTCGGATGCCACCCCGCTGACGATTGATGAGGTGGATTCCCCCGACGGGTCGTTCGTCGGGACGGAGACAGGCAGTGGCGAAAGTCTGTTTGCGGATCTGGGTTCGATCCTGGACGCGATCACCAATGGGACCTGGACGCTGATCGTCAATAAAGGCGCGCCATCACAGCAGGAATACAGCTTTACCGTGGCCGCCAGCGGGTTGACCACGAACAACTTCAGTACGAGCCAAATTTTGGTGCCGGCCGATGGCAATCAGGCCGTGCCGGCCAATACGCCGTTTTTTTGGTCGAGCCCGGCGTCGTGGAACACGGTGGAAGTGTCAGTGCACAACCTGGATTATTCATTTTATGACGGGGCCAGTTTTACTGCTGCCACCTCGGAATGGGCGGGGTCGCCGATCCTGCCCCC
The DNA here is from genome assembly GCA_964618545.1 of uncultured Bifidobacteriaceae bacterium. Lineage (GTDB taxonomy): Bacteria > Verrucomicrobiota > Verrucomicrobiia > Limisphaerales > UBA11358 > UBA11358. The sequence continues at coordinate 16,444 of CAZUBG010000057.1, read as the reverse complement.
GGGGACGAATGAATTTGAAGTCGCCTGCACGACCAACGGGGCGGCTTGGTTCACCATTTCCACTCCGGTGAACGAGCAGGCGCAGATCTTCAGCAATTGGGTCAGTGGGTCGAGCTTGGCGGTCTACACCCAGTCGGGGTTCATGGTGACAACGAATGCGACCAATGCGCCGGTTACGCTGGGGGAAGCCCTGAATGTGCCGACCTTGGCCTGGACGACTTCCGGGGACGCCCTCTGGTTTGGTGAGACGACGAATTCAGAGGATGGCGTCGCAGCCGCGCAAAGCGGGGTTGTTGCGGCCGGCCAGTCCTCCACGCTGCAAACCACGGTCACGGTGAGCGGCGGTTCCTCCGACGTGTTTTTCTGGTGGCAGATTCAGGATGAGGACGATGACTTTGATCTTGATTTCTACATTGACGGCGTTTGGATGGACGGTCTGAACGGCGGGCAAGCCTGGAGTCAGGACGGACCTTTCACCCTGGCCCCGGGCGTGCATACGTTGGCATGGGTCGCCTCAGCGGACACTTCCGGCTCCGATTCCCCCGTCAATGACGCCGGTTGGGTGGATGAGGTGAGCGTGCTGTCCGTTCCCACCCTCTTGGTCAGTGACAGCCCTGTTTTTGGATCGGTTCCCCTAACCGTGCAATTCACCTCACCATTGTCAGATAACGGAGGCAATGCAGTCACGTCCTGGGCCTGGGATTTTGGCGATGGAGCGGTCAGCTACAACCAGAATCCGGCTCATACCTACACGAGTGCCGGCACGTTCAGCCCGAGCCTCGAGGTGGAGACCGCTGGTCTGGCGACTCCGTTGGTCACGGGCTTGAATCCGGTGACCGTCGCGGCGCAGACGCCGGGCGGGGTGGCGGCCAATCTCCCGGGGGCGATGGGGGACTTTACCTACAATCATTTCAGCGACCTGAAAAGTCTCCAACTGCTGGGCAATGCGACCGGCGTCACCACGGGTGACGGCGCGGTGCTGCAATTGACGGCCTCGGCGGTGGGGCAGGCCGGAGCCGCCTGGTCGGCCGATCCCATCGCGCTTACGCCAGGGGGTGGTTTCAGCACCTGCTTCCTGTTCCGACTCAGCAAACCCGGGGGCGGGGTGGATGTGGATGGGGTTCAGGGAGGGGACGGCATTGCCTTTCTCGTCCAGTCCCCCGGCTACGAGCTGGGCGCGAATGGTGGCGGCATCGGTTATTTGGGCATCACCAACAGTCTGGCTGTGGAGTTTGACACCTGGGATGATGGCACTGAGTTTGGGGTGCCGGGTGACACTAATGGCAACCATGTCGCGGTGAATTTTAACGGTGTGCTGAACGATTCGGTTTCCGTACCGGTCACGGATGCGATGAATAACGGCCAGGTGTGGTATGCCTGGATTGATTACGATGGCGTTTCGCAGGATTTGGAGGTGCGCCTTTCCGAGACGCCGGTCCGCCCGCTGACGAATGTCCTGGCAACGACGGTGAATCTGCCTTTGATTCTGGGGGGCACGAATGCCTATGTCGGATTTACTGCGGCGACGGGTGCGGCCTATAATGAGCAGGATATTCTCGCCTGGAAATTCATGGCGCTGCCCACCACGAGGGTCACCGGCACGCTGGCATTAACCAATCTGCCCGCCGGTTTCCAGATCGAGGCCGGGGTGGTGCTGGAGCAGTACAAATATTCGCTGGCCGGCCTCACGTTCACCAATTTCACTTGCGCGCCCATGAGCATTACCCCGAACGCCAACGGCCAGTTTGCCTTTGCCACCGGATTGGGGAATTTTGGTCCGGATGTGCTGGATCTCGCGGTGAATGACCAGACGGCGGCCATGGCCGGGGCGGGGGCGGAACTTAATTCATTCGCGATGCTCGCGATTTATACGAACTCTTCTTCAGCGGCCGAAGGCGCCCTGCTCGGCTCAGACAATAACGGCACGGGGTATCCTGGATTTCTGCAAAACGCCAGTTTTGACGCGCTTTACCCGCTGGCCGAAAGTAATTATGTGAGCCTCCTGAATCAGGTGGTCGCCGCTCCGCCAACGGGGTGGCTGCCCCCGGCGAATCTCACGTTGCTGGCTGCGGCTGGAGCCACCGATGCCGGAGCGAGCGCTCCGCTGCTGGCCCCGATGGATGCGGACGGCAACTGGAATGGCTGGGCCACGACTTTCAGTTCTGGCTGGCAGGCGGGAACGCTGACCGCCCGCCAGCAGGTGGTTTACAGCGCGCCGCTGCCCCTGACGACGCTGTCACCGCGCACCTCCGGAACCAATTTTGTGTTCGATTTTGTTGCGGTTTCAAACCAGTGCTACTCCGTCTGGTCCAGTCCGAGCCTGACGACAACGAATTGGGTCAACTACACAAACCTGACCGGTGATGGATACGTGCAAAGAATCAGCGCCTGCATCACTAATCGGACGCAAAATTTCTTCCGTCTCAGTTCGCCGTAGGCCGGAGCGCTTGAACTGTATGACGGGGTTTAATCCGTCAGCAGTTCCAGTTGTTCGATCCCGTAATTGCCCAGCACCCAGTGGCCGCCGCGCTGGACCACCAGTCGGCGGCAGGGATTGGCTTTTTCCTCGGCCTCATTGACGGAAAGGAGCTGAAAGCGGGCGCGGCCCTTTATTTCCGATTCCGCCCGGGGCATCAGGGCGAAGGCCACGCCGTTGTAATTCAGGGCGATTTCATAACCGGCCACGCCCTCCTTTTCAGCCTTGGGATTGCTTAACACGAGGGGGGAGTAACGTTTTAAATAAGGGAAGGAAGTGGCGCGCACCAACACGCGGCACAGTTCATTCTGGCTGCGGAGGAAGGTTAGCAGGCTGAAGTTCTTCCCATCGCGGTGTTCTTCCAGGAGAATTTGACGGTCATCCAGTCCGTTCAAATTCTGGCCGTTCCAGATGCCGTGGTCATTGCGTTCCAAGGGGTGGGTTTTGTGGTGCCAAACCGCAAAATTGTCGTTGATGAAAACATTGAGTTCAAAATGGACGTGGGCGCGTTCCTTGTTGATGGTTTCCACGCTGGAGGTGCGGCCCATGGTGCCGACAACCTGTCCCGCCTTCACGGTTTGGCCGACGGCCAGCCCGGGCTGGATTTCGCTGAGGTGGCCATACAGGGAGTAAATTTCCAAGCCTTCGATGAGATGGCGAATGACGATGTAGTTGCCATAATTGGACAGGCCCGGCCTCCGGCTGAAATAAACGACGGTGCCATCTGCGGTGGCGCACACGGGGTCGGTGGGCTCGCCGTGCCGGTCGTGCTGAAGGGAGCGGATATCGAGGCCTTCATGCATGCGGGTGCCGTCGTTGCGGACGCAACCGAAGGAACCGCTGGTCCAGGGCTTGTCGGGAACCGTTGGGGCAAAGAACTTCAGTTCGTTGCCGGGTTCGTAAAGCGCGTGGTTGGCAGTGGGAAATTGAAAAGGCGACTGGGCCCAAAGCGGGGGGGCTGTCAGGAGGACGACGGCCAGGAGCCCGGCGCGGAGGATGACGGCAATCATTTCATCGTGCCTTTGTTGATTTGCCGGCTGACATTGTTCAGGCCCAGCACCAGCCGGTAGGCGTCATCACGGGACATGTCCGGCGTGAAGGAAAGCAACCCGTTGTCAATCCGGTGGGTGATCAGGGGGGCGGCCAGCCAACGGCCGTCGGAGCCCTTTTCCCCCCATTGACCAAAAATCACGAAATGTTTGCCGGGCTCGGACGCGGAATATTGTTCGATCATCATGGTGCCGATGTCGTCGAATTTTAATTCCACGGCAAACCCGGAACCGGCGGGCGCGTCCAGGACGCGGGCGGAGAGCAGATTGGCTTCCGTCACAATGGGATCCTTCGTGATGGTGACCGAGACGGGTTCGGTTCGCAGCACGGACACGGTCTGGCTGCCGCCGATGGTGTCGACGTTCGATTCGATGTGAACGCGGAGGGCGCTGACGACCTTGTCCTCCTTGGTTTCGTGGGTGGTGTGGCAGGCGGTCCCGAGGGCCAGAACTGTGAACATCACCAAATAGATGTTGAATCGCGACGCATAAACTTTCATAGTGGCACTACGAAATCGCATCACGCGAATAAAGTAAAGACACTTATGGGAAAACAACTGAATAAAGTAATTAAGAAAAAACGCCGGTTGACCTACATCAAACGCAAAAAAGCGGTGGTTAAGGCCAAAAAAACCGCCGCCGCCAAGCCCGCCGCCAAAACCGCCTGAGGGGCGCGGAGCAATGCAAACCAGGGCCGGCCGGGCGGCCGGCCCTTTTGGCACGACGGACTTTGGGGCTCACGGCCCGGTGCCATTCAGTCGCCGGCATTATGCCGGATCGGGAAAAAAATCTTGCCAGCGGTGTTGGATGGGTGATTATGGCCTTTGTCAGCCATTAAATTTAATGCTTAACCATATGGGGAAAATCTATAACAACATTGTCGAGACCGTCGGGCACACGCCGTTGGTCAAACTCAACAAGGTCACGGCCGGATTGGAGGCTGCCATCCTGCTGAAATGTGAATTTTTCAATCCCTTGGGCAGCGTGAAAGACCGCATTGGGATGGCGATGATTGAGGATGCGGAAAAGAGCGGAGTGCTCAAAAAGGACACGGTGATCATTGAGCCGACGAGCGGGAATACGGGGATTGCGCTGGCGTTCGTGGCGGCCGCCAAAGGCTATCAATTGATTCTGACCATGCCCGAAACGATGTCACTGGAACGCCGCACGTTGCTGGCCATGCTGGGGGCCCGGCTGGTTCTGACGCCCGGAGCGGAGGGGATGAAGGGGGCGATTGCGCGGGCGGAACAGCTCGCGAAGGAAACGCCCAACTCCTGGATTCCGCAGCAGTTCAACAATCCGTCCAACCCGGCCATTCACAAAAAAACGACCGCCGAGGAAATCTGGGCGGATACGGATGGCCAGGTGGACATTTTTGTGGCGGCGGTCGGGACGGGGGGGACGCTCACCGGAGTGACGGAAGTGATCAAGCCCAGAAAGGCGTCGTTCCAGGCCATTGCGGTGGAGCCGAATGATTCCCCGGTGATTTCACAGACGCTGGCGGGTCAGCCGGTGAAACCCGGTCCGCACAAGATTCAAGGCACCGGGGCGGGGTTTGTGCCCAATAATTTGCATTTGAAGGACTCGCAGGGAAACCCGCAGATCGTTGATTGCGTGCAGGTGACGAACGACGAGGCGTTTGCGATGGCCCGGCGGTTGGCGAAGGAGGAGGGTCTGCTGGTCGGAATTTCGACCGGAGCCAATGTGGTGGCGGCCATTGAGGTGGCGCGCCGTCCGGAAAACCGGGGCAAACTCATCGTGACCGTGGCTTGCTCCACCGGCGAGCGCTATTTGAGCACGCCGCTGGCGGCCGAAGCCCGGGCCGCCGTGGGTGCGTGAGGACGGGTGGAAGGGTGTTGAAAACCGAATCTTGAACAGGCCGCCGTTTTCGGCGGCCTGTTTTTAATTGCAAATAGTTGTTGCATTCCCGTTGGTTTCGCCTTAATTATGGTTTGTCGAAGGTTTTGAGAGCCCGGCTTTTGTCGGGTGGCTTCCCAAATTCATAAATTCAAGATCTGGTCTTTCGGGACAAAATTCTGACCTTCGTTTACAGAAAACATATGAGCAGTTCAGATAATAACGGGGAAAAGCCCGCGAATTACGGGTCGGGCTATTTGGAAATTTCCGAAAAGGGTTTCGGTTTCCTGCGCACGGCCGCCAATCATTTTCATCCAAAACCGACCGACATTTTCGTGACGCCGGACAGTATTCGCCGCAGTTTTCTGCGCGAGGGCAGTCATGTGGCCGGGAGCACCCAGCCGCCGCACCGGGGCACCAGCCCCCAGCTCAAGACGGTGGACAAGGTCAATGACATGACCTTTGAGGAATACACGAAGGCGGTCCGGTTTGAGAACCTCACCTCCATTGACCCGATTGAGAAATTCAACCTGGAGACGTCGCCCGATCTGATCGAAACGCGGGTGATTGATTTGGTCACGCCCATCGGCAAGGGCACCCGCGGACTGATTGTCTCCCCGCCGCGCACGGGTAAAACCACGATTCTCAAGCAGATTTGCAACGCCATCACCACGAACCATCCGGAAGTGCATGTGCTGGTGCTGCTGATTGACGAGCGGCCGGAGGAAGTGACGGATTTTCAGCGTTCGGTAAAGGCGGAAGTGGTGGCCTCGTCCAACGATATGGATTTGGAGACGCATGTGCGCCTTTCTCGGTTCATGATTGAGCGCTGCCGGCGAATTGTGGAGACCGGAAAGGATGTTTTTGTGCTGATGGATTCGCTGACGCGCATCGCGCGCGCTTATAACAGCGTGCATGGGGGCAGTGGTCGGACGATGACCGGCGGCGTGGACGCCCGGGCGCTGGAAATCCCGCGCAAGATGTTTGCCTCGGCGCGCAAAATTGAAAACGGCGGCTCGCTGACCATTCTGGCCACAGCCTTGGTGGACACGGGTTCGCGCATGGATGAGCTGATCTTTCAGGAGTTCAAGGGCACCGGAAACATGGAATTGATCCTGGACCGCAAGCTCTCCGACCGCCGGTTGTTCCCGGCCATTGACATTCCCAAGAGCGGCACGCGCAAGGAGGAAAAGTTGTTTCCGGCCAAAAATCTGGAGGCGATCCGCAAGTTGCGTCGCACGATGGTGGACTTGAACCCCATTGAGGCGATGGAAACCCTCACCGCCGCCCTCAAGAAAAACAAGACCAATGATGAATTGCTGGCCAAACTTGAAAAAGGTTCGTAATCTGCCCCTGTGAGCAGACCAGCCTTATCTCGTCCTCCGTTGGAGCGCATGTTGCGCATCCACAAAGCCCTGGCTTCGGGCCAGTATCCCAATGCCACCATCCTCGCGCGCGAGGAGGAGGTGGCCACCAAGACCATTCACCGCGACATTGAATTCATGCGCGAGCGGATGGGCATGCCAATCCAATACGACTCCGTCCGCCCGGGCTATTTCTATACTTCGGCAGTCAGCGGCTTCCCCAACATCCAGATCACCGAAGGCGAATTGTTCGCGCTGTTGATTGCAGAAAAAGCGCTCCGACAATATCGCGGCACGAGTTTCGAACAGCCGCTGTTGAGCGCGCTTTACAAGATGGAGCAATCGCTGCCCGACACGATTTCCCTCAACCTCGGCGATCTCAACCAGACGATTTCCTTCCGCACCCGGGCGGAACCCATTCTGAACCTGGAGGTTTTTGACGTGCTGACCAAGGCGGCTGCCCGTCATGAGGAACTGGAGATGGTTTACCGGAAACCGGGCGTGGGAAAAAATGAGATCCGGTTGGTGGACCCGTATCATCTGGGCAACATCAATGGCGAGTGGTATCTGTTCGCTTATGACCAGGGTCGGAAAGATATCCGCACTTTTGTCCCCGCGCGGATTCAATCGGTCCGGCTCACGGGCAAGACCTTTCCGCCCCCGGATAAATTCTCTCTCGAAAAGCGTTTGAAGGACAGCTTTGGCGTTTATTCCGGTCAGGGCGAATACTTGGTGGTCGTCCGCTTTAGTGCCCGCGTGGCGGATTACATCCGTGAGAAAAAATGGCATGACTCGCAAAAACTGAAGGAACTGAAAGATGGCGGGGTGGAATTGACTCTCAAATTGTCGAGCCTTGTGGAGATTGAACGCTGGGTGCTGGGTTGGGGTGGCGATGCCACGGTGGTGAAGCCGCCGGAATTAATCGCGGCCATCCGCAAAACCGCCCGGGAAATTCTCAATCAGAAGGCAGAATGAATTTCGGGCACTGCTGCAGAAACTCCATGGGATTTTGATAGACAACCTGATCCACGACTGCGGCCGGGTGGCCGCGTTTTTTCATTTCCAAGGCCGTTTTGGGCACTGCCAGGGGATCGCTCCGGCCCCAGTCGCAGGCGCTGTTCAGCCACAATCGTTCGCGCCCGTACCTTTCCAAAATGTCCACCGCCCGCGCCGGCGTGCATTTGGTTTCCGGGTAGAGCGTCATGCCCGCCCACATGCCCGCCGCCAGAACCATTTCCACCGTGTGTTCCTCCACATGATCAATGATCACGCGCTCCGGTCGGATGCGCCGGTCGTTTTTTAAAACGTCCAAAATCAGGCGCGTTCCCTTGAGCTTGTCCTCCAGGTGCGGCGTGTGAACCAGGATTAATTGTCCGTGGCGCGCGGCCAGGTCCACCTGCATTTCCAGCACGCGCAGTTCGTTGCGGGAATTTTTATTCAGGCCGATCTCCCCGATGCCCAGCACATTCGGGCGGTCCAGAAACTGGGGGATGAGGCCGATCACTTCTTCCGCGAGTTTGACATCCTCGGCCTCCTTGGAATTAAGGCCCAGCCAGGTGAAATGTTTTACGCCGTATTTGGCGGCGCGTTTGGGTTCATGGTCGGTGAGTTGGCTGAAATAATCGTAAAAACCCGCCGCCGAACTGCGGTCAAAGCCGGCCCAAAAAGCCGGTTCACAAACCGCCTCGCAACCGGCCAGGGCCATGCGTTCGTAATCATCCGTGACCCGGCTGACCATGTGGGCGTGGGGTTCGATATAACGCATAACTCAGGTTTCCGTCCGTCCCGGCCAGGTTCCGCAAGCCGCTTTCGTCGTGGCCGCGGCGATGGGTTCCGGCGTGGGATCGCTGAAGGCGAGCAACACCTCCCGGGCCTTGTTGGAACCCGGTCCGTCCAGGATTTTGACGGCCTCCGCAAACGCCCGGGCGCGAAAATCAGCCGGTGGCCCGCTGCGTTCCATCCGGTCGAGGAACGCGGCGATTTCCACAAGCTGATGCCGCGCTTCCAGAAAATAGAGGTCAAGCACTTGTTGCTGGGTCATATATCTGCTTCTTATGTTTAAGGGCGGGGAATATCCAGATCCTTGCAAATCTTTCGGGCGGTAAACTCAATGATTTCCCGATGGCGTGGAACGGCGGAAACTTTTTTGACGGTGCGGTTCACATAAATCGTATGATTGCCCCCCTCACGCAGCGGTTCGCAACCGTGGTGTTCCAGATGCCGGATTAAGTCCAGCCGCTTCATGCCAGCGCCAGCGGCTCGCGGATCACTTCCTGCCCGCCCAATTCTTCCTCCGCCAGTTGGCGGTTGGCCTCCAGCACCATCACAACGGCTTCCGCCAGATTTGCGCGCGCCTCAGCCAGCGTTGCCCCCTGGGTATTGGCTCCCGGCAACTCCTCGACAAAGGCGGCATAACCTTCCGGGAATTTTTGAAAGACGGCTGTCAGTTTTAGTTTCATAATCAATTGCGTTCGGTTCAGCCGGAGTGTCGCCGCACCCACAGGGTTCCTGCCCCGGTCCACCGGGACAACCTCATCCGTTCGCTCATCCGCCATACTCTAACCCATCCCACCAACCGCTCAAGCAGGGAAAGTTCAAATTTGGCCGTCAGCCCCGTAATTTGGGGAAAAAGTCCAGGGCCGTGCGGCTGGTGTCCGCGCTTAATTCAGCCAGTGAACATTTGCGGACTTGCGCGACGATTTCAGAGATTTCCTTCACGTAGGCGGGCTCGCAGCGTTTTCCGCGGTGTGGGACGGGCGCCAGATACGGGCAGTCTGTTTCCAGCATGAACCGTCCGGCGGGCGCGGCCGCCACGGCATCGCGCGCCGTTTGCGCATTTTTAAAGGTCACCAGGCCGGTGAAGCTGACGAGGCACCCGAGGTTCAGCACCTGGTTCAACCGCGTCACGCTTTCCCCAAAACAATGAAACACGCCGCGGACTTTGCCGGCGAAGGGTTTGAGTTGCGCCAGCGTGTCGTCGAAGGCGGCGCGCTGGTGGATGACGCAGTTCAATTGAAATTCCGCCGCCACTTCGAGTTGTTGCCGAAAAATTTCCGCCTGACGGAGTCTGTCCGCCTGGTCATCAGCCGCGCTTCCGCCGGTCGAACTGGGTGGTCGGAAATAATCCAGCCCCGTCTCGCCGATGGCCACCACTTTGGGGTGCCGCGCCAGTTCGCGCAAAGCCGGTCGCAAATCCGCCGGGGCCTGCCGGGCCTCGGTGGGATGCCAGCCGATGGCGGCGTAAACTCCGGGGAACCGTTCGGCCAGTCGGACGGCCCGTTCGCTGCTCGCGAGACTGGTTCCGATGGAAATGATTTTTTCAATGCCCGCCTGCCGGGCGCGTTCCACCACTTCCGTCAGGTCCGGTTCGTAGTCGGGGTAATCCAAGTGTGCGTGAGTGTCAAAAAAAAACGGGTTGGTTGAGTCCATAATTTAAAATTCATCACCGGGCCGCCGGTTTTGCCGGTTGGGGCTCCAGTCGTGTCAGGGTTGCCTCAAGGTTGGTTTTGCCGGCATAATCCGGAACCTCGGCGAGCAGCCGCCGGTAATTATCACAGGCTTCCGCCATCCGGTTTTCCGCCGCCAATTTGGTGCCGAGCGTCAGTCGGAGGCGGATTCTTTGTTGCCGGGACGGGTTTAAGTTCAAGGCTCGTTCGTAATAATCAATGGCCGAAGAGGGCTTGCCCAATGCCCAGGTTAAATCCGCCAGTTTCTCGGTGAGCACCGCGCTTTGGCTCGTCTCCGGCACTTGGTCGAGGACTCCGGCCAGTTTTCCAATGGGGGCGCCGTGTTCCCGATCCAAATTCAGCAGGCGCAGAAACGACCATTCCAGATAAGGGCTGTGACGCTTTTGCAGATCAAAGTACCATTGCAGCGGCTGCCTGGCAAAGGGTCGGTACAGCGGATCGCCCACCACCGTGGTTTGCCAGGAGAGGACGGGCTGGGCGGCCCAGGCGGCCTCGCCAAACGTCCAGCCTTGGGCCAGGGCGCGGAGGAAAAAAGCCACATCCGGCGTGTTGCTCAGAAACGGTTCATTGACGCAACCCATGGTGCAGGTGGCCCCTTTGGCCAGCAGGGGGCCCACCCAGTTGTTGCTGAGACTCCGCACATCGGCGGCACTGAAGGAATGCAGATGATAGGCAAAGGCGCCCGGCATGAATTCCACCTGCGGCAGCGTAAACGGACCGGAAACATCCGCATCATACCAGCCGCAATAAACCGCGATGGAACTCAGGGGATAATCCGCGGCAAAGGTGGCGGCGTTGGTGTCAATGATCGTGTCAAATCCGAGTCCGGCGCAGACTTCCGCCGCGCCCAGCATCAGATAATCGCCGTAATAAAGGTGGTCGGTTTTGGCCAGGCCACGGGTGTCGAAATAGGCCCGGCCCCACAACCCATCGCGCTCCGCCGCCATCGCCTTGTCCACCAGTCCGCAGGCGATTTGCGGGGTGGGCCCGTCCAGGCGCGTGACCGGCAAAATGCCGTTGGTGGGGTTCATCACCCATTCGTTGGTTGCGCCATAGACCCAGTTGTGCAGCGGTCCGCTCAATAAAACGTGCATTCGGATCACCGGCAGCCACGCCAGTTCAGAATCCACGGCCGCCGTGTTCGAGCGAAGTTGGGCCGGGACGTTCGTGGCCCCGTCCTCTTGCAGCGTGGGGTCTTCTTGAATTCTCAACGGCACCCCGTAACATAATACCAGATAGCGGATTTTGCTGGCCACCACGCGGTGTTCCGTGTGCGCGGGCCGGCCGTTGAAGGCGGGTTCCGTCACGTCGCCAAACTTCCACAAGTCCCTGGACTCCAGTTGGTCGGCCAGCGGTTCTTGCAGACGCGTGCGGAATTCGCTGCGGGTCATTTCCAGTCCCTTCGGCAGTTTAAACCCAAACACCTGATTCCGGGGGACTTGCCGCGCGCTCGCATAGTATTCCGCCACGGTCTTCGATTCCGGCACGGCGGAATTGTAAACCACCACCACCTCACTGCCACCAGCCCGCGCCACACCGGGGAGCATCAGCCCCGATAACATCGCCAGCCACAGGATCAGCCTTAAATCAAATGACCTCATCACTTGATGATTGGACGGCATGAGTGGCGGGGGGTTCAAGGTAATTTTCCAAAAAGCGCCTCCGCCATGCCGGGCATGGGGCGGCCGGCTTTTTTGTCCCAATAGCGGAAGTTGGCGCTCCAGTCCCAAATGGCCCAGCCGAGGCCCAGTTTTTCCGCCTGCCACCGGAAGGCCGCATAAAACCGGGCGCGCGAGTCGGAATCCGCCCGCGTGAACGCTCCAAATTCACCCAGATGAACCGGTCGTCCGTAATAATCCGACCAGGCGCGGACGTAACGCAATTTATTCTCGAAGGCGAGGGGACTCGAAGGGTTTTCCAGCGTTGGCAGGGTGTTGTAACGCTTGATCCAATCCAGTTGGTAGGGTTGCAATTTTAAATGGGGATCGGGAATGAGCGGGGTGGCGGGCGGGCCGGGAAACCGGATGCCGGTGACCGGGGTTTGGCCGCTCGTCCACGTCGCACCCTGGTGGGTGAAGTAAAAGGGGTCGTAACAGTGAACGGACACAATGACATTATCATCCGGCGGCAGCACCAGGTTTTTCAACTCGCCGATGCTGCCCCACCCGCCGGGCTCCACAAAAATCGTGCGGTGCGGGTTGCTCTTGCGAATGACCGCGATGGCGCGCGCATAAATGGGATTCATCAACGCCGTGGTGGCGTTCTCGTGCGGCTCGTTGTCCAGCTCAAAGGCGAGCCGTTCCGAATAAGCGGCGTAGTGCGCGGCAATTTGCCGCCAGAGGGCCAGAAACTCCTCCGTGTGGCCGGCTGGATCGGCGTCCAACTCGTCAAAATGATGCATGTTGATCATCACGGCCAGATGGTTGCCCAGGCTGTTGGTGACGGCAAAATCCACCATCGAAAAAATGGTTGGCGACAGTGTAAAATCGGGCCCGGGTCCCGCATAATGATGCCAGCCAACCGGCACGCGCACATGGTCGAACCCCTCGTGCCTCATCTGCGCAAATTCTTCCGCCCCCACTTGAATGCTCCTGCTTTGGCGGGGCCAGGCCTCCAGATAATCGCCGAGATTGACTCCGTGTTGAAACCATTGGGCGGCCCGATAAGCCGGATCCCGGCGGGTTGGAATTCGCGCGGGATATTTGCCGCGGCGAAACCACCGGGCGGCGCGGTCGTTGGCCGCGTTTCGTCCCGGCAACGGTTGCATGGCGGGCGGATTTTCCGGCACAAAAACCGGGTTGTTGGTGGAGGTTGCCGCCCGCAGTGGGCCGGATGCCAGCCATAATCCCAGTAAGGCCAGCCCAATGAGTCTCAAATGCCGGGGAGATTTCATGTTTTTAACGGCTGCTCACTTTCAAGCCGTCGTAGGCCAGTTGGACGCCCCCGGGCAGTTCCGCCTGGGCGCGGTCGTGGTCGTAATCGTGCGTCAGATGTGTGAAATAAGTCCGGCCGGCCCCGATGCGGCGCGCGGCGGTCAGCGCTTCATCCAGGCACATGTGCGTGGGATGCGGTTTGTAACGCAGCGCGTCCAGCACCGCAATCTCCACGCCCCGGACCTGTTCCAGGGCCGCCTCGGGAATCTCCTTGCAGTCGCTCATGTAGGCCAGCCGCTTGCAGCCGCCCTGTTTGAACAAATATCCATTGGTGTTGATGCGGCCGTGCGGCAGGCTCAGCGGGGTGATTTCCAGATCCCCCAGGGCAAAAGGGCCGTCCACGATGTGTTGCTCGGGGATGAAATAACCCCTGGGCCACGGGCCGTTATGGAAGGCATAGATGAACACCCGCCGCAGATCATTCATGGTTCCTTCGTTGGCGTAAATGGGCAGGGCTTTTTCCCCGCGCAAATCACAAAACCGCCGGCAATCGTCCAGGCCCATGATGTGGTCCGCGTGCGAATGCGTGAAAATCACCGCGTCCAGCCAGCGGATGTTTTCGCGCAGGCATTGCAGGCGGAATTCCGGCGGGGTGTCCACCACGAAGCGGACCTGTTCCGTGGCCACATGGATGGCCGGCCGGGTGCGCCAGTTCTTGGGGTTCGCCAGAAATTCCGGGGGATAATCCATGCCGATGATGGGCACGCCCTGCGACGTGCCGCTGCCGAGAAAAGTGAGGGTCAGTGACATGCTTGAACTTTTCTTTTGCCGAATCGAGTTGTAACCGTCAGATTCATGGGACTGGATTTTAGCCATGTTAACGACGCTGCGCATTAAAAACCTTGCCCTGGTGGCCGACCTCACGCTGGAACTCCAGCCGGGGTGCAATGTCATCACCGGCGAAACCGGGGCCGGCAAGTCCATCATCATCGGCGCCCTCAACCTCGTGCTCGGCGAACGCGCCGACCGCACCCTCATCCGCAACGGCAGCGACAGTTGCTCCGTGGAGGCCGTCTTCAATGTCGCCGGCCTGCGCGCGCCCTTGAAGGCCTTTCTGGAGGACAACGGTCTCGAACCCTGCGACGACCACCAGCTCGTGCTCAAACGCACCTTTGCCCTGGCCGGCACCAACCGCCAGTTCGTCAACGGCTCCCCCACCACCCTCGCCGCGCTGGCCGAGATTGGCAAATGGCTGGTGGACATGCACGGGCCGCACGATCATCAATCCCTTTTGCACCCCGCCCGGCAACTCGCCATCCTCGACGCCTACGGCAGCCTGGCCCCCGGGCGCGACGCGTTCGGTCAGCTTCTCCACCGGCGGGCGGGGCTCGAAGCGGAAAAGGCCGCGCTCGTGGTGGATGAAAAGACCTACGCGCAGCAACTCGATTTGCTCCGGTTTCAGGCGCGGGAAATTGAATCCGCCCGGCTGCAGGCCGATGAGGAGGAGAGCGTGGTGGCCGAATTCAACCGCGCCAGCAACGCGGCCCGGCTGTTGCAACTCAGCCAGACCGTGCTCGACGGCTTGAGCGAGGGGGACGATGCCCTGCTGACCCGGGCCGGGGTCATCGGCCGCGCCTTGCAGGAGTTGCAGCGCGTGGACCCGGGGGCCACCGCGCTCCTGGAGTTGCACACCGCCGCGCTGGCCGGCTATCGCGAGTTGCAGGCCGAACTCTCGCATTACGCCGAAAAGGCGGAGGCGGACCCCGCCCGGCTGACCGAACTGGAGGAGCGGCTGAATCTCCTCCATTCGCTCAAACGCAAATACGGGGCCTCGCTGGCCGAAGTCCTGGCCTTTGGCACGGAGGCCAAAGGCCGGTTGCAATCGCTGGAATCCCGCGACGCCGAATTGGAACGGATCAACCTGGCCCTGGCCAAACTTGACGCCGAGTTGGTGCGCGCCGGCCGGGAGCTGACCGCGCGCCGGCGCGCCGTCATTCCCGAACTGGCGCGGGCCGCCGGCCGGCAATTGGAAGACCTGGGTTTCCGGCAAAGCAAGTTCGAGGTGTCCCTCACCGCCGCGGCGCAGCCACTGGCTTCGGGCTGGGACGAGATTGAGTTTCAATTTGCGCCCAATCCCGGCGAGCCGGCCCGGGCGCTGCGGGCCATCGCCTCCTCCGGCGAAATGGCGCGCGTGATGCTCGCCCTCAAAACGGTCCTGGCCGCCGAGGACGAAATCCCCGTGCTGGTGTTCGACGAGGTGGACGCCAACGTGGGCGGAGAGACCGCGCACATGGTCGGGGAGAAGATGCGTCAGATTGGCGTCAAACGGCAGGTGCTGTGCATCACGCACCTGCCGCAGGTGGCCGCGCCGGCGGACGCGCATTATGTCGTGACCAAACAATTGCGGGACGGGCGGACCATTTCCGAGATCGCGCGGCTGGGGGAGGCGGAGCGGGTCACCGAACTGGCGCGGATGCTGGGCGGGCAAAGCGAGGCGGCCCGCCGCCATGCGGAGGAATTGCTGCACGGGGAGGCGGCGCCAAGCCCGGCGAGGAAAAAATAAAAAACCGGTCATTTTCGTTACCTAGTAACGCGATGGAATGCGGATTCCGCTTGACAGGGTGGATAAGGTGTTGGGATTGAGGCGGTTAAGTCGTGTCGAGGATTTGTGACGATTTTGAGCAAATTACGTTACTGAGAAACACGACCGGGAAAGTCGGGATTAACAGAAGCAACGAAGCAAGGCGGGGAATTGATCCAACCGCAAAGAACACAGAGAAAAAGCGGTTTTTTTAACCACGGATTTCACGGATTAACACGGATGGGAAAAAGGGCAAAAGCTGAAATTGCGAAATCGGGAAAGCAGAAAAGGAAAAGACGGGGATGTTTAACCGCAGAGAACGCAAAGAACACAGAGAAAAAGCGGTTTTTTTAACCACGGATTTCACGGATTAAC
>CAZUBG010000057.1:0-302 GCA_964618545.1 uncultured Bifidobacteriaceae bacterium | reverse complement strand
ACGGATGGGAAGGGGAAAATAATCGTGGCAGCCGACGTGAGGAGGCCCTGTCTAATGCTTTGAAATGAGCCTCGTCACCGGTTGCGGAGATCATGGGTTCATCGGGCGGGCGGACGCCATCCGAAGTTAAAAATTCCGCGTTTTTCTGTTTCCGCTTTCCGCGTTTGCTTCCCCTCCGTGCCCACACCTGAAATTCGTGGTAAAAATGGCCGTTTTTCATTTTTGTGTTGATTTTTTCCGGCAAACAGCGGCTTATGGAGGCCAGACCAATCAGCTTTATGAACTCCGGGGCGACCCATTTA
>CAZUBG010000056.1:0-26025 GCA_964618545.1 uncultured Bifidobacteriaceae bacterium | reverse complement strand
CCAGTCCGGTTTGGAGGGAGGGGCAAGGTCAATCCCTTGTCCCTACCCCTATACTCCCCGACCCGGTGATCCACCCCCGCCCAAGTTTCTTCCTCAATCAGCACCCGCAGGGCGTCCCCGCTCTGTTGGCTTATTTTGGTAGCATGAGCCCGTTCATGACGGCCCGCATCCGGTCCGACTGAACTCTGGACGTCGTAATTTTGACACCGCCCTGTTGTTCCTCCAGCCACACCTTGGGCGCCGCGGCAAACTCAACCCCCTCCACCTGGAAACATCGCATCAAAGCGTGCTGATTGGATTCCTTGGGGCCCGCCCCCACCCGGCTCGGAGGCGGCCCGTGAACGCTGCAAACGGGAGGACATTTTTATGTTATACACCGTTGAAAAATCAGCATCAGGGTGTAATCTTATTGGCGGAGGATGGGCCGGCATCTGTGTCACCCCCCCCCGGTGGCCAATCCGGGAAAACACGATAAAACACGCAAAGTCACGCAAAGACTCGGTTGATTTTTTCCTGACAGGATTTGGCGCACGGTTTCAACCTTCACGCCGCCGCCCGCCGCAGCCGGTCCGTAATCCCCGACCACCCCGGCGCCTCCGGCGGCAGTTCGACCACAATGGACTTCGCCCCCAGCTCATCACACTGGTGCAACTCCGCGTACAGCGCCCGCGCAAACGCCTCCGCATCATGGGGAATCAGGCTCACCCGCGCAAACCCCTCCGGCGCGGGAATGTGCGCGTATGCGATCACATGACACCCGGCGGGAGCGAGTTTGAGCGCGGCCAATTGCCGTTGCAAATCCGCCACATCCTGCCAGTTCAACAGCACCAGCCGGGCCAGCGGCGAATAGTGCTTCTTCAGCATCCCCGGACTCCGCAGGGCTCCCGCAACGGCCGCCGGCCCCCCCGGCGCGGCGGGCAGGATCGGCCCGGTCACCGCCTCGAGGGCCTTGGCATCAATCATGCCCGGCCGCAACACCCGGGGGCTGGCCGTGCTGATGTCAAACACCGTGGATTCAATGCCCACCTGCGACTGCCCCCCGTCCACGATCAACGCAATGGCCCCGCCCAACTGCTGCCGGACATGCTCCGCGTTGGTGGGCGAAATGCGGTTGGATAAATTCGCGCTCGGCGCGGCCAGCGGAAAACCGCATTCCCGAATCACCGCCTGAATGAACGGATGCGACGGCCACCGCAACGCCACCGTCGAACCGCCGGCGGTGACCACGTCGGGAATGATCGGGGAGCGGGGCAGCACGAGCGTCAACGGCCCCGGCCAGAAGGCCCGGGCCAGCTTGTCCGCCAGCGGCGGCCACTGGCCCACACATGTTTCCGCCAGGGCCAGACTGGCAACATGGACAATGAGGGGATTATTGGCGGGCCGGCCCTTGGCCTGAAAAATCTTGGTCACCGCGCGCGCGTCGAGGGCGTTGGCCGCCAGGCCGTAAACGGTCTCGGTGGGCAGGGCGACGAGTTCACCGGCGCGGAGCAGGGTGGCGGCGCGTTGCACGGCGGCGTTGAACAGCGCGGCCGTATGCGTGGGCAGGATGTCAGCAGTCACACCCTATTCGTAGCGCAAAGCCTCAATCGGGTCGAGCCGCGAAGCTTTCCACGCGGGATAAAATCCGGAGATGATGCCGATGAAGGCGCTGGAAATGCAGGCCGCGCCCACCCAAATGAGGGGGGTGAGGGTCGGCCAGCCGGTGACGGCGGCCACGATTTTGGTGGCGATGACGCCCAGCACCACGCCCACCATGCCGCCGGCCAGGCTCAAGGTGACGGCCTCAATCAAAAACTGCACCAGAATGTCGCGCCCGCGCGCGCCCACCGCCATGCGGATGCCGATTTCGCGGGTCCGTTCGGTGACGCTGACCAGCATGATGTTCATGATGCCAATGCCGCCCACAATGAGTGACACACTGGCGATGGCTCCCAGCAACACGGACATGATGCGGGCCGTGGCGGTGGCCGCCTGCATGAGTTCCACCTGATTGCGCACGGTAAAATCCTGCTCGGTACTGCGGTGCCGGGCCAGGAGCACGCTGGTGATGTCATCCTGCACTTTGGGGATGGCCTCCGCACTGGCGGCCTGGACGAGGATGGAATTGACAAACGTGCGGCTGGTAATGCGGCGCATGTGGCTGGTGTAGGGAATGATCACGACATCGTCCTGATCCTGCCCCCACAAATTGAAACCCTTGGGCGACAGCAGGCCGACAATCTTGAACGGGATGTCGCGAATGCGCAGGGTCTGGCCGAGGGGATTCACATCCGGGAAAAGCTGGTCGGTGACGGTTTTGCCCACGACGGCGACCTTGGCCAGGGTGCGCAAATCCTGGTCACTAAACATGGTGCCGGCGGCGATGTCCCAATTGCGGATTTGCGCAAAATCGGGCGATTCCCCGAGGGTTTGGGTGTTCCAATTCAGACCATTGGCCAGAATCTGCTCCCGGTCGCGCACCTCGGGACTGATGGCCACGATCCCGGGCACTTCGGATTGAAGGGCTTTGGTGTCCTCCACCGTGAGGGTGGGCGCGCTGCCCCAGCCGCCGCGCGTGCCGCCGCTGGTGAAATTGCCCGAGAAAATCGTGATGACATTCAGGCCCATGGCGGCAACCTTGTTTTCCACCTGCTTGGTCGCGCCGGTGGTGATGCTGACGGCGGCAATGACCGAGCCCACGCCAATGATGATGCCCAGCATGGTGAGGACCGACCGCATTTTGTTGCGGCGCAGGGCCCGGGCGGCAATGCGAAAAGTGGCCAGGATTCTCATGGTCGTAAAATAAAGCCAGGTTGATTCATGCGAGCTTCACGGCTTGTTGCGCCTGTTTCAATTTGCCCAGTTCCGATTCCGCATTCAGCCGGTTTGGGACGGCGGCATCGGTCAGGATTTTGCCGTCGCGCAGGATCACGGTGCGCTTGGAGTAGCTGGCGATGTCCAGTTCGTGGGTGACCATGACGATGGTGATGCCCTGCTCGTTCAATTTCTGAAACACCCCCATGATTTCGATGCTGGTTTGGCTGTCGAGGTTGCCGGTGGGTTCGTCGGCCAGCAGGAGGGAGGGCTGGTTGACCAGGGCGCGGGCGATGGCCACGCGCTGCTGCTGGCCGCCGGAAAGCTGGTTGGGCTTGTGATCGGAGCGTTGCGCCAGCCCCACGAGTTCCAGGCAATGCAACGCCCGCTGCTTTTGTTCATGGGCGGCGATGCGATGCCGGTTGTACAGCATGGGCATTTCCACATTTTCCAGGGCGTTGGTCCGGGACAGGAGGTTGAACCCTTGGAAAACAAACCCGATCTTCTGGTTACGGATGTCGGCCAGACGGTCGCGGTTCAAGGTGGAGACGTCAATGCCGTCCAAACGATAGCTTCCGCCGGTGGGGCGGTCCAGCGCGCCGATGAGGTTCATCAGCGTGCTTTTGCCCGAACCGCTGGAACCCATGATGGCGACAAATTCGCCGGGATGGATGTCCAGCGAAACCCCGCGCACGGCATGCACATCCACATCGCCGGTATGATACACCTTGTGGATTTCCGAAAGCTGAATGACAGGGTTGGTTTGCACAGGTCTGGTCCGCCGGAAAATCAGCGCCGGCCTCCGAAACCACCCCCAAACGGATTGGAGCCGGCCGCCGGCAGGGCCTCGGAGCCGGAACTGCTGTTGACGATGGCATCCCCCTCCTTCAATCCATCGGTGACTTCGGTGTAAATGCCATCACTGATGCCAGTCTTGACTTGAACGGGCACCAATTTTTTGTCCTGATCCAGCCGATAGACCGTGTGGACGTTGGGGGGGCCGTTGCGGCGGTGGGTGACGGCAGCCCCGGGATTATTGGCGGCTGACGCCCCGGCCGGCAGGGCGAGGGGAGGGTTGGTCTGCGCCAGCCAGGAGTCCACCGGATGGAAACGCAGGGCGGAATTGGGAACTCTCACGGTGTTTTCCCGCTGCGCGACCACGATGGAGACCATGGCGGTCATGCCGGGCTTCAGTTTGTAATCGGCGTTGGTCACGCTGATGACGGTGTCGTAGATCACGACGTTGTTGTTGGTGATGGGGGCATTCCGCACCTGGGTGACCGTGCCGTAGAAGGTGCGGTACGGATAGGCATCCACCGTGAAATTCACGGCCTGCCGCTCCAAAATATTGCCGATGTCCGCCTCGGCCGTGCTGGTGTCAATTTGCATCTTGGTCAGATCGTTGGCGATTTGAAACAGGGTCGGGGTGCTGAAACTGGAGGCGACGGTCTGGCCCACATCCACCGAGCGGGAGATCACCACGCCGTCCACCGGCGAGTAAATTTTGCAATAACCCAGGTTCGCCGCCGCCGTGGCGAGGGTGGCCTCCTTGATTTTGACGGTGGCCTGGGCCTCGTGCAGCGTGGCAACCGCAGTGTCGTAATCCGAGGCGGAAATCAATTGGTTGGTGAAAAGACTGCTCGCCCGCCGGGCTTCGACCGCTTCCAATTCCAAATTGGCTTTGGCGTTGTCCAAGTCCGCAGCGGCCTGCTGTTCCGTGGCCATATAGGTGGCGGGATCAATCTCGGCAATCATTTGCCCCTGTTTGACTTGTGAATTGAAATCCACGTACAACTTGCTGATTTGTCCGGAGACCTGGCAGCCGACTTGCACGCTCTTGACCGGGTTCAAGGTGCCGGCCGCCGTGACCGCCTGGGTTATTTCACCCCGGTCAATTGAGACAATTTGATAATCCGGCATCTCGTCCTGATGGTGGTGGAAGTAATAGAAGCTCCCCACCGCCAAACCGCCCACAATGAGCAGAAAAATCACCAAATACACCCATCCGCCACGCTTTTCCTCAGCCATAAATATAATTAATCCAAGTTGTCTTTAATGAGACAGCCGCCACCCCTGACAAGTTACGACTTTTTTGGGTGGGGTCCTCCATCAGGGCGGAGCCTGACGCCGCTCCCGGGCCGCGCGCACGCGAGTGCGAAAGTGCTTTCGCGTACGAATGGGCCTCGGCAATTCGATGGGCCGGTGCTCTTCCGCACGTTGAAGCGGCATAAATGCCGTGCTTCGGCTAAGCCAGGCCGAGGTTTGTCAAAACCTGCACGGTGGAGAAGGATTTATTCAGCGTGTAAAAATGCAGGCCAGGAGCCCCGGCCTGGAGTAATTCCCGGCACTGACGCGTGGCGTATTCAATGCCAAATTCCACCGCCGCCTCGTCCCGATCCACCAGTTTGTCCAGCGACTGCCGGAGGGGCGGGGGGATTTTAGCGCCGGAAAGCTGGGTGAACTTCGTGATCTGCGTCGCGCTCAGAATGGGGATGATGCCCGGAATCAACGGCACGCTCACCCCGAGTTTTTGGGTGAGATAATCACGAAACTCAAAGTAATCGGCGTTGTCGAAAAACAACTGGGTGAGGACAAAATCCGCCCCGGCCGCCACCTTCTCACCCAAGTGCCCCCAATCCGCCTGTTTGCCGGCCTTGCAGGCAACGTGCCCTTCTGGAAAACCGGCCGTACCGATGGAGAAATCGCCGTGTTCGCGAATGAATTTGACCAATTGGGCGGAATATTCAAAGCCGTGGGGAGTGGGTTTGAATTCACCACCGCCGGGCGGATCCCCCCGAAGGGCAAGGAGGTTCCGGCAGCCCAGTGCGCGGAATTTTTCGAGCAAGACGAGGATTTCATCCCGGGTATGATTCACACAGGTCAAATGCGCCAGAGCCGTCAGATGGTGTTCCCGCTGGAGGCGGTCCACAATCATCAGGGTTTTCTCGCGGGTGCCGCCGCCCGCTCCGTAGGTGACGGAGCAGAAATCAGGACGGGTGGCCAGGAGGGCCGGGATGTGGCGTTCGAGAAGGTTGCGGTCCCCATCGTCGGTTTTCGGGGGAAAGAATTCAAAGGAAATGACGGGTTGCCGCGCCGCCATTTTGGCCGCCAGGATGTCGCGGATGAATCGCATGGGTGCAAATTATGAATGGGGGCGTAAAAAATGCCAAGCTTTGTCCGCAGGGAATTCGGAAAACGGGAGCCGCCGGAGCGCGGGTCTGTGACCCGCAGCGCCCCCCTTGCAAAACGAGGCCTGAAAACGGCTTTGACTTCCCCTGCCATCGGCGTGCTGCGGCTCACAGAGCCGCGCTCCGGGGCCCGGTTACGCCCTCTGAAAACAAAAAAGCCCCTTCCGGCAAGGCCGAAAGGGGCGAAGGATTCTAAATTAGATTAGAACTTGTAGATGACGTTGGCATAGAGACCAACCGATTCACGTTCGGTCGTGTCGACGGACGGCAAATAATAGGTGGTGCCATCAACATTGGCGGAACCAACATTTTGATCCCAGCGGACTTCCAGGCGGCTGACCACGTTGGCCCAGAGGTCATATTCCACCGTGCCGGTCACTTCCACCAAGTTGACACTACCAACCAAATCTTGAGCGTCAGCCTCCACATACTCACCGCGAGCATTGAAGCTCAACTTGTCGGTGGCTTTGTAGGTGGCATACAGGCCCACAACACCTCCATCAATATGAAAACTTCCGACGCCAGTATTATATCCGCCGCCGTAATTTTGGACATAATCAACGGCCACGCCGGTCGTGAGTTCCTTCCACGGGGTGTTCAGGGTCAAACCAGCATAGTAGTTGACCTGGTTGCCGCCCGCGTAACCGTCGATCGAGTTATTGCCGACATTATAGGCAGCGAGGGTGTAATTTTGCGCCGCACCATAAAGGACGCCCGCCGTCAGGGCGGAACCAGACAACCAACCCCAAGAAGAGGGGGCGGTCAGGGTCACGTCGCCGAAATAAGCTTCGTGCCATTGGCTCCGATTATTATCGCCAGTAGCAGTGATCTCATTGGCGTCGCGATTGTTGATCCCGGCCGCCGAGGTGTCGGCAACGCCACCGTTTAAGGAGAGGGCATCGGCGACTTTGTAGGTGGCCTGAAGACCGGTCAGTTCAGTGGGTTCAACCGCGTAGCCATAGGAACGGGTGTAGTTGGGGTTGCTGCCGGCATCGAAGACTTCGTAGCCGAGCGGGGAATCAAACACGCCGATTTTCCAGTCAATACCATTGCCCACCGGGGTGCGCAAGGTGACATAGGCCTGCTTGATGGCATAATCAGCCGAAGCGCTGGAATTCACCGAGGTGTTGTAACCAACAGCGTCAGGTCCGAACAGCAGGTCCACCTGATAGCCGGAGGCCCAGGGGGATTCATCTTCCGGCTTGGCAATGGAGAGCTTCACCACGTCCAGGTTGAAACCATTGGCCTTGCCCGCCTGAAACGGAATGTTGGCCGCCGGGGAAGCGGCGTAACCGCCCGTCAAGCCCACGTTGGCCGAGGCGCTGACGTAACCGCTGATGGTCGTGTTCGAGAGCGCCGTTTGAACTGCGCTCGGTTTTTCGTCGGCCCGCGCCGCCGAGGTCAAACTGACCACGCCGACTGCTGCCAGACCCAATGTCCATTTATTAAACTTCATCTGTGTTCCTCCGATGTTGTTTGTTTTGTTTATGTTGTTCATTTTAAGGGCAAAAGCACCCCTTGCACCAACAGTGCAATTTCCTAGAACCTAGGGAAATCGTCGGGAATTGACAAGTCTTTTTTACACGCCCATCAGTCCCGGGAGGGTCGCAAGGTTGAAAATCAGCCACCGGCCGACGGCCTCAGTCCGGAGAATTGCCTGTGCAATTCAAGTCGGCAGGCTAATAAAGTCACACAATTGTGACAACAGAAATTTGATTGGAACAAATCGAAACCACGCAGTAGTATGTCCGAAAAATATGGCTAATACTCGTGGTTCAGGGCAGAAATTAATACCGGTTCCGGCCAGTGAAAGGTTCATCCGGGAACTCAACGAAGGATTTCGCAAGGCGGGCTACTCAAACCGGTCGCAATTCATCCGGGACGCGATGGTGGAGAAGCTCAGTCGGATGGGCATTGAAATTCCACGGGAATTGTCGGTGCCACCGGACCGCATCGGCAAAGGCGGACGCCCGGGTTTCCCCGTCAAAGGGGCGTCTGGCAAAAAGACGGCTTCAAAGGGAGTTTCCGGATCCCCCAAGACCAAGACGGCGAAAAAAACGGCGAAGCGGCGCTAAAAACCACTGGCGGCCGACTAGCAGCCTGTCGGACTTAGAAAATACGACGCTCACAAATGACATATGAGGGACTTTGATTTTCCGCGAAGGTGTTTTGATGGTCTAAAACGACCGTTTTTGGGGCAAAAACCCCTAAGTCCGACAGGCTGCTAGGGGATAATCATGGGCGGCGCGGCAGTGCCGCAGGCGGGGAGACGCCCGCCCTTCCCATGAACCGGGGAGGGAATCAACTCCCTGCGGGAATAATCCATGCCCGCCCTCACCCCGGCCCTCTCCCCCGGGAGAAGGGGAACGGTTCCGCCGGTGGTTGGAGAGTTTGGATGACCGGGGTGGCCGAGGGTTGGCACGCAAAAGCGGTGGAGGGCGACCGCACTGCTGGACGCTCCGCGACGCACTCCGTAAAAACACAAGTGAGGTTGCCACAACGGGTTGGGCAGCCAGTTTCTTAAGATCTCCCATCCGCCTTGGGCGGGGTTTCACTCCACGTTGGGAACCTGCCAGGGATCGGGGATGACTTTGATTTTGGGGAAAGGCTGCCGCCGGTTGGGCCCGTTGTAATCTTTCGCCGTGTGTTCGCCGATGACATCGCCCCAGGTCCAGACTTCCCCCTCGGGAGTCAGGACCACCCCGAGATTATCTCCACCGGCGGCATAGGCGGCAACCTCCTTGGTCAGCTTGATGGGGCGGAGTTTGATGGGCTGGTATTGGGCCGCCGGTTTGACATAGCGATGTTCGGAGGCGTCCAAGGCCCAAAGGGAACCGTCCTTTTTTTTCAAAATCGCGTAAAAACCGCCGGATGAAGCACAGGATTGCCAGTCATTTTCGGTGCCGATTTGCATCGGTGTCCGAATTGAATTGGAATCCGTTGCCCCGGTGTAAAAACTGGCCTCCCGGCCCCAACTCCATAATGATCCATCGGATTTGATGGCGAAGATGGTAAAATAGCCAAAACAAGCGTCCGTCCAGTTGGTGTCCGGCGAGATGCGTGTGGGAACCCGGAAGTAATTGGTGTCGGAACCATCCCCGGTGAACGATCCCCAAAACCAGAGGCTGCCATCGGATTGCAAGCCGACCGTTTGAATTGATCCGGCCCAGATTTTGGTCCACTGGGCGGAAGTACCCACTTGGGTGGGATGGGGGACGGTGGCCCCGGCTTTGGTCACGCTGATTCCCAATTGACCCGCAAAGCCACTGCCCCAAGCCCACAAGGTGCCGTCATTTTTGATCGCCAGGCTGTCGTTCCCAGCAGTGGCCGCTTGCTTCCAATCATGGCCGGGAGCCGACGGCACGGGCGTGGGACGCGTGGTTTTGGTGCCGTCACCCAATTGGCAGGCGAAGTTTCCACCCCAGGCCCACAAGGAACCGTCGGATTTAAGGGCGAGACAATCAGAATCTCCCGTGGCGATGCTGACCCAATCAGCCTCATGGCCGATGCGGCGCAGGCAGGTGGTTTTTTCGACTTTTTTATCGGCCAGTCCCAAAACGGGCCAGCCCAGTCTTTCTTCCCCCCACGTCCACAAACTGCCGTCGCCCGCCAGGATCAGCACGTTGTGGCTGAAACCGTACTTCACCATGGGGGTGACGCTGCCGGTGGGGAGTCGCAACCGGCCGGGTTGGTGCGGCGGGGAGTGTCGCCAGTGATAGTCCACGGTGAGGGTGCCGAGGGTGGCGAACAACACGATGGCGCCGGTGAGGGCGGCGGTTTTTGCCTTGGTCCATGCCATAATTTTCAATGCTCCTTTGACGAGGGTTAACGTGGAACCGCCGGCGACCGCGCCTTTGGTCAGGGCGACAGCGGTGACGGTTTGGGTGAGTGCCGCCGGGGCGGCCTGCACCGAATGGGCGGAAAGGGCGGCGAGCAGGGCGGCGGCCGGGAGGGTGACGCCGCGCCGCGCAAAGTAGTGCCGCAGTTTTTCGACGGCGCGGTGGGCTCGTTTGTGCGCGGCCCATTCCTGGATGCCGAGGAGGGCGGCGGTTTCGGCCGCGCTTTTGTTCTCGAAGAAGCGCAGGGCGAGCAGGGTGCGCTCTTTTTCATTGAGCCGGGCCATGGCTTCTTCCAACAGGGGGGCGAGCTGATGCCAGACGCCGTCGGAGCCGGCCCCGGCCGGGGTGGTTTGCCGAAAGGCGGCCTGTTCGCGGGCCTGCCGGCGGGCCTGGGTGCGGATCCATTTCATGGCGGTGAGGCGGGTGGCTTCATAGAGCCAGCCGGTGAGGATGGTTTGGGGGGACAGGGTGGCGGCTTTTTGGGCGAGGATGATGAAGACGGCCTGGGTGATGTCCTCGGCGTCGCCGGGCTGGCGGGTGTGGCGCAGGGCGACGGAATAAACGAGGCTGATGTGGCGGCGCACGAGTTCGGCGAACGCGGGCTCCGAATTTTGGCCGGCGTAGTCGCGCAGCAGGGTCAGGTCCGAAACATCGGTCATTGATTGATTATTCCCGATGGGACGGGGGATTGGACAATTATTTTTTCCGGTTGCCGGGTTAACCGCAGATGGACCCAGATCAACGCAGATGGGATGAGGCAAAGGGGGAAAGCGAAAAAGCGGGAAATCGGGAACGGAAAACTTGGGGGAATTTGAACGGCAAACGAAGAAAGACGGGGAGTTTGCAAACCGCGAAATACGAACCACGCGAACAAAGACAGGGGTTTTAGACCGCAGCAATGCAGATGGGAATCATCGGGAGGGGGATTTGGCACAAGAGATCCAAGGGAACTTCCCCTGCACGCGGAGCGAGGGCTGACGCCGGTTCCGGGGTTTGACCTGAATTCCACCCGCTGCGGCTCACAGAGCCGCGCTCCGTTTCCGTGCGCGGGTCAAGGTTCCAAGGGGCGGTCAAAGAGATTGCAGGGACGTCAGGGGAAAAGACGAATAATGGGCAGAGCGGCAGCTCTGCCCGATCCGGGAACTCATCGAACCGCGCTCCGGGGCGGTGTCAAATATCGGCGGAGGCCATGATCGGGAATAAAAGCGGATACTCACCGGCAACTCACAAGTTATTCACCGCCGGTCTTTTCCGGGCGCGTTCCACCGGGTTGATGCATGTCCTTGAGCGCCTTCAGCTTACGACAAGGGGTTGCTTGCCCGGATAAAAACGAGGCGGTTTGTTCACTTATTCACCATTCTAAAAAGCACCACGCCCCCCGGGGTGGCGCCCCTGGCGAAAATTGCGAATAAGTTTTCCGTCCGGAGACTTGCGCAAGCTGATCAACCGGTTGATTCTCAGAGGACTCAGTCGCAAAACTTGTGATGAAAACAGAGGTCTTTTTGGCGCATGCATGTATTTGAAGGAAATACTGCCGATGAAGTTTGGCTGGCCGCCGCCGCGGAATTAACCGATTCCGAGCGGGGCCAGGCCGGCCGTTGCCGGGAATTGCCGGGGGCCGCCTTCACCATCCGCAATCCCCGTCAGCGCTGGGTGCTCTCGCGGTATCCGACCATGAACCCCGCCTTTGCCATCGCAGAAGTCGTGTGGATCGTGAGCGGTCGCCGCGACGCGGCCTTCCTGAATTATTGGAACCCCAAGCTGCCGCGCCTGGCGGGGCACGCGCAAAGTGATCAGCGGGAGTGTGGCTTCCGACTCCGCAAACACCTGGGGCCGGGCGAATTGGAGAAAGCCTATCAGGCGCTGCGGGAGCATCCCGACGCCCCGCAAACCGTTCTGCCGGCCGGGGATGGACCGGCGGACCCGGCCTCAACCCCCGGTCGTCCCGCCCAACCGGACGCCACGACCCTCTGTTCCTGTGCCAGAATCCGGGAGGGAAAACTGGAATGGACGCAGTTCCTGCCGGACAACGACTTGTTTCTGGGGCTGCCGCACAATTTTGTGCAGTTCAGCCTGCTGCAGGAGATTCTCGCCGCCTGGCTGGGCATTGAAGTGGGCCATTACCGGCACCGGGCGAACCGCCTCCATCTGTGCGTCCCGGACAAAAACCACTTCCGCGACGCCTTCCCCGCAGCCTCGCGGGAAAACACGGATGCCCTGCGGTTCACCCAAGCGGAATCCGGCGTTTTTTTTGCGGAACTCAGCCGGCGCATGGAGGAAATGACCAGCCTGCTGCTGACGAAAAACCAACTGCGGCAGTTGGCCCGGGCGGAGCCCTTGCCGAAACCGCTCCGCCATTGGCTGCTGGTGGCGGCGGCGGATTCCGCGCGCCGGCGGGGCTGGTTGAAACTCGGCGGCGAATTCATGGCCGAGTGCGCCAATCCGGCCTTGAAACAACTCTGGGAACGCTGGCTGCGCCAGTGGTGGACCCTGCGCCAGGAGGAAACGGTCTCCGATGACGCCTTCATTTGCGTGCAACCCTGGCTGCCGCTGCCTGTGGCCTCTCCATGACTTGGCCCGGGCTGGCCGGATTTTCATCCAACTTTCCGCCCGGGCGCCCGGCGGTCCTATTTCGCCGCCTGGCTCGCATTGGTTCCGGCGGGCGCCACCGGTACTTGGATCGTGCGGTTGGTCAGGTCCACCCCGCCCCAGTCCACCACGGAATCATCGTTGTCATCCCGGGCCGCCGGCACGACCAGTTCCCGGGCCGAGACATAAATCTTAAAGTCGCGGCTCGCGGGTGCCCGGGGCATCAGGGGCTGAAGGGTAAATTCGTACGTTCCGGGTTCCACGTCTTCGGCGCGGAAGGTTCCGTCCGGTTGCACCACGGCGCCATAGTTCCTGGCATTCTGCAGGACCGCTTCGGCCTCGGCGGATTGGGCCAGCGCCTCCCGTTCCGCGTCGGTTTTCAGGGCGTTGTATTTCGCCAGCAACCGGGTCATGGGCGGGCTGATGCGGGCAAAGGCATGGTTGAAATCAAACGACGCATCGCCGCTGAGTTTTAGTTTGCCGATGAGGGTCCGGCCGGTGCCGCCCACATTGGTCACCAGGGTTTCGCCGGGCGGCACCCGCACCGTTGCCAGCGGGCTTTGGGTGTACGACCCCGCGCCGAGGGGCACCCGGCGATGAAGGACCTCTTCGCCGGGCGGCACAAACGTGAGGACAAACCGCCCCTGATCATCCGTTTTGGCCTCGAAGGCCGTGGAATTATACATGACCGGCGGAAATGCATATGTGACCGACGGGAGTGCTTTCTCGGTGGAATGGGTCATCGTCAGGTCGTTGGTCCGCCCCGGAACCGGGCGGCGCTGGGGCAAGGTGCGGGAAATGGGCACACTCAGTCCCACCACCTCGTTCGTGCCGGGATGATGATTCACCCGCAACACGCCCTCGATGCGCCCCCATTTTTGCAACCGGATGCGCGGGGATTGCTTCAATTGTTCCAACGATACCCGCGCGTAACCCTCCAGGTTCAGCGCAATCACCGATTGCGCCTTTTCAAAGAGGGGCAGGGTGAAGCCACCGTCCGGCCCGGTGCTCACGATCAGGCCCTCATCGCGCAGATTGCCCGCATCGAACGAGCCCCGGCCGATGCTGAGGTACTTGCCCTCCACCTGCAACGCCACATCGGCGTCCGCCGCCGGCTGGCCGTCCGGTTCGAGAATGACCCCCTTCACCCCCGCCCCCGCCAGGCGTTTGGGTTCCGGCGGACGCTGGTAGGCGGTGGCCGGCTCCTCAGCGGTCCGGTCCGGGGCGGTGATCGGCACGGTCAGGGTCTCGCCTGGTTTTACGTCCACGTCCTGCAGCGGTTCGTTCATCCAGCCACTATTCATCGGACCCATCATCCGGCGGTAGGTGAGGCGCAGGTGCCCCGCCGGCACATGATCAAAGGCGAAGCGCCCCTGCGCATCGGTGGTCGAGGAGTTGTTCAGATTAATGGCTCCCGGCCCCGGCCCTGCGGAATTATCCCCAAAGAGAAGATCCAATGGCTCGTTCGTGCCCGGCCCGGAAGCGCGGGTCAGGGTGCCGGTGATTTTCCCATACGCCACGAGGCGGATCGTTTGATGGGCGGCAAAGGCTTCCAGCGTCATCGTCGCATAGCCATTGGAGGACGCCGCCGCCAGGGCTTTCATGCCCAGGATGGGTGGGAATGCAAAATAACCGTGGTCATCCGCCGTTTGTTCCACCGATTTGTTCCCGTAAGTGACCAGTCCGCCGGACCCGTTCAAACTGGCCTGGTTAAACTCGTCCGTGAGCAAAACCAACTTGGCTCCCGCCGCCGGTTGATTATCCGCTGTCACCACCGCCCCGGACGGACCGGAGCCTTTCTGCAAGACAAAATCCACGTTGGTGCCGTCCTGAAACGGCAGGCTGATGCTGGCCGGCAAATAGCCCTGGGCCTCCACTTTCAGCAGGGGCTGCGCGGCGCGCTTGCTGAACCAAGTGTGATAAACTCCGTTCGTGCCGTCCACCGCATAGATCGTTTTCCAGGCGGTCCGTTGGTAATCATCCGTCTGCCCCGGCGTGACGCGGAAATTACGGACCGGCGCCCGGGTGTCACTATCGTAGACATGCCCGGAAACGCTCCATTCCCGCGAGTGATCCTCCCCGCCCTCCGCGCCGGTCAGCGGATGGTTTCTGGTTTCCTGATAGTCCGGGTCCAGATGCTGGTAATCCGGCCGGATTTCCGGTCCTTTTTCGGCCAACAACACCAGATTGGTGAGGTCGCGATCCACGCGCCCAATGAGTCGGAAAGGATTCAACTGGTCGAGACTCACGTTCCGGCCGGACAGATGGTAGCCCTTCGGCCGCACACTCAGGTCCATGATTTCCGTGGGAATCCCCGACACGTCAAAAGCCCCGTCCGGGCCCAGCGTGACTTGCAGGTTATCCCAGCCGGACTCCCGCCCGATGTCCAGGCGGGTCTTGGGCGGCACCGGCTGGTCGTCCGCCAGCACCACGCGCCCGGCCAGGCGGTGCCCCGGTTCCACCACCAGATCGCCGGCCTCGGTGACGTCCCCCTCCGCGCCGGTGTGAATCTGCCGGGCCGGCACCGCGCCCCGGTTTTTCATCGAACCCAGGGTCGTATAGATCAGGAAATCCCCGTCCGGCGGCAGATTCACAAAATCAAAATTCCCCTCGGCATCCGTGCCAATGGTAAAATGGCCGAGGTAGTCCTCCATGGACCGGTTCACCCCGGTAATCCCCACCGAGACGCCCGCCAGCGGGCGGCCCTCCAACACCACCCGCCCATGCAGTTCCGCGCCGGGCGTCAGCACCAGATCATGCGGGGTTCCGCTGGCAAGCCGGTCGAAATTCTTGTCGGCATACGAGCGGGCGGAAACCTTCACCTGCATCATGTCAAACGGCTTTTTGTCCGTGATCAGAAACGCCCCCTGGTCGTCCGTCACCGATTCCTCGTCAATCCCAGAGAACCTGCCGTAACTGCCACCGCCATCCTTGGTCTCCAAACCCGTCAGTGCCACCATCGCGCCCGCAATGGGCCGGCCCTGACTGTCCAGCACCCGGCCCCGCAGGGTGTGATCGGGCCCGGCGTCGGCGGCTTCCAGCGGATTCAACACTATTTTTACCGGCTTGCCCTTCGCCGGGTCCGCATTGCCCACCTGTCCGGGCTTGTACCCTTCGGCCACGGCGACCACTCCAAAATTCAGGGTGGAATCCAGCTCGGTGAACTTAAACCCACCTTGGGCATCCGTCTGCACCCGTTTGGCGCAATCATCCCAGGCCACCGGGCCAACGGTGTTCACGCCCTTTTTCGGGGCGGCGGACGCAATATAGACCATCACCGGAGCCGGCAACGGACCGCCCCCTTTGACGGTCACCCGCCCGGTCAGGTCCACCCCGCCGGAATGATGCGCCAGCTTGGGCAGGTGACTCTGCTTCGCCACCGGCTGCCCCGGCGTTTTTTTGGGGAGTGAATTCACCAATACCGCCGTGCCCATGATCAGCACCAGCAGCGCCGCAATCCCGCCCAGGACAAGGCCCCGGCGACGGGTGAGTTGGCGGCGGCCCATCAGGACCACGAACACGAGCAGCACCAACAGAAGCACCGGCAGACCCGCTGCCAGCCAAAGGTGGCTGAACAGCCAGTACACATTGACTTCCAAATTAAATGAGTTCATTGAGGATCCTTTTTTTCGGTCACGTCGTCAGGGGTATTCCCGGGCGTGGGCGTCCGGTTTGCCATCGTTGCAAAACGATTTCCTTCGGTTGCGGCGAGGTGCGGATGACGGTTCATTTATTTTCTGAGAATGACTGGAACGCCCAAAAGATTGCGGCAGCCCCGCCGCCTTGGCAAGCGGGATTTTTCTGCGATCCACAATCATTTGTGCCCCCGGCCCGCGCGCCGGCTTTGGGGCTTGGCATTTGAAGTTTCCTGGTTCCTCGACGTTTGTCATGGGGGGAAGCCTCCGAAAAACAGGCTGTTCGTCGCGGAGCGACGTCCGATAATAGCCCGCGGTTTCAACCGTGGGCTATTATCAGTTGGTCCCTCCGGGACAAGGGAGTTTGTCCGTAGTTCAACGACCCCCATGATAAACGTCGGGGAACCAGCGAGCCGGCCTCGGATCACTCACCACTTCAGGAGGCACAATCATTTGAACCCCCGGCCCGCCCGGGCTATCTTACCGCCCATGGCTGCCCGCCACACCAATCATCTGGCCCGCGAAAAATCCCCTTATCTCCTCCAGCACGCCCATAATCCGGTGGACTGGTTCGCCTGGGGCGAGGCCGCGTTTGCCAGGGCGCGCGCGGAAAACAAGCCCGTGTTCCTGAGCATCGGCTATTCCACCTGCCACTGGTGCCATGTCATGGAACGCGAAACCTTTGAGCAGGAAGCCGTCGGCCGGTTCCTCAACGAGCATTTCGTCAGCATCAAGGTGGACCGCGAAGAGCGGCCGGACGTGGATAAAATTTACATGACCTTCGTCCAGTCCACCACCGGGTCGGGCGGCTGGCCGCTGACGGTGTT
Source organism: uncultured Bifidobacteriaceae bacterium (assembly GCA_964618545.1). GTDB lineage: Bacteria > Verrucomicrobiota > Verrucomicrobiia > Limisphaerales > UBA11358 > UBA11358. The sequence continues at coordinate 9,154 of CAZUBG010000056.1, read as the reverse complement.
TCTCACCCCGGACCTGAAGCCGTTTTTCGGCGGCACTTATTTCCCGCCGGAAAACCGCCATGGCCGACCGGGTTTTCTGGAACTGCTCGGCCAGGTCAACGGCGTGTGGCAACAACGCCAGGCCGAGGTGCGCGATTCCGCCGCCGAACTCCACGCCCGGCTCGAACTGGCCGTCAGCCGGACGGAGGCGGAGGCCGGCAGCCTGTCGGCGGACACCCTGCGCCAGGCCGGGCGGAGCTTCAAAGAGGTGTTTGATCCGCGCCACGGCGGGTTCGGCGACGCCCCCAAATTCCCGCAGCCCGCCATCCCCGCGCTCCTGTTGCGGGTGGGCCGGCGCTTTCAGGATGTGGAAGCCGTCCGCATGGTCCTGCAAACCTGCGCTCACATGGCCGCCGGCGGCATTCACGACCAACTTGGCGGCGGCTTTGCCCGCTACTCCGTGGACGCCCAATGGCTCGTGCCCCATTTCGAGAAGATGCTCTACGACAACGCCCAACTGGCCCAACTCTATCTGGACGCCCACCTGGTCACCCTCGACGGCCGCCCGGCCGCCGGCCGTTCCGCGTATTCGGACGTGGCCCGCGACATCCTCGATTATGTCCTGCGCGACCTCACGCATCCCGACGGCGGCTTCTATTCCGCCGAGGACGCCGACAGCGAGGGGCAGGAGGGGAAATTTTATTGCTGGACGCGCGCCGAACTTTCCGCCCTGCTCACGGCGGGGGAATTCAAGGTGGCCGACCGTTATTTTGGCCTCACTGACCGGGGGAATTTTCTGGACCACAGCCACCCGAACCCGCTGCCCGATCTCAATGTCCTGAGCATCGTGGACCCCGTGCTGTCGCCCCCGGAGCGGGAACTGCTCGCGACGGCCAAACAGAAGCTGCTGGCCGCGCGCGCCCGGCGCATCCGCCCGCATTTGGACGATAAAATCCTCGCGTCCTGGAACGGCCTGATGCTGGGCGCCTTCGCGCGGGCTTATGCGGTGCTCGGCGACGAAGCCTACCGGACGGCGGCGGAAAAGAACCTGGCGTTCATCCGGTCCAAATTATGGCGGCCGCCCGGCGACACCGGCCCGGGCACGCTGTCCCACCGCTGGCGGGACGGGGAACACGACCAGGTGCAACTGCTGGAGGCGTATGCCTTCCAACTGTCCGGCGTGATTGAGTTATACGAAGCCACCCTGGAACCGGCGCACCTCGGCTTTGCGCTGGCCCTGGCGGAGGCGTTGCTCGCCCGGTTTTACGACGCGGAGCACGGCGGGTTCTGGCAAAGCCCCGCCGGCGCCACGGACCTGATCCTGCGCGTGAAAGACGATTACGACGGCGCGGAACCCTCCGGTAATTCCGTCGCCACGCTCTCCCTCCTCAAACTGGCCGCCCTCACCGGGCGCGACGACTTCCGCCAGCCGGCCGCCGCCACCCTGCGCCTCCACGCGGGCCGTCTGGCCGCCGCACCGCAGGCCGTGCCCGTGCTCGTGCAGGCGCTGGACTTTTCGCTGGACGAACCGCGCCGGATCGTCATCGCGGGCGACCCGCACACGCCGGCGGCGCGGGCCTTGATTCACGCCGCCCACTCCGCCTATCACCCCAACCAGATCGTGCTGGGGCACCTGGGCGCGGTCGAGCCCTTCGCCCGCACCCTGCCCGCCCCGGCCGGGCCGGTGGCCTACCTCTGCACCGGCAGCGCCTGCCAGCCCCCCACCGACGACCCGGCCAGGCTGGCGGCGGCCCTGGTTTGAACCGAACAGCGGCGGGTCGCGGAGCGACCGGGTGGCGGGGAGTGCGGCCAACGGGTGGGACCGCGGCATTTATGCCGTTTCAACATCCGGAAGCCCCGTCGAACCGCCCATCCTCATTCGCACACTGAAGCGGCCTGAAGGCTGCGCCAATTGCCGCGATAATTCTTCCAGCAGGTGGCCGCCATACCCGGCACGTTGGGCCCCGTGTTGTTCCTCCGCCACAATCTCCCGGCCAATCAGCCAGTTGGCGATCACCTGCGTGGTGTTCACCGTCCGCGCCACCCCGCGTCTTCTGTTTCATGCCGGACGACTTTAATGGCAAATCCGAAGGCATGAATGCGGGAAAGTGGCAACGAAAATGTCTGACTGTGGCCCAAAAAGCCGGCGGCGGCCCGACCCCGGGGGGGGTGAACAATCCCCGTCCCCCCCCACTTCAACCCATCCAACCTCCTCCGTCCCAAGGACTTGAAAATCTTCCGCCCGCTCATTTGACAAGGCGAAAAGAGGATGTATAGTAACAGTAGGAGTGACCGGGCTGGCCACCAAAAGAAGGCAATAACAGGAAGACACGGAAAGACACGGAGAAACACGAAAAAGAACGCTTAATTTTTTTAAAAACCCCCTTGCCCGCCCACGCGCCGTCGGCCCGAACCGGTTGAGGGGATCATCGCCAATGGAAAAATATTTGGAACGGGAGCTGGACCGGTTGCGGCAGCAGGTGCTGACGATGGCCAGCCATACAGAAAGCGCCGTGAGTCTGGCCATGCAGGCCCTCCTTGAGCGCGATCCCGAGCTCGCCCTGAGCATCAAGGAAAACGACCGGATCATTGACCGGTTCGAAATCGAAATTGACAACGAAGTCATGCGCCTGCTCACCAAGGCGCCCCTGGCCGCCAATTTGCGGCTGGTGACCGTCTGCATGAAAATCTCCCAGAACTTCGAACGCATCGGCGACGAAGCCTCCAAAATTGCCGGCCGCGCCCGCGATTTGTGCTGGGAACCGCCCCTGCGGCTCGAACTCGATCTCCCCCGGCTCGGCGGGCTGGCCAGGGACATGCTCAAGGCCGCCCTGGACGCCTTCAGTCAGCGCGACCCGATCGCCGCCCGGGCGGTCATCCCGCGGGACGCCGAGGTCAACGAGATCAATCATCAGATCCACGCCGCCCTGGTCCGGCACATGATGGAGAATCCGGACACCATCGGCCGCTGCCTCCACTGGCTGGTGGTCTCGAAAAGCCTCGAACGCATTGCGGATCACGCCACCAACGTGGCCGAGTACGTCATCTACTGCTGCGAAGCCCGCGATATTCGGTTGACCAGCCGCACCGCCACGGCCCCGGCGGGGACGCCCGCCGCCGCCGTGATGGGCTGACGGACTCACCACGAAACGACAAATTCATACCAATCCGCCCCACCATAAGCGCCATCGTCCATTTGAATGGACAGCGTTTCCTGATTTTGGGGCGTGGGCATTTCCAAGATGGCGATGGTTCCGCGACCGGTAACGCTGGTCAGTTTGATATTCGCCGCGCGGCGCTGGTAGAACCCCCAACCCAGCTTGAACGGCGCGCTCGTGTTGCCATTCCATTGCGGATTCCATTTCTTCCCATTGACCATCAGTTTGTTGGGCAACTGCCACGTTTGATGCTCAATCCAAACGTTTTGGCCGCGCAACTTGACCACGTCGGTTCCATCAACGCAGGCCTTCAACGTCATTTTCTTCGCCCCGGTAAAAAAGTAAAGCGGCGCGCACACGATTCCCACCGCAAGCAGAAGGCCCAGCCCGGCCAGCGCCGCCTTGCGCAGCGTGGAAAACTTGATCTGAATCACGCGTTTCCCCGGCGGGGCCGCCGGGGGCGGCCGCAGCGGGACAATAATGGGCTGTTGACACGCGGGACAATTGATTTGCGAGCCGGCCCCACTCGTATCGCACTGGATGTTTTGCCGGCATTGCGGGCAGGAGAACGTGAATTCAGCCATGGATTTGCCTTCGTTGATTGATCATTAATTTCACCGTCTTCACATGATTCCAGTGTTTCAGATCGTCAGCCATTGTGTTTTTGACTCTCATGTTTGTCAACCAGGGCTTATCCTTTTAGTGAACTCAGCGTTCATGCGCCGCAACCAAGTCAAAAGGGAACAGAGCACTGGCCATGAACCGCCCCCGCCGCCGGTCCGGCGCCGTTGGCGGGCGGATGTCCGCGCTTCAACCGCCACATCCGCAGAGTGTCAAGCCTCCTTTGCCCCGCATTTTCAACTAATTAAATTTACACCGCCCTCCGGCTTCGCTAAACCAACGCGCTGCATTCCAAATGAACGAAGCACACATTACAAAAATTGCCGGGGAGTTTAAGATTCAGCCCCGGCAGGTCGCGGCGGCGGCCCGGCTCTTTGCCGAAGGGGCCACGGTTCCCTTCATCGCGCGTTACCGCAAGGAGGCCACCGGCTCGCTGGATGAGGTGGTCGTCACGGGCATCCGCGAACGGCTGCTGGGGCTGGCCGAACTGGATCAGCGGCGCGAGGCCATCCTCAAATCCCTGGACGAACGCAAACTCCTCGCTGAGGACCTCAAAACGGCCGTCAACCAGGCCGAAACCCTGACCGTGCTGGAGGATCTCTACCAGCCGTACCGCCCCAAACGGCGCACCAAGGCGACGATTGCCCGCGAGCAAGGGCTGGAACCGCTCGCCGATCTGCTCTTCCAACAACCGGACGCCTGCGACCCGCTCGCCGCAGCCCAAGCCCATGTCAGCGCCGACAAAGGCGTCGCCGATGCCGCCGCCGCCCTGGCCGGCGCGCGCGACATTCTGGCCGAACGCATCAGCGATGACGCCCGCGCCCGTGCCGCCCTGCGGGAACTCTTTTGGAAACAAGGCGTGGTCAAATCCAAAGTCTTCACCGGCAAGGAAACCGAGGGGGCCAAGTTCAAGGATTATTTTGACTGGAGCGAGCCGCTCGCCACCATCCCCAGCCACCGGTTGCTCGCCATCCGGCGGGGCGAAAGCGAAGGCTTCCTCCTGTTGCGCATAACCCCGCCCGAGGAGGAAATTTTGCCCCTGCTGGAACCGCTCTTCGTCAAGGGCAACAACCCGGCGGCCGCACAGGTCCGCCTGGCCGTGGCCGACAGTTACAAACGGCTGCTGGGCTCCGCCATTGAAGTCGAGGTGCGGATTGAATCGAAAAAGCGGGCGGATGCGGAAGCCATCCGCGTGTTCTCCGGGAATTTGCGCGAGCTGCTGCTGTCCTCCCCTCTCGGCCGCAAGAACGTGCTGGCCGTGGACCCCGGTTTTCGCACCGGATGCAAGGTCGTGTGCCTGGATCGCCAGGGCAAGCTGCTGCATCATGACGTGGTGCACCCCACGGCGGCGTCGGCCGGGGCCGTGCGGGAGGCGGCCGAAGCCCTGTTGAGCATGATCAAAGCTTATCAGATCGAGGCCGTCGCCATCGGCAACGGCACCGCCGGCCGGGAGACGGAAGCGTTCATCAAGGCGCTCAAACTGCCCGCCGCCATTCCGGTCGTGATGGTCAACGAAAGCGGCGCCTCGATTTACTCCGCCTCCGAGGCGGCGCGCGAGGAATTCCCCAACCACGACCTGACCGTGCGCGGCGCGGTGTCCATCGGACGCCGGCTGATGGATCCGCTGGCCGAATTGGTCAAGCTTGACCCCAAGTCCATTGGTGTGGGACAGTACCAGCATGATGTGGATCAACCGGCCCTCAAACGCAGCCTGGACGATGTGGTCATGAGCTGCGTCAACGGCGTGGGAGTGGAACTGAATACGGCCAGCAAACAGCTCTTGGGCTACGTTTCCGGCCTGGGCCCCCTGCTGGCGGAAAACATCGTCGCTTACCGCAACGAACACGGTCCGTTTAAATCGCGCGCAGAACTGCGCTCCGTCCCCCGGCTCGGGCCGAAGGCCTTTGAGCAGGCCGCCGGCTTTCTCCGCATTCGCGAAGGGGAGCATCCGCTGGACGGCAGCGCCGTCCATCCGGAAAGTTATCCCCTCGTGGACATCATGGCCCGGGATTTGAACTGCACGGTCAAGGATTTGCTGCGCGACGCCGCCCTGCGCCAAAAAATTCAACCCGCCAAATATGTCACCGAATCCGTCGGCCTGCCCACCCTGGCGGACATTCTGGCCGAACTCGCCAAGCCGGGGCGCGATCCCCGGCGGCAGTTCGAGGCCTTTGCCTTCCAGGCCGGTGTGGAAAAAATGGAGGATTTGAAGCCGGGCATGAAGCTGCCGGGCATTGTCACCAACGTCACCGCCTTCGGCGCGTTTGTCGATATCGGCGTGCATCAGGACGGGCTGGTGCATGTCAGTCAACTGGCGGATCGCTTTGTCAAAGACCCCGCAGAAGTGGTGAAGGTCCACCAGAAAGTCATGGTGACCGTCGTGGAAGTGGATTTGCCGCGCAAGCGGATCGCCCTTTCCATGAAGGCCGTCCCGCCGCCGGCAGCCGGCACGGGAGCCAAAACCCAGCCCGGCCCCGCCCGGCCCGCCGGGGTCAAACCCCGCCCGCCCGCCCGGCCGCAGCCCGTGGACTGGTTTACGGAAGCCCTTAACAAATCGAAGGCAAATTGAATCCAGACTCAGAAACAACCCGTTAACATGAAAGTTCAACCGCTTGTGGCCGCTCCGCTGGATCCGGAGTTTCAGCCATTGTCGTTGTTTAACCGAAATTACCTGGCGGCCGCGCGGGCCGCCGGTCGCGTGGTGCCGCTCGTCATCGGTTTGGAACGCGAATCCTGTCTGTTCTCCCGTTTTGAAACCGTCGTCCGGGCGGTAACGGACGCCGACACCCTGCAGTATGTGGAACGGCTGGTGAAATTCCTGCTGTGGTCGCGCGGCGGCTGGCGCCTCCATGTGGGCGGGCCCGCCGCCATCGGCGATTTCATCCGGGACCTTTACTCCCCGGACGGCGCGCGGAAATTTGACGTCGCGTTGATGTCCCGCATCTATGAGAAACCCTTTGAAGTGGTCGTTACGGAAGCCGCGGCCGTGCCGCCCGAGCAGATCGTCCATGTGAACCTGGGCCGGCATAATGACGGCTGCCGCCTGGGCTTTGACCTGGGGGCGAGCGATTTCAAGGTGGCCGCCGTCCAGGATGGGCGCGTGGTGTACAGTGATGAATTTCCCTGGCAGCCGGCGGAGCAGCCTGACCCGGAGTATCATTACCAGCATTTGTCGGACGGCTTGAAAAAGGCCGCGTCCTATCTGCCCCGGGTGGACGCCATTGGCGGCAGTTCGGCGGGCGTGATCGTCAACAACCAGATCATGGTCGCCTCGCTGTTCCGCGCCGTGCCGCCAGAAGACCTGGACCGGGCCAAAAACATTTTCCTCCGCCTGCGCGACGATTGGAACGTGCCGCTGGAGGTGGCCAATGACGGCGACGTGACCGCGCTCGCGGGCGCCCTGTCCCTGTCCGCCCGGGGGCTGCTGGGCATCGCCATGGGCTCCAGTGAAGCCGCCGGCTACCTGAATCCCCGGGGCGGCATGACGGGATGGTTGAGCGAGCTGGCGTTTGCCCCAGTGGATATCAACCCAAAAGCCGCGGTGGATGAATGGTCCGGCGATGGCGGGGTGGGGGTGATGTACTTCTCCCAACAAGCGGTCAACCGGCTGCTGACACCGGCGGGCATCCGCCTGCCCATGGACATGAACCTGCCTTCGCGCCTGCGGGCGGTGCAGGAATTCATGGTCCGGCGGGATCCCCGCGCCATCCGGGTTTACGAGACCCTGGGGGTGTACTTTGGCTATGCCATCGCCCTGTACGCCGACTTTTATGAATTTGACGGCCTGCTCATGCTCGGCCGCGTGGCCACCGGACGCGGCGGCAGTCTGATTCTGGCCCGGGCGAGTGACGTCCTGCGGGCCGAGTTCCCCGCCCTGGCCGACAAGATTCAACTCCATGTGCCCGACGAACTCAGCAAACGCGTCGGCCAGGCGGTGGCGGCGGCCGGCCTGCCACCCTTGAAAAAGAAACATGAATCCGTACCTCCCACTCGCCTCTGAATATGCCCGGCTCACGCGGGCCGGCCAAACGCATCCCCTCGGCGGGCTGTTGCCCGCGCCCGCCCCCATTCTGCCGGCGGACGCCCCCCGGGCGCTGGTTTTTTCCCCGCACCCGGATGATGAATGCATCACTGGCGGCCTGGCCCTGCGCCTGCTCCGCCAGGCCGGGATGAACGTGGTTAATGTGGCGGTCACCCAGGGCAGCAACCGCGCCCGCCAGGCGGAACGCTTCGCCGAGTTGCAGCAAGCCTGTCATTATCTGGGGTTTGGCTTGCTCGCCACGCGCCCCGGGGGACTGGAAAAAATCACCGCCCAAACCCGGCAGACCGATCGCTCCGGTTGGAACGCCTCCGTCCAAGTGATCGCCGACCTCCTGAGCCGCGAACAACCCCGCGTGGTTTTCTTCCCGCACGAACACGATTGGAACGGCACCCACATTGGCACCCATTTTTTGGTGGTGGACGCCTTAAAACGCCAGTCGCCGCAGTTTGCCTGTTTCACCGTGGAGACCGAGTTTTGGGGGGCCATGGACGCGCCCAATCTGATGGTGGAATCCAGTGCGGCCGAGGTGGCCGACTTGATGGCCGCCCTCTCCTTTCATGTCGGGGAAGTGCGGCGCAACCCCTACCATTTGCGCCTGCCGGCGTGGATGCAGGACAACGTTCGGCGCGGCGGCGAACTCGTCGGCGGCCAGGGCGGCGCCGCTCCGGACCTGGATTTTGCCACCCTGTACCGCCTCCGCCATTGGCGGGCGGGCGCTTGGGAACCGGTGTTCACGGGCGGACGGGTCTTGTCGGGCCGGGACGCACCGGGCGGGCTGTTCAATGTGTCGGGGCTTTGACGAACTTGCTTCGCAGCGCCATCTCGTTTCTGTCAATGTCCCAGCCTCTTTCCGGCCGCCTGGCAGGCCGGTCGGGCTTAGACAATTAATTTTTCGCAACTCGTTGACAGTGAGTCACTAATGCATTTGCTAATAGTTGTATTAGCACATATTACGTTATTGCAAATCAACAACTTACGTAAGTTGCGAGGTTTAAGTCCGACAGGCTGCTAGGGGGTCATTTTCGTCACCCAGTATTACTATGTTAAGTCTAATCAGTGATTTTCGGTGGGAATTTTATTCCGCAGCAAGGGCAGCACCCGGCCAAGCGTATCAACCACGGCTGCATCGCGTGCAAAACCTTTTCCCAAGTAACACCAGAAGTTTTTTTAGAGCGCAGATAAATGACCATCACAAACAGGCACGCCACCGCCGCCGGCACCAAGTGATGATGAAAGCCCTGCCAAGACCGGCCTTCATAGTGGTCCCATCCCAAATCCGATTTGTCGCGTTGAAAGCGTTGCTCGATGAGAAAGCGGCCTCGGCTCAGCCGCAAACAACGCGTGGGGGTCGGGG
>CAZUBG010000055.1:0-26453 GCA_964618545.1 uncultured Bifidobacteriaceae bacterium | reverse complement strand
TGGGGGTGGCGGCGTTCAAGGTGCCGGACGGGCTGGGGGCGGTGGTGCTGGGCACGCTGAGTTTTCAGGGGGCGGCCTGGGGGCTGATCGGGCTGTTTTTGTGGCAGCACGGGACGGGCTGGCGCGAGGCTTTTGGCCTGCGCGATCCCCGGCTGGCGCGGGTGCTGGGGCTGGCGGCCATCGCGGCGGTGGTGTTCTTAATCGTGGTTTTGGGGTTGCAAGCCGCCTGTGCCTGGGTGCTCACCCGGTTGGGACAGCATCCCGTGCAACAAGAAGCCGTGGACTTGCTCGAAAACACCCATTCGGTCTGGTTCCGGTTTTATCTGGGCGGCTTTGCGGTGTTGCTCGCGCCGGTGGCCGAGGAGTTCATTTTCCGGGGGATGCTTTTTCCCTTTCTGAAACAGCTCGGCCTGCCGTGGCTCGCGTGGTTTGGGGTCAGCGGGTTGTTCGCCCTGATTCATCTGAATGAAGTGACTTTTCTGCCGCTCTTCGTGCTGGCCCTGGGGCTGACCTGGCTTTACCACAAAACCGACAACCTGCTGGCGCCGATAACGGTTCACGCCTTCTTTAACGCCGCCAATCTGGTGATGATGCTGGTGCTGCCGAATACTCCGTGACATGAACGAATTTCAACTCATCGCCCGTCTGACCCAGTCCCTTCCAGGCAATCCCGCCGTGGTGGTCGGGGCCGGGGACGACTGCGCGGTGCTGGATTTGGGCGTGCCGGGGAAGCAGTTTTTGTTCAAAGCGGATGCGGTGGTGGAAGGGGTGCATTTCACGGCGGAGACGCCGCCGGAAAAAATCGGGCGCAAAGCCCTGGCCCGCGCTTTGAGCGATCTGGCGGCGATGGCGGGGACGCCCATCGCGGCGCTGGTGACGCTGGCCCTGCCCAAACAGTTTGACCCGGATTTTGTGGCCGCCATCTATGACGGCATGAACGCGCTGGCGCGGACGCACGGGATGGCCATCGTCGGCGGCGAGACGACGACGAATCCCGGGGGCATCCTGATTTCCATCGCCCTGCTGGGGTCGGCCACGCCGGGACGGATTCCGCTGCGGTCCGGGTCCAAGGTCGGGGACGCGATTTTTGTGACGGGCACGCTCGGGGGTTCGCTGGCGGGCAAACATTTGGATTTCGAGCCGCGTCTGGCGGAGGCCGGCTGGCTGGCCGGACATTTTGCCATTCACGCGATGATTGATGTGAGCGACGGGCTGGCCGGGGATTTGCGCCATCTCTTGAAAGGGGCCGGGGTGGGGGCGGCGCTGCGCAAAGCGTCCATTCCGATCAGTCCGGCCGCCAAAGCGCAGGCCCGGGCCGGCACGAACGCGACACCTGCCGTGCTGGCCGCACTGACGGATGGCGAGGATTTTGAATTGTTGTTCACAGTAGCCGCCGGCGATGCGGTCAACCTGATGGACGGCTGGAAGAAAGTGTTCCCCAACACCAAGCTGAGTTGCATCGGCAAAATTGTCGCCGGGGAGGGGATCACCCTGAACGACTCCTACGGATCACAAACTTTTAACGGCGATGGCTACGTACATTTCGCATAGCCCGGCGGAGACCGAGGCGCTGGGAGAGCGGTGGGGCCGGGCGGCACAGTCCGGCCTGGTGCTGGCGTTGTCGGGGGATTTGGGCGCGGGCAAGACGCAATTGGTGAAGGGTCTGGCGCGGGGACTGGGCGTGACGGAGCGCATACACTCCCCCACGTTCACGCTGGTCAATGAGTACGGCGGCGGCCGGCTGCGCCTGTTTCATCTGGATTTATACCGGTTGGAAACGCCGGACCAAATCCGGTCGGCCGGGGTGGAGGAATTTCTCCAACCGGACGGGGTGGCGGTGATAGAATGGGCGGAACGCCTGGGGGACGATCTGCCGCCACTGCTGGCCGGCGGGCCGGGGCGGCTGAGGCGGGTGCGGATTGAAATCACGGGCGACACGGGGCGGGAAATTATATTTGACGATTTATGACGATTCTGGGAGTTGAGTTTTCAGCGCCGCAGCGCAGCGTGGCGCTGCGGCGGGACGAGTTGCTGGCCGAGGCCGGGGAGGCGGGCGGACGCCACACGGCCGCGCTGGGGATGGTTGAAAAGGTGCTGGCGGAAACCGGCCTGGCGCGGGGCGAGATTGACACGCTGGTGGTGGGGCTGGGGCCGGGTTCGTATACTGGCATTCGGGCGGCCATCGCGCTGGCCCAGGGCTGGCAACTGGCGAATGGGGTGAAGTTGCTGGGGGTGAGCAGTGTGGAGGCGATCGTCGCCCGGGCGCAGGAGGAAGGGCTGACGGGGCGGCTCTCGGTGGTGATTGACGCGCAGCGCAATGAATTTTATCTGGCCACTTATGATCTGACCGTCGCCGGTTGGACGGAGGTCGAGCCGCTGCACATTGTGTCGCGGGCGGACGCGCAGGCCCGGGCGGACAAGGGACAGGTTCTGATCGGCCCGGAGGTGACCCGGTGGTTTCCGAGCGGCCGGGTCGTCCCGCCCACGGCGGCCACGCTGACGCGGCTGGCGCAACGGCGGACGGATTTTGTATCGGGCGAGCGCTTGGTGCCGATTTATCTGCGGGAGACGACGTTTGTCAAAGCCCCGCCGAGGCGGGTGATTGCGGGGTGAAGGCGGGGCGCTGCGCGCGGAAAATTAAAAAACCAATCGGCAAAATTCAAGGAAACGGGACGCTGCACGCCGACGGGGGTATTTTCGCGCTGGAATGATGGCTGTCATCGGCGGCCCAAGCAGATTATTTAGAGCCTCCTCACCGGCGTGTTGCCCAAGTCAAAAACAAGGGGATTTTTGCGTTCAGGAACAGCAAAAAGCCGGATACTCCTTCGTTTTTCAACGTGCTGCGGCTCACAGAGCCGCGCTCCGGGGCTTGGGCAACACGCCCTCACGCCGGCTGCTACGATCATACAAATCCGGTTGCTTCCGAAAATAAACTGTTCGGTTTGGCCCATGGCGTAAATATTATAGTGAAATGCCAGATGACGACCTGACCCTGCTGCGCGAATAACCATAGGACGTGAACCGTTTCCATGGCTTGTTTTCAAATGCACATTTAACTGTCTCCCGGGAGGGGAACGGTTCGGTCGGTGGTTGGACGGACGGGATGGCCGGGGCGGGTAGGATTGCTGATAAAGAGGAGCCCCGATCCTCCGCCCCAGGTTCACCCGATGGAGCGGGCTTTCAGCCCTTCTGAATCACTGCGATGGCGATCCCGGGGCGAGGCCCCAGGCTGATATAAAGCCGCGCCGTTGGCGCTCGCGGAGGCGAGGCGCCGGCGGGGGCTGCACCTTACACGCATCTTGCGCGAGCCGTATCGCAGGTTTCCAACCTGCTGTATCGCCGATTTCCAAATCGGCAGGCCGTCCAAGGGTCGAATGCACCAGCTTGCGGTGCAGCCAGCGGGTTTGGAAACCCGCGATACGGCAGACTTGGAAGTCTGCGGTACGAAAAAAACGCCTCGTCCCCGCCGCTGTATTTGAAAACCATAGATGCGTGTAAGGTGCAGGGCGGGGGAGCGCACTTTTTATTACCGCAGTTTTCCATTATATGCTATGCTTTGGTTATGAACACAGAGCAAATCTCCTCATTCCTGAGCGCGGGGCTGGTGATCATGGTTCCCCTCGTAATCGTCCTCATGATATTGTTGCCGCAAACCATCCGCATCCTGCGCGAGTACGAACGGGGGGTGGTGTTCCGGCTGGGCAATCTGGTGGGGGCGAAGGGGCCGGGGCTGGTGATCCTGATTCCGTTTGTGGACCGGATGGTCAAAATTGATTTGCGGGTGGTGACGATTGACGTGGCCAAACAGGAAATCATGACGAAGGACAACGTGCCGGCCACGGTGGATGCGGTGGTTTATTTCCGGGTGGAGGATTCGATTGCGGCGGTGGTGAAGGTGGAGAATTTCTGGAAGGCGACCTCGCTGATCGCCCAGACGACGCTGCGCAGCGTGCTGGGCCAGGCGCCGCTGGATGATTTGCTGTCGCAGCGGGATGTCATCAACCAGAAGTTGCAGGAGATCATTGACCGGCAGACGGGGCCGTGGGGGGTGAAGGTGACGGCGGTGGAAATCCGGGAGGTGGCGCTGCCGGACAGCATGAAGCGGGCGATGGCCAAGCAGGCGGAGGCGGAACGCGAGCGCCGGGCCAAGGTGGTCAATGCGGAAGGCGAATTTCAAGCGGCGGAAAAGATGGTGCAGGCCGCCTCGATGATTGCCAAGGAGCCCATCGCGCTGCAACTGCGCTATCTGCAAACCATGCGGGAGATGGCCAGCGAACACAACACGACGACGTTTTTGCCGCTGCCCATTGATTTGTTCTCCGCCTTTTTGAAGAAATAGGCGCCGCCACCGGCCCATTCAAACCCGAGGTTTTCTTATGCCGATCTACGAATATGAACTGTGCGAAGGCGAGTGCAAGGTTTGCGGCAAGGGTTTCACACTGAACCGGCCGCTGTCCGCCAAGCCGCTGACGCAGTGCCCCGCGTGCAAAAAGCCCGTGCGGAAGATTATTTCCAGCTTCACCACGCCGACGAAGCTCAAGCCACTCTCGATCACGGACGCGAAAAAGGCGGGGTTCACGGTGCTGAAGCGCATCAACAAGGGCGAATACGAGCGGCAGTGAAGAAACGCGGCTTGAGCGGCCACCGAAACGGATTATATTAACGGTCATGGATACATGGATTGTCGCCGACTTGGAACACCTGGGCGGAAGCCCGAGGGTACGGAACACGCGCATTTCCGTGGCGCTCATTCTGGAGTCACTGGCCGCCGGCATGACGATTTCCGACATTGTGGATGCTTATCCGAGTCTCACTGAGGAGTCGGTTTCCGGCACTTTGCGCGAACTCTCCAACCGTAAAGATCTGCAAGCGGCGTGAAAATTCTGCTGGACGAAAACTTGCCCCGGAAGCTGGTAGCGGCATTGCGGATGGATGGCCAGGAGGCGGAGTCCATTCACACTTTACGGATGCAGGGATTGGACAATGGGAGGCTGTACCAGTTTGCACAGCAAAACTTCGATTTGTGTTTCACCCGTGACTTTGGTTTTGCCCACAACGCCCGGCAGGGCCCGCCACCCGGCCGGCTCAAGTTGCTCCGCGTAACCTTATCGCAAAAGCCCCAGGATGAATTTGTGGCGGAATTTATGGTGGCATTTCGGGCCAGTGATTGGGCTAGCTTTCATCATGGCGATGAATGGCCATCGGAGGGCTTGACCGCAAACAAGCGCATCAACTAGGGCGAATACGAGCGGCAGTGATTAAAATTCCAGTTGAACTCAGTACTGAGGGGCCGGTATCATCGCGTCGTGATACGGCGATTTTACGTTCATAATTACCGGTGCCTGGAGAATTTTGAGCTGCTGATTGCGGATTGCTCATCCGTTCTGTTGATTGGAAAGAATGGCGCGGGCAAGACCACCGTCGGGTTGGCTCTGGAAATTCTTCAGAGAATCGCCCGGGGGGTGAATGAAGTGAATGAGCTGGTGAAGTCCAAGGATCTCACTCGTGGTCACAAGGACGTTCCCCTCAGATTTGAGATCGAGGCCATGTTAGGCGGAAAAACGTATAAATACTACATCGCCTTCGATTTTCCGCCGGAGGAGTTCAAGAAAATGCGGGTGTTTGAAGAGGGGCTTGCGGTTGAGGGCAAGCCGGTCTTTACGCGGGCGGCGGCCCAAGTGTTTTTGGCAAAAGCAAACCAAGAAAAGGAGGCGAAATTTCTGATTGACTGGCATCTGGCCGCCCTGCCGATTATTCAGGAACGGAAAACGACGTCTCCCTTGTTCATTTTCAAGCAGTGGCTTGCCCGGATTTTGATTCTTCGTCCGATCCCCAGTTTGATTGAAGGAAGTTCCAATCAGGAAACTTTGCAACCCGGCAAAGAGGGCACGGATTTCGGTGCGTGGTTTTCCGGTCTGCTGGGTCTCGCCCCGGCCGCCTACGCAAAGATTGACCAGTATCTCAAGCAGGTGATGCCCGACTTCAAGGACATTAAGAATCCGTTGATTGGCAAAGACTTTCGAAGTCTGGAGGTTCAATTCTCTAATGATCTGGGGAACCTCACGCTGCCTTTCGCCGACTTGTCGGATGGCGAAAAGTGCTTTATGATTTGCGCGCTGGTCCTGGCGGCGAACGAGACTTATGGACCGCTGGTCTGTTTTTGGGATGAGCCGGACAATTATCTCGCGCCATCAGAGGTTGGGCACTTTATAATGGCCCTTCGCAAAGCCTTCCAAGCCGGCGGCCAGTTCATCACCACTTCGCATAATCCAGAGGCAATCGCGCGTTTTTCCGATGAGAACACCCTGGTTCTTTACCGGAAGAACCATCTGGAACCGACGCAAGTCCGGCCACTCCGTGAAATCACCGTCAATGGGGATCTGGCAAGCGCGCTCATTCGCGGCGATGTTGAACCATGAGTGTTAACAAGTATCGGCCGCACGTTTTGGTGCTGCCAGAGGACGATGCCAACCGGCAATTGGCCAACGGATTTCAACTCGATCCGTTGTTGAACACTCGGAGGATGCAAGTGCTTGAAGTAGCGGACGGCTGGCGGAAGGTTCTGGATTGTTTTAAGCAAGAACATGTCCCAGAAATGAAACGAAATCAGAATCAGTTCATGGTGCTGCTGATTGACTTCGATAAGCGGGAAGACCGTCTGGACATCGTCAGAGCTGAGATTCCACCCGACTTGAAGGATAGAGTTTTCGTTCTGGGCGTGTGGGATGAACCGGAAAAGCTGCGGCAAGATCTTGGCTCATTCGAAACCACCGGCCTGGCGCTGGCCAAAGACTGCCGTGACAACGCGGAAGTGACATGGTCCCACAATCTCCTTTGTCACAACGCCAGCGAGCTTGAGCGTTTGCGAAAACACGTTCGTCCCATCTTATTTGAATAACGTGGCTGGAATCCGAAAAGAGCCGTCCCGGCGGGAAAACCCGCCTGCCCCCGCTCCGCGGCTGCGGCTGCGGGTGACGGCCACGGCGGAAACCCTGCTGCGCGGCGGGCATCCCTGGCTCTTTGCCAACAGTGTCCGCGAACAAAACCGTCCCGGCACGGTCGGCGAACTGGCCGTGATCTATGACCGGCGGGATCAATTCCTCGCGGTGGGCCTGTACGATCCCGACTCGCCCATCCGCGTGCGCATTTTGCAGGCCGGCAAGCCGGTGACAATTGATGACCACTGGTGGCGAGGGAATCTCCGGCAGGCCCTCGATCGCCGGACCGGACTGTTCGACGCCCAAACGAACGGCCACCGCTGGATCAATGGCGAAAGCGACGGCTGGCCCGGCCTGGTGCTGGACCGGTATGCCGGGGTGCTGGTGTTAAAGATATACACCGCCATCTGGCTGCCGCGCCTGGAGGAAATCACCCGCCTGATCCGCGAAATCTTGCAACCGGAGCGTCTCGTTCTGCGGTTCAGCCGTAATATTGAAGCTCTGGCCCGTCAGGATCACCCCCTGACCGACGGTCAGGATGAAAGTGCCCCGGTGGTTTTCCTCGAATCCGGCCTGAAATTTGAAGCGGATGTGGTGCGCGGCCAGAAGACCGGTTTCTTCCTTGATCAACGCGAAAACCGGCGTTGGGTGGAATCCTTTGCGCGCGGCCGGGAGGTTCTGAATGCCTTCAGTTTCTCCGGCGGCTTCTCCCTGTACGCCGCGCGCGGCGGCGCCAAATCCGTGACCGATCTCGACATCAGCGCCCACGCGCTGGAAAGTGCGAAGCGCAATTTCCGTCTGAACCAAGCTGATCCCGGCGTGGCCGCCTGCCGCCACGAAACGCTTCAGACCGATGTATTTGCGTGGTTGGAACAAAACGCGGTGCCCCGATTTGATCTCGTCATCCTCGACCCGCCCTCGCTGGCCAAACGCGAGGCCGAGCGCGCCGGGGCCATCCAGGCTTACGCCAGACTGGCGGCGCAGGGGGTCCGGTCACTGCGGCCGGGGGGGCTTTTGGCGGCGGCGTCCTGTTCCGCACATGTGACGGCGGACGAGTTTTTTGAGGCCGTTCGGTCGGCGGTCCGGCGCTCGGGGCGGTCGTTTACGGAGATCTCCACCACCGGCCATCCGCCGGATCATCCGGCCACGTTTCCGGAAGGGCGGTATTTGAAGTGCATTTATGTGAAGCTGTAATGCTCCGGCGGACAATTCAAGAATCGATCGGTAAAATTCAGGGAAACTTCAAATTCCAAGCCCAAAAGAGGTTGAATTATAAATGATGAGGGATGAAAGCAGCGTGAGTGGGAACGGGTTCTGCCCGCCCTCATCCGCAGAAGCTTGTGTAATCCCAGGAACCCTCACCCGGCCGGCGGCCAAAGCAGATTATTCCGAGCCTCCTTACGCCGGCTGCTACGATCATTTTGCCTTGGCCGGCATGCCAGCACCGCACTTGGTGAAATGTGCAGTTTGATTCGACTTTTGATCCGTTTTCCTGAGAATGGGGGAAAATGATTTCAAGCCGACGAAAGAATTTAATCCGGCCGCTGGTGCGCGAGCTGCACGCCTATGTGCCGGGCGAGCAGCCCCGGATCAAGGGGTTGGTCAAGCTCAACACCAACGAGAATCCCTACCCGCCGTCCCCGGGCGTGCTGCGGGCGGTGCGGGCGGCGGTGGATGGCCGGCTGCGGCTGTATCCCAACCCGACGGCGGCGCTGGTGCGCGAAAAGCTGGCCGCCCTGCATGGCTGTCAGCCGGAAAACATCCTGGTGGGCAACGGTTCGGACGAATTGCTGGCCCTGACGGTGCGGGCCTTTGTGGAACCGCGGGCCAACCCCCGTCATGTGCGGGCCAACGAGGTGGTGCAATTTTTCACGCCGAGTTACTCGCTTTATCCGGTGCTGGCGGACATTCACGGCGCGGCGGGCCAGGGCGTGCCGTTGAACCCTGATTTCAGCCTGCCGGCGGTGGCCGAACTCAAGCGTGGCGGACAATGGAAGTTTGACGCCGCCCTGACGCTGATCACCACGCCCAACGCGCCCAGCGGGCGGGGTTATGCGACGGTGGAACTGGACAAGCTTTGCCGGGCGCAACAGGGGGTGGTGCTGCTGGATGAGGCGTATGTGGATTTTGCGGGGGAAAATGCGGCGGCGCTGGCGCTGAAACATCCGCACGTATTGGTGGCGCGGACTTTTTCCAAGGCGTATTCGCTGTGCTTCCAGCGGGTGGGCTATGGTTTGGGACACCCGGACCTGATTGCGGCGCTGCACAAAATCCGCGACAGCTACAATGTCAACGGCCTGGGCCAGATTGCGGCGGCGGCCACGCTGGACGACCTGGGTTATTACCGCGCGAACTTCAAGAAGATCATCGCCACCCGGACGAGTCTGAGCCGGGCGCTGAGCCAACTGGGATTCCGCGTGCCGCCCAGTCAGACGAATTTCATTCTCGCGCGACCCCCCTTGTTTCCGGCGCAGGAATGGCTGCAAAAATTACGGGGCCACAAGATTCTGGTCCGCTGGTTCAGTCCGCCGGAAGTGCGCGATTATTTGCGCATCACCATCGGCACGGACGCGGAGGCGGCGGCGCTGGTCAGCGCGGTGCGGAAAATCCTGGTCGAATAAAAGGGAACCCGGCCTACATGCGTGTTCTCACCAAATATTTTTCCACTTCGCCGGCACTGGTGCGCATCGCGCCGTTGGTCATCATTGTGTTGCTGACTTCGGGTCAGGGCATGCTGGGTGAGGATTCCCGCTATTGGCTTTACCTGGTAAAAATGCTCGTGGGCGGGTGGCTGATTTGGGAAATGCTCCCGTATGTCCCGGAAATGCACTGGGCTTTCAGTTGGGAGGCGGTGGGGGTGGGGGTGGGGGTGTTTGTCCTCTGGGTGGGCATTACCGGGAGTTGGGCCACCCAAAACACGCTCTGGCCCAAACTCGGTTTGGACACGTTTTGGGTGAAGCTCGGATTAACCCATGCGGCGGCGGCCCCGGTCAAATTCTGGAACCCGGTGTTGCAATTCGGCAATCATCCGCTGCTGGCCCGGTTTTTTATTGTGGCGCGCATCCTCGGTTCCACCTGGATTGTGCCGCCGTTGGAGGAGGCGTTTTACCGTTCTTTTTTATACCGCTATATCGCCCGGCCGGATTTTTTGTCCGTGCCGCTGAACCGCTTTTTGCCGGTTCCGTTTCTGGCGACGGCGCTGGTGTTTGGCGCGTCGCACAACGAATGGATCGCGGGGATTCTCTGCGGGGCGGCTTATCAATGGCTGGTGCTGCGGAACAACCGTCTGGGCGAGGCGATGACGGCGCACGCGATCACCAATTTCCTGCTGGGGGGCTGGGTGGTCTGGCGCGGGGCGTGGAATTTTTGGTGAGCGGCGCGGCGAAGGACGAGCGCCGGCGGAAAATTCAAACTCCCGGCCTCAAGGCAGTCAAGGCCGCAGGCCCCCGGCATGACGGAACACGGTACCGAGTGCGTGAGGAGGACTGACTTTTACAACCGTTGGTCCAACCCGCGCGTCCAAAGCCGACTCCAAGCCGGTGCTCCGGCGGATTAGCCGCACGCATGCCAGCGGGGTCTGCGAGGGTCGAGAGCCAGCCGTGCTTCCGACATTGAAGCGGCATGAATGCCGCGCTCCGCGCCGGTTCGTGCGTCTCACCTGAACTGCACGTTGATGTTGAGATCCTCCAGGGTGACGCCCTCCTGCTGGGCGAGTTTGGCGATGTCCTCGTTGTAATTGGCAATGCTGCGGATCTCCGCGCCCCGGTCGGCGGTCAGCGTATTTTGCAATTGGAGCACGGTGAAGGTGGTACTTTTGCCCACGGCATATTTTTTCTGCTCGGCATCCAGGGCGGCTTCGGCGTAAATGCGCGCCTGCTTGGAGGCCTGCACGCCTTCGTAATCCGAGCGCACCTGCTGCACGGCGTTGTCAATTTCCACCATGATGTTTTGCTCGAGCTGTTTCAGGGTGAGCAACTCCTGCCGCAGGGTGGCCTTGTCGGATTTGAGGGTGTTGCGCGCCTTGACGTTGCTCAGGGGAAAGGAGAGGGAGGCGCCATAGTAGTAAAAGGGATGGTTGGCGTCGCCGTACTGGTCAAAGGCGCCGCTGTAAACCGGGCCCACCCCATTATAGCCATACTGGCTGTTTAAATCGAGGGTGGGATAAAGCTGGTTGCGATCGTATTTCAGGGTGATCCCCTGACTTTCCACGGTCAGGCGCGCCTGCAGCAGATCCGGTCGTCTGGTCATGCCCTTGCCCCAGCAGTCCTGCAAATCAAACAACTGCAGATTGGCGGCCAGCGATTCCGTGGGTTTGATGGTGGTGTCGTGCCAGTGGGAATAATCACTGACCAACAGACTCTTGAGGGTGTTCTGATCCAGGGACAGGGTGTTCCGGGCGGCGATCAAGGTCGCCTGGCTGCTGGCCACCTGGGCCTCGTCTTGTTGCACATCCAGCGGGGCCAGGCTGCCCACGGCCACGCGCTGACGGTCCTGGTCCAACTGCGTCTGCGCCAGGACCAGGGCCTCCTGTTGCACCTGGACGTTGTCCTGGGCATAAATCAGCTCGTAATAAGCATTCTGCACGGCGGCCACGGAGGTGATGTATTGCAACCGCAATCCCTGCTCCGACTCTTTTAAGCTGTTTTTGGCCAGCAAAATGGTCAGGCGGGTGGTGTCGATCCAGAAATTTTTCAATAATGGCTGGGTGACGGTGACGCCCACCTGGCCGCCGGCGTCTTCCTCCTGCGGTGACCCGAATGAATTCACCGTGGATTGCGCCACATTGCCAAAGAAATCATACTGCAACCCCCAAGGCGACAGTCCGCCGACATCGGTTTTGAAGGAATCCACGTCGGAAATCTGGGGCACCACCACGCCCACGACGGCTCCGTTGGTTTCCGTCACCGTCGTGAATTGGGCCTGATTATCGTGGTTGTGCTGGCCGGAAATGTTCAGCGTGGGGTCGTATCCCCCGTAGGCCCCGTTGAGACCGTAAAGTTGGATATCAACGTTTTCACGTTGAATTTGCACGTCGAAATTATACTGCAAGGCCGTCTGGATGCAGTCCTTGAGGGACATTTCACGGACGCCGGCCGGGTTGGCCACCAGGTTGGTGGCGGTGGTCTGCGCCCCGGCCCCCAGAATGGTGGCGGCGGATAGTGCCGAAACGGCAACGAATTTGTTCATGTTTGTGGGAAGTTGCGGCTTTTCCGGCAACCCGTCAAATTCAAGACGTTTTCCGAGGGGGAAAGGTAACCCGCCGGCCCGCTATTTCACGGCGACCGGCACTTCCTCGACGCGGGCGTTTTGTTCGAGGAACTGCAGCACCTTTTCATGCGTGATTTGCTCGTACAATTCATTCACCCCGTTGCGCTTTTGCAAATCCTTGATGAATTTTTCCACGGGGATTTGATACGCCGAGGCCAGCGACTGCACGCGCCGGACGACTTCTTCCTGCGTAACCTGGATGTTTTCCCTGGCAGCAATCCGCTGGACGAGGAACGACAGTTTCACGCGGTCCTTGGCGCTGCGCGCGGCTGCGGTGTATATCCCCTCTTTTTGCTGCTCGATCAGGTCGCGGCCCACCCCGCGCTTGGTGTTTTCCTGGACGATGCTGTAGACCACGTTGCGCGTTTCCTGTTCCACGACCACGGCGGGCAGGTCAAAATTCACCCGGTTGAGCAGGCTGCCAATGAGCTGGTTGCGCACGGCCTTTTCCTGGCTGAACTTTAGTTCGTTCTCGAGGTCCTGGCGCACCCCGGCGCGCAGTTTGGCCAGGTCTTCCGCGCCAAAGCCCTTGGCGAAGGCCTCGTCAATGGCGGGCAGGATTTTTTCCTTCACCTCGACGACTTCCACTTCATAAACGCCCTGGTGGCCGGCCAGTTCCTTGGTGACAAAATCGGCGGGGAAATCCACGTTGACGGTGCGCTTGTCGCCCGCCTTGGCGCCGGTGAGTTGCGTGGCAAAACCGGCGATAAAGGTGTCCGGGGCCATGTCCACCCAGAAGCCCTTCTGCTCCGTCAACCCCCGGGCGGTGGGGGCGAGGTCCGTGATCGGCTTGCCGTCCACAGTGCCGGAGTAATTCACCACGGCCACATCGCCGTCATGCAATTCCCGCGCGACGGTTTCAAACTTCACCTGCTGTTTGGCCAGGAGCGCCAGCGCCTTCTCCACATCCTCGTCGGTGACGGATTTGGCCTCCCGCTTGACCGGCATCCCCTTGTATTCCGGCAGTTCAAATTCCGGCGCGGTTTCCACCGTGGCGGCAAAGAGCAGCGGCTGTCCCTGCTCAAATTGAATTTCCTCGATGTCGGGGTGGCCGATCACCTCAATCTTCTTCTCCTCGAGCGCCTTGCGATAGGAATCGCCGATCAGCTTGCGCCTGGCCTCCTCCTTGATGTCCGCCTCATATTTCTTGAGAATGAGGGCGCGCGGGGCCTTGCCCGGACGGAAGCCCGGCAGGACGGCCTGCTTTTGGAAATCCTTCGCGACGGATGCAAACGTTTCATCCACCACTTTTGCGTCCAATTCCACCCGCACCAGCTTTTTGCACGGGGCCAAATTTTCAACGGTGATATTCACAATATAATTTCGTTAAACGAGCCGATTAGCTTATGGGAGACCGACTGGGTCCGTCAATGTTTTTGACCGGTGCTTCAAAAAAAGAAATCTTCCGGAAGTGGCAGCGGCATAAATGCCGCGCTCCGTCCGCCGTTTTTGGTCGTGACTCAGCGCGGGTTTTGCCAATCATGTGCGGGTGTTCATCCCTTTGAGCGGAAATCCGAAGAAGACCGACCCGGCCGCGCATCCGGGCGCACCGGGTTTGCCTGCGGTTAACGACCCGGAGGGGGCGCACGCGCCGTGCCCGGCCCCCGGGTTGCCGGGATCGGAAAGCAAGGCCAAAGGAAACGAGCGCTGGATCGCGCCCTGCGTTTGCCTTTTTCTGGCGGCGATCATCTGGATGGTCTTCGGTCAAACCCTGCGGCATGGGTTTGTCAATTTTGACGACGATGAATATGTTTACAAGAATCCCATGGTGTCCCGGGGTCTGACGCTGCCGGGAATGGTCTGGGCGTTCAACGGGGCTCATGCCGCCAACTGGCATCCGGTGACCTGGCTTTCCCATATGCTGGACTGTCAGATTTATGGGCTGGCCCCCGGCGGCCATCACCTCACCAATGTCCTGCTTCATACCATGGCGGCCATCCTGCTCTTTCTGGTCCTGCGACGGATGACAGGGTGTTTGTGGCGGAGCGCGCTGGTGGCGGCGGTGTTCGCGGTTCATCCGCTGCGGGTGGAATCAGTGGCGTGGGTGGCTGAACGCAAGGATGTCCTGAGCGGAGTGTTTTTCATGTTGACGCTCGGTGCGTATGTGTCCTACGCGCGACACCCTTGGTCGCCCGCCCGTTATGCGCTGGTGACGTCCCTGTTCGCCGTGGGTTTGATGTGCAAGCCCATGCTGGTGACGCTGCCCGTGGTGCTGCTGTTGCTGGACTATTGGCCGCTGAACCGCTGGGGGGGAGACGGCGCCCAAGCGCCGGTATTCCGGCTGGGCGGCTGGCGGATGCCCCGGCGGTTGGTGCTGGAGAAACTCCCCTGGCTCGGACTGACCGTCGCCACGGTGGTTGCCACCCTGCTGGCCCAGACCCATGCGATCAGGCCGCTCGAGGTGATCTCGCCGTCCTGGCGCGTGACCAATTCCCTCATCGCCGCCGCCACCTATGTGGGGAAAATGTTCTGGCCTTCGGGGCTGGCGATTCTCTACCCCTACCGCGTCAACGGCGGCTCGCCGGGGGATCTGCTCCTGGCCGTTGTGATTTTGCTTTCCATCACTGGATTCGCTTTGGGATTGAGAAAAAGCCGCCCGTATCTGCTGGTGGGCTGGCTGTGGTACTTGGTGATGCTCACACCGGTGATCGGCATTATTCAGGTTGGCATGCAGGCACGGGCGGATCGTTACACGTATCTTCCCCAAATTGGCTTGTATGTGCTGCTGACCTGGGCCATGGCAGATCTGGCCGCCGGCTGGCGCTGCCGCCGCGTGGCGCTGGGGGGCGGCTCCGCCATCCTCTTGGCGGCGCTGATTTACGGCGCCCACGCACAGACGGCCGTCTGGCGAACAAGTGAGTCCCTCTGGACCCACACTTTGGCCTGCACACCCCGCAACCTCATTGCCCATTACAACCTTGGCTGCGCGCTGCTCGACGAAGGCCGGCTGGACGAGGCGATCATCCAGTACCGAACCGCCCTGAAGCTCAAACCCGACTACGCCGTCGCCCATAACGGCCTCGGGAGCGCCCTGTTCCAAAAGGGCCGGCTGGACGAGGCACTGGCTGAATATCAAACAACGTTGCAACTGGATCCCGACATTGCCATCGCCCAAAATAACTACGGCAACGCACTGCTCCAAAAGGGAAACCTCGCCGAAGCGATCAGGCATTTTCAAGCGGCCATTGACCTGAAACCCGATTATGTGGAGGCCCTGAACACCCTGGTCTGGGTGCTGGCCGCCAATTCCCAAGCCGCGTTGCGCGACGGCCCCCGGGCGGTGGAACTGGCCCGTCGGGCGTGTGAATTAACACAGGATGGCAATCCACTCATTCTGGGCGGACTAGCGGCGGCCTACGCCGAAGCCGGGCGGTTCCCCGAAGCGCTGGAAACCGCGCAACGCGCCGCAGAACTGGCCGATGCGCAAGCGAACCCGACCCTGGCCGGCAACCTGCGTGCGGAGTGGCAACTGTATCAAGACGGGCACCCATTTCGCATCCATTAAACCTTGGATCAGAATGCGAATAACTTTTTCACAAATGCGTGATTTTCACGCATCGTGCGTGAAAATTTAACGCACGATTCCCCAGTTAACCTGAATTTCAGCAAAACTCTGCCAAAACCTGCAAAAAAAGAGGGTTCGGGCTGCCTCTAAGGGCATTAAGCCTCCCAAAATACTGGCATGTGATTTGCTGGTAAACGTTCAAGAATCTGTTTGACAATGCTGGCCAGCGCCATAAGCTGCCGGGCTGTCACCGGAAAAAATAAAACAACAACTTAATAACCATGAAAAAGCAAAACAAACAAAAGAAAGCGTTCACGCTCATTGAACTGCTGGTCGTGATCGCCATTATCGCCATTCTGGCCGCCATGTTGCTGCCCGCCCTTGCGGCGGCCAAGCGCAAGGCCCAGAAAATCAACTGTGTCAATAATCTCAAGGAAGTTGGCATTGCCCTCCGGATCTGGGAAGGCGACAACAACGACCGGTATCCCATGGCGGTTCCCTCCTCCCAGGGTGGGTCCCAGGACTATTTGGCTCATGATGGGACGTCGTATGTTGCAAATGGCTCCTCCGCCACCACAGCCTTGGCTCCCGGCATGACTTGGCTGGTCATGTCCAACGAATTGTCCGCTCCCAAAATCCTGTCCTGCCCGTCGGATAACCTGCACACCACGGTTCCCACCAACTGGACTTACATCCAGATTGTCGGTTCGACCGCTTCCATGACCGCCTCTGCTGGGTCTCAGGGTACCGAATCCTGCGTCAGCTATTTCGTGGGTGCGGACGCCACGGAAGCCGATCCCCAGGCCATCATCTCTGGTGACTGCAATATCGGTAACGACTCTTCTTCCACCGGGAGTCCTAATAATAATCAGCGCTTTGCCACCTCCTCCGAGTCGTCCACCACTGCCCCGTGGGAGATTACCTCGACGGCATTTTCCGGAGGAAGTGGTAACAACTACTATTGGAGTTGGACCGCAAACGATTTGCACCAGAAGACCGGCAACCTGTTGATTGCCGACGGCAGCGTGCAATCCTGCACCATTTCCTCCCTGCACACCTATTTGAATAACGCGACCAACACGGTTGCGAATCCCTGCATTAATTTCATTTGGTAATTTTGCCGGTTTGAATCTCAAGGCACCCGCAAGGGTGCCTTTTTTGTTGCCCGGCTCAGGAGCGCGGACTCCAGCGCGCCTGCCGGAGCGCGCCGTTCACGGCGCTTCACCATCCCTTCGCCCCCAAGCCCAGCGAACCCCCATCCTCCATTCGCACCCGGAAGCGGCGTGAACGCCGCGCTCCGGTTGGCAGTCGGGGACGGTCTTCGGATGCACCGGGTTCAGTGCCGCCGCTCCTTTAAATAGCTCAACTCGGCGGCCGCGCTGGAATAGTCCCGACTGGCCGTCACCTGCGTGGCGAGGGATTTTTTGAAAAAATCCGCCGCCGTGACCTGGTCTTCCCCGAACAGGCGTTTGCATCCGGCATAAAAACAGGCCTGGCATTGTTGATCCGCCGGTGCCGGAACCCCGGCGGTGGTGGCGAACAACTCCGTTTCGGTCAGTTGACCGGTTAGGAAGCGGCCCAGACGCGCCGGCCAGTCGTTTGTTCCGCCGGCCGGGCGGCTGTCCAGATAGGTTTGCAATTCGGTGGTGGCGGCTTCGTCCTCGCCCTGACGGGTGCGGATCAACCAGATCCGGAAGCGGGCGTAATCCACCCGGCTGGCGGGGGCGTTTAACTCCAGGACATGGCGAAAATCCGCAAGCGCCTCGGGAAATTCATGCAGGTCATAATGAAGATAGCCGCGATTATCCCAGGCCTGCCACAGCATCGGGTTGAGTTGCAGGGCGGCGCTGTAATCCGTCACGGCCCCATCCCAGTCGCTTTTCGCCCGTTTCGCGTTGCCGCGATAGAAACGAACACTGGCATTTGTCGGTTGGAGGGAGATAATCTGGGTGAGATCCGCGATGGCCCCGCCCCAGTCGCTTTGAACCAGCCTGGCCGAAGCCCGGTTGTCATATGCCTCGACCTCCCCCGGACTGAGTTCGATGGCCCGGCCGAAATCCTCAACGGCCCCGCTCAGGTCGCCCAGCACGCGCTTCGCCTGGCCGCGCGCGTTGTAAGCCTTCACGGCATCCGGCCGGAGCCGGATGGCCTGGTCATAGTCGGCGATGGCGCCGGCCCAGTCCTTCAGGTGATTTTTTTCAAGGCCGCGATCAAACCAGGCCTCCGCTGAATCCGGTTTGGCCTCGATGGCCCTGGTGAAATCGGCCAGGGCGCCGGCAAAATCGCCTTCCCTATTTTCCGCCACGCCGCGCAGGCAGTAGGATGCACAGTCTGGTTTTAGACCGATGACCCGGGTGTAGTCGGCGATGGCCGCGTCCAACTCGCCCCGGGCTTCCCGGGCCTTGCCGCGATTTTCGTACGCCGCCACCCAGTCCGGTTTAAGTTCGATGGCCCGGGTGTCATCCGCAATGGCCCCGTCCCAATCCCCCCGGGTTTGCCTCACCAACCCCCGGTAATAATGGGCGAAAGCGTGATCCGGTTTAAGCCCGATGGTTTGGGTGAAGTCCGCCAGGGCGCCGTCCCAGTCTTTTTTTTCCTGCCGGAGCAGGCCGCGATTGAAGCAGGCATCGGCATCATCAGGCTGGAGGGCAATGGCCTTGGTGAAGTCCGCCAGGGCGCCGTCCACGTCGCCTTTGAGCCCCTTCACCCCGCCACGGGCCTGGTAGCTGTCCGCCTCATCCGGTTTTTCTTCGACGACTTTGGTGTCATCCGCCAGCGCCCCCTCCAGATCGCCTTTCCCCTGCCGAATCGCCCCGCGCGCCGCGTAGACCGCCGCATTATCCGGCTGGAGTTCCACGGCCCGGGTGAAATCCGCCAGCGCACCGTCCAGATCGCCGCTGCTTTTTTTGGCAAAGCCGCGTGCCGCCCAGGCCATGGCCAGGTCCGGGTCACAGGCAAGGCTCTTGTCTTCATCCGCGATCGCGCCGGCCAGATCGCCGGCGGATTGTTTCGCAGAGCCCCGCGCAAACCAAGCCGTCGCATCATTGGGTTTGAGGGCGACCGCTTTGCCGAAGTCGGCGATCGCGCCGCTGAGGTCGCCCAAACCGCGCAGCACATTCCCACGGTCAAAGTATGCCGGTTCGTAATCCGGATTGAGTTTGATCACTTGGGAAAAATCCGCCACCGCGCCGTTCAGATCCCCTTGGGCGCGCTTCACGGCGGCACGATCCTGATAGGCGGGCCAGAAATCCGGTTTCAATTCAAGGGTTTGGGAAAAATCCGACAGCGCGGCCGCCCAGTCTTTTTGATCCCGGAGGGCGAGGCCCCGGGAGAAATGGGCGTCGGCCAGTTCCGGTTTCAGCCCGACGGCCTTGGTGTCATCCGCAATGGTTCCCTCCAGATCCCCCTCGCCCTGTCTGGCCAGAGCCCGGCCATAATAGGCCGCCGCATCCTCCGGCTGGAGCTGGATGGCCTGGCTGTAATCCGCAACGGCCCCCGCCAGATCCCCCCTGGCTTGCCGTTCCGCGCCACGCCCGTCGTAAGCCGCCGTCAGGTCCGGCTTCAGTTCAATCGCCTTGCTATAATCCGCAATCGCGCCCTCCACGTCCCCTTTCAGTTTTTTGGCGTAGGCACGGGCGGCAAAAGCGGCTGCAAAATCCGGTTTCAGTTCAATGGCCTGGGTGTGATCCGCAATGGCCCCGTCCCAATCGCCTTTGGCCCGCTTGGCGAGGCCGCGATTATTAAACGCCTCCGCGTTATCCGGCTGGAGCCGGATCACCTGGCTGTTGTCCGCGACCGCCCCCTCCCAGTCCCCTTGAGCCAGCTTCAGCCGGCCGCGATTCTCATAAGCCATCATCAGGTCCGGCTGGAGTTCAATCGCCTTGTCATAGTCCGCCAACGCGCCCGCCAGATCCTGCCGGCCAATGCTGGCCATGCCCCGGTCATTGTAGACTTCCGCCATCCGGGGCTGGAGGACAATGGCCTGGTTGAAATCCGCCAGCGCGCCGTCCCAGTCCTTCTGTTGGGCTTTCACCTGACCCCGGGCGGCCCAGGCCGGCTCAAAATCGGGGTTGAGCTTGATCGCCTGACTCTCGTCCGCGATGGCCCCGGTTAAATCCCCGCCGGCCCGTTTCGCATTGGCGCGGTTGTGGAAGGTTTGCTCCGCATGCGGGTTCAATTTGATCGAGTGGTTGAAATCCGCAATCGCCCCGGCCAGGTCGCCCTCCTTCCATCTGGCCTGGCCGCGATTATTGTAGGCCTCCGCCAGATTCGGTTTGAGCTCGATGGCCAGGGTGTAATCGGCGATGGCCCCGGCCAGGTCTCCCTTGGCCTGCTCAGCCTGGCCGCGACAATTGTAGGCCTCGGCGAAATCAGGATTCTGCGTGATGGCCAGGTTTTCCTCAATGATCGAGCCGTCCCAATCGCCCTGGCTGAATTTCTCGAGGCCGCGCTTCCAGTCATCCGCCGCCGCATCGCCCCGGGCGGGGGTGACCGCCGACAGCGCCAGGGGGAGCCACAGCAAAGATTGAAGCGTGCGGTTCATGGCTGCACCTTATAGGCATTTCATGGATCGGAGGTGAAATCCAGTCCCGGCGGGAAGAAAATATGCCCGCCCTCACCCCGGCCCTCTCCCCCGGGAGAGGGAGAATCATCGGCCGACTCCCAGAAATACGATGGTCCCAGCAATGGGATGAGTTTTTTAAGGCGACGAACCATGGCGTTTCGCCCAGGCAAAAAGCGTGTAATGTGCAGGTTCATGGAACGCTCCGACGGGGACCGGATCAATCCACCATCCCGGCGGGCGGGGCATTGGTGCCGGGGGCGGGATGTTCCTTTTGGTTCAGGTTCCGTTCCAGCCGCCGCCGGATCTCGGCAAAGTCGGCGTTGGTGATGGTGTCGAGGTCCGCGCGCGCGTCGGCAAATTGGCTGATGCTGATTTTGATCCGGGCCAGATGAACGTAAATCCCCTCGCGCTCGGTTTCATTATGGGTCAGGTTCAGCGCGTTGGTCCAGCCCGCCAGCGCGTCATTGGTGCGCAACGGGCGGATCCCGTAATACGACATCGCATAATCCGTGGCCAGCACCAGGTTTTTGGGGTCCAACTGCATGGCCTGGCGGTAGAGGGCCAGCGCCTTGTCAAACACCTGCGGCTCGGTGATGTTGTAGAAATTCGTCGCGTCGTGCCGGAACAAATAAACGGTCGTCGCCAGATTCTGGTAGTACACCGGTTCGTTGCTGTTCAGTTCAATCGCCCTGGCATAGTACTTAAAGGCGTTGGTGACGGGGCTGAACTCGCCGTAAAAATTGGCCAGGTCGTTCCAGACGGCGGGGTTGTTGGGGTCCAGTTGCCGGGATTTTTCATATTCCAGCGAGGCCTCGTATTCCTGCCCGAGATCATTCAGGAAGGTGCCGTAGGCGAGGTGTCCGCGCGCCGAATTGGGATATTTTTCCAGAAAGGCCTGATACTCCTTGCGCACCGCGTCGAAGCGGGCGCTGAGCCGCACGTTCAATTGCTCCTTGGTTTCCCCCGCGCCATTTTTGGCGAAGGCCTCGTTTTCCCTGATCGTTTGATCCGCCCCGTCCTGGGCGGCGTCATCATCCAGCATCACCTGGTGCAACGCCTGTTCGGCGGGGTCGTTCGGGTCCACCACGGGCAGGGAAATCCCGGTGGCCGATTGCACTTCATTGCTGATGGCGGCCACCGTGGAATTGGTCGCCAGAATCACGGACAAGACATGCGCATACAGGCTCACGCCCTTAAACTAGCACGGAAGTTTTTTAATGAGAATGATTAAAATTGCCCTTTTTGTGGCGGGATTTTTATGGTGAAATAATGCGGTTATGAGTTTTTATGACCAATTGAAGTTTGACGCCAACGGCCTGATCCCCGCCATTATTCAGGAGCAAAAGACCGGCCGGGTGGTAATGATGGCCTGGATGAACCGGGCCTCCCTCGAAAAAACCCTTGCCACGGGCAAGACCCACTTCTGGAGCCGCTCCCGCCAGAAATTCTGGATGAAAGGCGAGGAAAGCGGCCACACGCAAACCGTCAAGGATCTCGCCTTCGATTGCGATGGCGACACCCTGCTCATCCAGGTGGACCAGATCGGCGCGGCCTGCCATGAGGGCTACCAGTCCTGTTTCTTCCGTTCCGTCACCAGTCCGGCCGGCGAATTCAAGATCACCGAGACCCAATTGGAGACGCCGGAACAAATTTACGGCAAAAAGAAATGATGGAAAACGCCGTGCCCATCGCCGGTCGGGAATATTTTCTATTCTTTGCGCTGCTGCTGTTCGCGCGGGCGATGGACTTTTTCAGCACCTGGATCGCCACGCCCAATCTGGTGCTGGAAGGCAATCCGCTGGCCAAAAAGCTGGGCTGGAAATGGGGCCTGCTGCTCAACATCGCCATCGTGTTCCTCCTCGCCCAGTGGCCGTTGTCCGCCATTGTCGTGGCCACGGCCAGCGTGCTGGTGGCCGCGCGCAATTTTCAATCCGCCTGGCTGATGCGCTCGCTCGGGGAACAGACCTACCGCGCCTGGTATGTGGAACGCGTCCAGGCCACCCCCCTCATCCTCTATTTGCTTTGTCTGGCCGGCAACACCCTGCTCACGGCGGGGGTGGGCGGGGCGCTGGTTTTTTTCGGCGGCAGCCGGCCCATCCCGGCGGCCATCGGCATGGGCATGGTGGCTTACGCGGCGGCCGTGGCCTTTTACACCCTGCTTTCTGTCTGGCGCCTCCGCCGGGCTCCGCGCTAAGTTAGGCCATGCATTCGCCGAACCTTGCTGAGTTTTTGAAACTGACCGCCCGCGGCAACGTGATCCCCGTCACGCGCCGACTGTTGGCGGATGTCGAAACGCCCCTGTCCGCCTACCGCAAACTGCGCGGCTCCGGCGAGTCCTTCCTCTTTGAATCCATCGAGGGCGGGGAACGGCTCAACCGCTACTCCTTTGTCGGCGCCAACCCCCGCGCCGTCATCAAACAAACCGCCGGCCGCGTGGAGGTCCTCGAAAACGGCAAAGTCGTCCAAACAGTCACCCTCGGCCCGGACGCCAGGGACGGCCTGGTGGTCGTCGAGCGCCTCATGAAACAATACCAGGCCGTGACCCTCCCGGGGCTGCCCCGTTTCACCGGCGGCGCCGTGGGGTTTCTCTCCTACGAATTCATTCACGACGCCGAACCGGTGGTGCCCCGCCCCGCCCACGATGAACTGGGCACTCCCGTGATGTATTTCCTGGTGGCGGACGAGCTGCTGATTTTTGACCGCGTGGCCCAGACCATCACCGTGCTCGTCAATGCCTGCCTGCCGGACGCCGCGAGCCCCGAGGAGGCCTACGAAAATGCCATCAGCGAAATCGAACGCCTGGTCTCCCTGCTCGAACAGCCCGCCGAGCATCATCCCGTGACCGTCCCCAACCAGGTGCCGGAAGTGCCGTTCACCTCCAATGTCACGCCCGAACAATTCGCCGCCAATGTCCTCAAGGCCAAGGAATACATCGTGGCCGGCGACATCATCCAAGTGGTGGGCTCCCAGCGTTTTTCCGCGCCCGTCAAGGCCACGGCCATTGACGTCTACCGCGCGGTGCGCAGCATCAACCCCTCGCCCTACATGTTTTTGCTGGAGCTGGACGGCTTTTCGCTGGTGGGCGCCTCGCCGGAGGTGCATGTGCGTTGCGAGGCGGGCAACGTGGAAATCCGCCCCATCGCCGGCACCCGCCGCCGGGGCGCCAGCCTGGAGGAGGATCTGGCCCTGGAAAAGGAGCTGCTCGCCGACCCCAAGGAACGCGCCGAACACGTCATGCTGGTGGACCTTGCCCGCAACGACATCGGCCGCGTCTGTGAATTTGGCAGCGTGCGCGTGCGCGACCTCATGGTCATCGAACGCTACAGCCATGTGATGCACATCGTCTCCCAGGTCGAGGGCCGTTTGGCGGCGAACCACACCGCTTATGACTTGATGCGCGCCACCTTCCCCAACGGCACCGTGAGCGGCGCGCCCAAAATCCGCGCCATGCAGATCATTTCCGAGCTGGAAAAAACCACGCGCGGGCCTTATGCCGGCTGCGTCGGCTACTTTTCCTTCAACGGCAATGTGGACGCCTGCATCACCATCCGCACCGCGCTGCTCAAGAACGGGCGGGCCTACGTTCAGGCGGGCGGCGGCTGGGTGAATGATTCCACCCCCGAAGGCGAGTTTCAGGAAACCGTCAACAAATCGCAGGCCATGCGCAAGGCCGTGGCCCTGGCGGAAAGTTTTGACCGCTGAGGCGCGTTTGCCAAGAGAATCGGTTGTCCCCGGCCACGACACGACGACAAAGGTAAAGCTGTGGTATAATGATCCGAAGAGAATGAACTATAAAAACGAGGACATTAAGCGTGGTGTTGAATCCAGAAGCGGACGGCTACGTTTCGCTTTGCCCGGAATTGGATATTGCCAGCCAGGGCGACACGGTTGAAGAGGCGCTGGCCAATCTGAAAGAGGCGCTGGAAGGTTTTTTCGAGACGGCGAGCGCGGAGGAAGTGCGGACGCGGCTTAGAAAGCCGGCGTTATTCACCAGCATCGAGGTGGCATGGGCCTGAACTGGGGGTGCTTTCGGGCGAAGAAATCGTCCGAATCATGGAAGCCGGAGGGTTCGTCCGCGTGAGGCAAAAGGGCAGCCACTTGATCATGCAACGGCGGACAAACACCGGAACGATCACAGTGCCCGTGCCATTGCACAGCATGGTCAGAATCGGCGCCTTGCAGTCCATCATCCGGCAATCCGCCATTCCCCGCGAACGCTTCTTGGCATAAAAACCCGGGCCGTTTCAATTCCCCGTTTTTAATTCATCTCTGCGTGCATCTGCGGTTCAAACTCTTTTTTGGTGACGGCTCCGCCGCGCTGCGTTCTGCGGTTTGACGCCACCGCGCGGCCCGCCAACCAAGGGCCGGGCCTTCCGCCCGGTTACAATCCGGTGACAGCGAAAAAAAACCCATCGCTTTATTGCTTTCTTGGGCGGGGATTTTATAGTTTGGGTTGCTTGTAACATCCGGAAATGAATAATCCAATTGAACCAGGCCCGGCCTGGGACATCGAGGCCGCCCGCACGCTTTACAATGTGCCGGGCTGGGGCGCAAAGTATTTTGACATCAACGAGGCCGGCCATGTTGTCGCCCGGCCCCTGCAGGAGGCCGGCGCGGCCGTGGACATCACCGACGTCATCGAGGAGGCGCGCGGACGCGGCTTGAAATTCCCCCTGCTCATCCGCTTCCAGGATATTCTGCGCCACCGCGTCGAGGCCATCAACCAGGCGTTTCGCAGTTCCATCGCCGAATTCAATTTCCAGGGCAAATATCGCGGCGTGTTTCCCATCAAGGTCAACCAGCTCCGCGAGGTGGTCGAGGAAATCCTCGACGCCGGCAAGGCCTACGATTTCGGCCTGGAAGTGGGCAGCAAGCCGGAGCTGTTCGCCGGCCTGGCGCTGCAAAGCCAGCCGGGCAGCCTCGTCATCTGCAACGGCTACAAGGACGCCGAATTCATCAAGATGGCCCTGCTGGGCATCAAGCTGGGCAAAAAAGTGATCATGGTCGTCGAGAAGCTCGAGGAACTGCGCCAGATCATTGCCATTTCCCGGCAACTGAGCGTGGAGCCGATGATCGGCATCCGGGCGCGGCTGTTGAGCAAGGGCGCCGGCAAATGGGCCGACAGCGGCGGCGAAAACGCCAAGTTCGGCCTCAGCACGGTGGAACTGCTCACCGCCACCGAAATCCTCAAGGCCGAAAATCTCGGCCAGTGTTTGAAACTCCTGCATTTCCACATCGGCTCGCAGGTGCCGGATATTCTGACCATCAAAAAAGCCGTGCAGGAGGCCGCCCGCTTTTACGCCAAGCTCCACAAAATGGGCTTCCCCATTGAATTCATGGATGTCGGCGGCGGCCTGGGCGTGGATTACGATGGCAGCCGTTCCGCCTTTGACAGCTCCACCAATTACACGCTTCAGGAATACACGAACGACATCGTTTATTACATCGGCGATGTCTGCAATGCCGAACAGGTGCCCCACCCGAACCTCGTCAGCGAAAGCGGCCGCGCCCTCGTCGCCCATCACAGCGTCCTGATTGTCGAAGTCTTCGGGGCCATCGAGAAAATCCGGCCCGGCGAGGCCTTTGTCTACGGGGACAACGAACACGCGCTCGTCAAGGAACTGCTCGACCTCAAAAGAAACCTGAACAAGGCCAACAAACTCGAGGCCTACCACGACGCCCAGGAACGCCGCGAGGACGCCCAGCAAATGTTCACCCTGGGCCTGCTTGATCTGCCCGACAAGGCCCGCATCGAAAACCTCTACTGGGAAATCGGCCGCGAGGTCGTGCTCAGCTTTCGCGGCCAGGCCTACATCCCCGAGGAAATCCGCAAGCTCGAGGACAGCCTCAGCGACCAGTACCTCTGCAATTTCTCCGTCTTCCAATCCCTGCTGGACCACTGGGCGCTCGGCCAGTTGTTTCCCATCATGCCCGTCAGCCGCCTCAACGAGCGCCCCACCCGCGAAGCCACCCTCGTGGACATCACCTGCGATTCCGACGGCCAGGTCAACAAGTTCATTGACCTGCGCGACGTGCGCGACACCCTCACCCTGCACGAACTCCACACCAACGGCTCCGGCCGGCCCGAGCCGTACTACCTCGGCATCTTCCTCATGGGCGCCTACCAGGACATCATGGGCGACCTGCACAACCTCTTCGGCCGCGTCAACGAGGTCCA
>CAZUBG010000054.1:0-26558 GCA_964618545.1 uncultured Bifidobacteriaceae bacterium | reverse complement strand
TTGGGACAAGTCGGGGCTTAACGGGACTGAAGTTTGTGAGTCCCTTTGTGAGTCAGTCTGCGGATTTCCCTTATTTTCGTCGGGAAACAGTGGGGTTCGAATCCCCCTCTCTCCGCCATTCTTGTCATGGAGTGATCTCTGGCCGGCTCGATCCTCATGAATACCCCATGATCAGGCCCGTGGAACACTGCCCTCCGGTTTCGGACTTTTCCTCCCGGCCCTGTGGCTGCTCCTGGTGCCGACCGAAGGGGCCTGACTATCGGTCAATCTGCATCTGTACCACGACAACAATGGTTGTTTCAGCTTGCCCCTGTTGAGCACCAACCCGCAGACGACCAATGGCGGCCCATCCAACTGCGAATCACCACGATTTGGCGGTGAACAACCGCGGCTTGTTTCCCCGCCGCGTTTCACGCATCATCCGCGCCGATGATGTTGCGGAAAGAGTTACTGCAGGGCATTGAGGAGTTCCTCGAAATGGCGCCGGTTAGGACCATCTTGCGCGCGCGCGATTATGTCGTCGGCGGCAAGGTGCATGACCTGGACTGTGTCGAGCCCGATCACCTTTACACCGCCCAGGTGCGCTCGGGCAAAAATTATACCGTGGGGCTGGAATTCACCGGGGAGGGCTGGGCCGGGGAATGTTCCTGCGCGGTGATGTTCGACTGCAAACATGTCATTGCGGTGCTGTTGGAATTGCAGCGCCAGGCGACGGCGAACGACAGTCCGGCCACCCCAAAAACAGCCCGCAGGATTCCCCAACCGACCCGCTCCCCGCTGGGTCAGCGCCTCTTTGACCACCTGGGCCGCGAGTTGTCGCTGACGGAAAGCGGGTACATTCGCAATGTGCAGGCGCTCTACGCACAGGCGAAGCTCCGGCAACTGACGGAATATGATCTGGCGGCCGTCACCCCCGCGCCGATTCTGAACCACCAATGGGGGCCGCTTGATCTCTGGCTGGAGTTTCCGCGCGATGATTTTTATTTCTGGCTGCACCTGGCGTGGGAACTGCGCCGGCGCAAGCTGTCGCCTCCCGGCTTCATGGACGGCATCACGGACCTGAGCCTGATCCAGACGGAAATGGATGCCCGGGACCGGGCGCGGGAGATCGCGCACTGGACCTCCTGGTTCCAAAATTTTCAAGCGCTTCCCCGGGAAACATCCGCCGGCGATCCGCTGGAATTGCGGCTGGTGTTGTGCGAAAGCGAGGCGCGGCTGGAATGGCGCACGGGACCGGACGCGAAGTTTGTGGAATTGAGGCCGACCCACGCGGGCAGATTCAGCACCCGGTTTCAAAGCGGCGACCTGACGTTCACGCCCGAATCGCTGCCCCTGTGGAGTTCGGTATACAAACCGTGGAGTTATGACACCTGGTGGTCCTTCACCTACGCCAGTGCCACGTCGCGGCCGGCGCTCAACCGATTGCTCCGCCTGCCGCTCGCGCCGGACCGGCTGATCACCCAGGACGGCCTGCCGCTCGTGCGGGTGGCCGAACCGTTGCGCCTGAACCTGCAGCCGTCCGCCGATGCGGACGGGGATTACGAACTCGCGCTCGTCACCGCCGGGGGGGGGCCGCCCCCGCGCATCCTGGGCACCTTTTCCGGCCAGCCCACCCTGTACCTGACGGAAGGCGGCTTGTTTGCCGGCCCGCCCGCCGACGCGCTGGACACCAATTGGCGCAAGATTATTCCGGCCCCCGCCCTTGAGACCCCCAATGGCCTGAACTTTTTGCAGACCGCCGGCGTCCCGCTGCCGGAAAAACTGGCCGCCCGCGTCCGCCTCGTGCCCATGGAGGTCACCATCTCCTGCAAGCTTAAACCCAGTTACCCTGGCAGCAAGACCGAGGAAATCCGGATCAGCGTCGCCGCCAAACTGCCGGGCCTGCCGACGGAAGAACTGTCCCCCAGCGGATGGCTGCGCCCTTCTGACCGCGTGGCGGCCAAACCCCGTGCGCCGGGGAACAACCTCATCGAAGTCCCCGACCGTTCGCCCCAACGGCATTTTCCGCGGTTGATCGAACCGCTGGGGGCAAAATGGGACGGCTTCCAGCGCGGCTGGAAACTGCGCCTCACCAAAAAAACCCCCGAAGTGTTCGTCCCCTGGCTCGAATCACTTCCGCCGGATGTCGCCGTGCGGCTGGATCCTGAACTTGCCTCGCTCCGGGACGCCCCCATCGGCGGCAGCGTTTCGCTGGATATTGCGGAAGCGGGCATGGACTGGTTCGATCTCAAGGTCGTGCTCACTGTCAGTGACACCACGCTCACACCAGAAGAGCTGAAGCTGCTGCTCAACGCGCGCGGCGGTTATGTGCGACTGGGCGACAAGGGCTGGCGGCGGCTCCGCTTTGACCTCACGCCCGAGGACGATGAACAACTCGCCCGGCTCGGTCTCCACGCCCACGATTTCACCGCCGAGCCGCAACGCTTTCATGCGCTCCAACTGGCCGACAACGCCGCCAAAAAATTTCTGCCGGCCGAACACGTCGAAAAAATCCAGCGGCGCGTGGGCGAATTAAAGGCCCGCGTCACTCCCGCCCTGCCGGCGGCCATCCGCGCCAACCTGCGACCGTATCAGACGGAGGGCTTCCATTTTCTGGCCTATCTCACCGCCAACCGTTTCGGCGGCGTGCTCGCCGATGACATGGGTCTGGGTAAAACCCTGCAGGCGCTGGCCTGGCTCGCCTGGCTGAAAGACGGGTCGGCGGGAGCCCCGCCCGCCGCCGCCACACCCAGCCTCGTGGTCTGCCCCAAGTCCGTCATGGACAACTGGCGGGCCGAGGCGGAGCGGTTTTATCCGGACCTGCGCGTCCGCGTCTGGTGCGGTGAGCCGGCGGAGGACCTGCCCGCCGCGCGCGAAAACGCCGACCTGCTCGTCCTCAACTATGCCCAATTGCGCTCGCTGTCCCCGGCCATCGGACGCCTCGCCTGGCGGGTGGCGATTCTCGATGAGGCCCAGTGCATCAAAAATCCGGATTCTCAATCCGCCGTCGCCGCCCGGGCATTGACCGCCGAACACCGGCTGGCGCTCACCGGCACGCCGATTGAAAACCGTCTGCTCGATTTGTGGAGCATCCTGGCCTTTGCCATGCCCGGGGCGCTGGGCAACCGCGCCCATTTCCTCCGCCGTTTCAACGCCCAGGACGATCCCCTCGCCCGCCGGCGGCTCGCCGCCCGCGTGCGTCCGTTTTTGCTGCGGCGCACCAAATCGCAGGTGGCCACCGATTTGCCCGACCGCATCGAGGAGGATTTGCTCTGCGAAATGGAGGGTCCGCAGCAAACGCTCTACCGTGCCGAACTCAAGCGCGCCCGGCAGATTGTCCTCGGTCTGAAAACCCACCAGCAGTTCAACCATGAACGCTTCAACATCCTCACCTCCCTGCTGCGGCTGCGGCAGATTTGCTGCCACCCCGCCCTGGTGGACGTCAAACTCCGCACCGCCGAAAGCGCCAAAGCCACCGCCCTCGAGGAATTGCTCGAACCGCTGATGGAGGAAGGCTACAAGGTGCTGGTGTTCTCCCAGTTTGTCACCATGCTCGACCTGCTCCGCGAAACCATGAAGGAGCGAAAGTGGCCGCACTATTACCTCGCCGGCGACACCGAGAATCGCGGCGATTTGGTGCGGGAATTTCAGGCCGCCCCGGGCGGCGCGGTGTTTTTGATCTCCCTCAAGGCCGGCGGCTTTGGCCTCAACCTCACCGCCGCCTCCTACGTCGTGCTGTTCGATCCCTGGTGGAATCCGGCGGTGGAGAACCAGGCCATTGACCGCACGCACCGCATCGGCCAGACGAGCAAGGTGATGGCCTACCGCTTGGTGATGAAGGACAGCATCGAGCAAAAAATCCGGGCCCTGCAAAAACAGAAGGCCGCCCTGGCCGACGACGTCCTGGGCGAGGAACGCTTTGCCCAAAGCCTGACCCTGGACGACCTGCGTTTTTTATTCTCGGAATAAACAAGGCAAGGCATCCGCCAGCCCATCCCAAAACCAGCGGGAGGACTATAATCAACCGAATGGGCTGGCGTATGGCGGACACGTGCAATGGATCATCCGATGATTGGTTGTTGGTGTACCCAGGCTTTGAATTCAAGGCCGGGGAATATGTGGAAAACCGCGCGCTCCGTGCCAGAACCGGACGACTTCCAGACTTTGATCCCTTTGGTTTGTCCGGTAAATGATCCGATATGACCGGAAGATGATTTCGCGCGACTCCGGTCTCCGAAATTCCGGCACCATACGGCCACGTTCCGGGAAAGTGCCGAGTGACAGTGCTGCGTCAAGCAACTGATTGCCCAGCCGTTCGGCGGCGATGGCATTGTGGGGCGAAATATAAGCGACGATACGCTCCAAATCGCTCAACGCATCGTCGGAGAGGAATCCTTGGAAATCCATTGTGGAATGCGTTTGCGGGCTTCTTCCAACGGAACGCGCGCACCGCGATCCAAAGAGGTTAACCCCTCTTCCACCGCCTGGCGGAATTCCAACTCGTAGATGGCATCAACGAGTGTGGCGTCCGGCGGCAGCTTCTCCGCGACTTCCAAAAGAATTTCTTTCGCACTCATGGTTTGAATAGATAACCGACTTTTCCGAAAAAAGCCAGCCTCACCCATTTTTTGGGCCGCCCGGCGGGATCTCCAAAGCTGAAATTGGGCTGTCAGAAGGCCTTTCAGTGTCCGGTCTTCAACTCCACCACGTCATGCGGGGCGGCTTCGCGCTGACCGGCGGGACTCACGCGGATGTAACGGGCTTTTTCGCGGAGTTGCGCCAGGTTCGCCGCCCCCAGATAGCCCATGCCGGACTGGATGCCCCCGATGAGTTGCGCCAGCACGCGGTCCACGGAGCCGCAGGATTCCTTGAGCGCCTCCACCCCTTCCGGCGCGACTTTTTGCGTGGGATTTTTGTCGTGGCCGTAGCGCGCCGCCGAACCGGCTTTCATGGCCGCCATGCTGCCCATGCCACGATAATGCTTGTAAATCTTGCCGCTGATCTCAATGATTTCACCGGGGGACTCCGAGCAGCCGGCAAAAATACCGCCGCAAATCACCGCTTGGGCGATGGTCAGTGCCTTGACAATGTCCCCGGACTTGGTGATGCCTCCGTCGGCGAGCAGGGAGACTTTTTTCTTCGACGCCGCGCGGGAGCAGACGTACAAGGCGGTCATCTGCGGAATGCCCACCCCGGCCACCAGGCGCGTGGTGCAGATGGATCCGGGCCCCTGGCCGACCTTGATGCAGTTGGCCCCGCTCTCAGCCAGGTATTCCACGCCGGCGGCGTTGGTCACGTTGCCGGCGATGATGGGAAGCTTGGGAAACGCGTCGCGCAGCACGCGCACGGTGTCGCCCACGCCCTTGCTGAAACCATGCGCGGTGGACACGGCCACCGCGTCCACGCCGCGCTCGATCAGACCGCCCACATGGGTCAGGATGCGGTTGCGGTCCAGTTCCCCAAAGGCGTTGCGCGTGGCGGAAACGGCGGCGCCGCAAATCAGCCGGAAATGCGCGTCCCGCGAGGGTTTGAACTGCTCCTTGCGTTCCTGCGTGATGCGCTCGACATCGCTCATGGTGATCAGTCCGTGCAAATGATCCGCCTCATCCACCACCAGCAGTTTGTGGATGCCGATGTGTTCGGTGAAAAATTTGTCGGCGCGGGCGATGGGATCCTTGCCCAGTTCCTTGCGCAGGATGCAGTGCACCTGGGAACGCGGGGTGAGGGCCTCGGAAACTTTTTTGGCGGCGTAGCGCGGCTTGACCACGTGACTGGAGAGCAGACCCACGAGCTTGCCGTTGCCGTCCACCACTGGAAAGGTGCTGAACCCGAATTTGCGCTCTTCAATCTGTTGCAGCACATCGCCAATAAGCTGGTCGGGGGCGATTTTGATGGGGTCCTGAATCAGCCCATGCACATGGTTTTTGACGCGGCTGACTTCGGACAACTGCTGGCGTTCGGGCATGTTGTAATGAATCAGGCCCAGCCCGCCGTTGAGGGCCAGGGCGATGGCCATGCGCGATTCGGTCACCGTATCCATGTCCGAGGAGATCACCGGGATGTTCAGGGGCAGGTTGTCGGCCAGGGTGGTGGCCAGTTGGGTGTCGCGCGGGAGAATCTCGGAATAGAGCGTCGCCAGCGTGATGTCATCGAAAGTGAGGCCGATCTTGTGGTTGTCGGCAAAAAATTTGTCCGCCGCCTGGTAGAACGGCTCATCAAAGGTCGAATTACGGATTGCTGCCATGACGGAAAATGCCGTTCCTTCCCGGTGATTGGCAAGCGAAAAATATTCTGAACCCGCCGTTGAAAAAGAGAAAGCCCGGACACAACTCCGGGCTGATCACACACGCACCCGAGAACCTGATGCGCTAACACAGTAATATCCTGACAGAATCGGCCTCCCCCGCCAGTCACCAGTACTGGTGACATGAACCACGCAGCCTCATACAAACATCCGATGGATTAATTGAGCGAATGGGTTATTTTGGTTGAAATCCACTGTGCGACTAAATAAATGAAACCAAACTTTGTTTAAATACCGATGTCGGCCCCGCTGCCTCCAGACTTTCATTCCCGTCGGGCCATTTTATGATTTCCACCGTGTCGGTGCCGGAAAAAACGGTGGCTGTTCCCTGAAAAACCTGAAATCCTGAAACCATAAAACCTATGAAAATCAATCCCCTCATAATCACCTCCCTGCTTGCCGGGTTGTTCACGTTTGGCTTGGGATCAGTCCAGGCCGCCAGCATCACCAATGCCGATGCCAGTGTCACTCTCAACCTGGGCGGCTCCTGGGTGGGCGGCATACCCCCCGGTGTCGGTGATGTGGGGGTTTGGGATCATACCGTTCAGGTCAACACCACCAAGACCCTCGGCGCGAGCCTGTCCTGGGCGGGCATCCGGGTGGCGGATCCCGGCGCGCTCATCACCATTGGGACGGACGGCAATACCCTGACTCTGGGCTCATTGGGGATTGACCTGACAGCGGCCACCAATGACCTGACGATCAGTCCCCCGCTGGCTTTGGGGGCGAATCAAACCTGGAATGTGACCAACGGTTTGACCTTGAACGTCGGCGGGGGCATCTCGGGCTCCAGTTTGCTGACCTTGAATAATGGCGGCAATAACGGTGGCACGGTTGTCCTGCCCGTCGCCAACACCTACACGGGTGGCACGGTCATCAACGGCGGCTTTGTGGTGCCGTACGTCATCACCAGCTTTGGCACCGGAGAAATCACCAACAACGGTGGTGACATGCAGTTGAACAATTTCACGCACAGCGGCATCATGGTCAATCCATGGTATGTCACCGGCACCTCCGCCATTGACATGGTCAATGAAAACCAGTCCTTTGTCTTCAGCGGACCTTGGTCGGGCAATGGAACCATCCTGGTTACCAATTTCACGGGCACGGGTTCAACCCTGACGTTCGGCGGCGCCTCGGGCGGCAGCATGGGGAATTTCACCGGCTCAATAGTGGTGGTTTCCAACGCCTCCGGCACGGTCAGCGCCGGGACTTTGCGGTTTAACAATGGCGGCTCCCAGGTCAACTCCGGCAATCCCGGCATGAGCATCAATTTGGGAACCAATTCCACCATCATTCTGGCCAATCGGGATGCCGGGACAACCTCCATTGGTGAATTAACAGGGGGGCCGGGAACCACGGTCACCGGGCAGACGAGCGGAAACGGGACCGAAACTTGGAGCATTGGGGGCCGGGGCACCAGCGTCACCTTTGCCGGAGACTTCGTCAACAAGGGATCCTCCGCTTTGTCCGCACTCACCAAAGTCGGGGC
This sequence comes from uncultured Bifidobacteriaceae bacterium, assembly GCA_964618545.1. Classification (GTDB taxonomy): domain Bacteria; phylum Verrucomicrobiota; class Verrucomicrobiia; order Limisphaerales; family UBA11358; genus UBA11358. The sequence continues at coordinate 18,783 of CAZUBG010000054.1, read as the reverse complement.
CGGCACCTTCACCCTGACCGGCACAAACACCTTTACCGGGCCGGTCACCGTCAGTGCCGGCGTCCTGCAGATCGGGGATGGCGGCGCGGATGGCGTACTGGGGGGTGGTAATATTGTCAACAGCGCTTCGTTGGTGTTCAACCGGTCGGATAATTTCACCGTGCTCACCAACAATATCAGCGGGGGCGGCACGGTGACCATCCAGGCCGGCGGGACGGTCACTTATAACGGCGCTGACACCTCTTCAGGAACCATGGCGATCAGTTCCGGTGACTTGATTTTAGGCCCGTCCGGCTCGATTGCCAGCCCGATTTCCGTCGGCGTGGCCGGGACGTTTGATGTTTCTCAAAGCACAACCTTTAGTTTGAACCAAACGCTGTCCGGTTCCGGGGTGGTCACGGGCTTGGTCACCGCCGTGGGTGGTTCGATTAATCCGGGCGGCTCCGGCACCGCCGGCACCCTGAACCTGATCAGCGGCTTGACTGAATCCGGCAACATCAACAACCAGTTTGTCCTGTCCGCTCCAGGCGGCACCAACGACCTCATTAACGTTGTCGGCAACCTGACCTTGACCGGCACCAACTATGTCACCCTCAGTGATTTCAGCGGGGGCATCATTCCGACGGGCACCTACCCGTTGTTTGCTTATAGCGGCACCCTTTCCGGCGGCGCCACCAATTTCCTGGTGACGGTGGTTGGCGTCACGAGCGTCCTGACCAACATCACCACCACCACCCCGCCCGAAATCGCCGTCATCATCACCCCGGCTGCCCGCGGCGTGAAGAACCTGACCTGGGTGGGGGATGGCACCGATAATGGCTGGGATCTGTCCACCAGCAACTGGATCAGCGGGGGGGTGGACTTCAATTTCCAAACGGGTGACCATGTCATCTTCAATGATCTCGGCGCTCCGAACGCCAATGTCAATTTGGTGCTCGCCGTGGAGCCGTCCTCCGTGTTGGTGAGCAACACCCAGCCTTACACGTTTGCCGGCGTGGGTTCCATTGTCGGGTCCACAAGCCTGACCAAGACAAACTCCGGCTTGCTCTCCGTTTCCACCACCAACAGCTACACCGGTCAGACCGTGGTGGGCGGAGGCACCCTGCAGATTTTCTACGTTGCCAACGGCGGCAGCGCCAGCGCCATTGGGGCCGCCACCAGCGATCCTTCCAACCTGGTTTTCTACAGCTCGGAGTTTGCCTATGCCGGCTCCGCCGCCGCCACGGATCGCGGGGCGACGTTGAATGGCTCCGGCGTGACAGTCGACGTGGTCAGCGGCAGCGACCTGACGTTGAATGGAACGCTGACCGGTGCCGGCGCGCTCACCCTCGTGGATTCCGGTACGCTCACCCTGGGGGCGGCCAACAGCTACACCGGCGGCACGGTGCTCAGCAACGGCGTCCTGGCCACCGCCAATGACACGGCCAACTCCTCCGGCTTTGGTCCGACCAACAGCCCGGTCTCGTTTTACGGCGGCGCGCTCACCCTGTTTAACAGCACGCATGATGATGGCAGCACGGTGTACTCCTTCTACAATGCGCTTGTGGTCCCGGCCGGCCAGACCGGCACCCTCACCACATTTGAACGGGGGAATGTCTATGGCCCGCTGACCGGCGGCGGCATGCTCAACGTCGAGATTGCTTCCGGCGGCTATCGCGCCGGCTTTGTCGGCAACTGGTCGGCCTTCACCGGTACCCTCAACATCACCGGCGACTTCCGCGTGGGCAACCCCTGGGGATATTCCAACGCGGTCGTCTACGTCAACGACAATTCGGATTTGGACGGTGGCAACGCCGCCGGGGTGTATTCCACCAGTCCCGTCTTCGATATCGGTGAACTGGATGGGACCAGCCTGGCCACCATTGGCGCCAACAGCAAACCATCACCTTTTCCCACCTGGCGCATCGGTTGGAAAAACACCACCAGCACCTTTGCCGGAACGATTGAGGATGATATGTCCAATTCCCCCCACAGCACTAATTCCATCGTCAAAGTGGGCGCCGGCACTTTGATCTTGGAGGGACAGAATGCCTATTACGGTTCCACCACCATCAGCAACGGCGTGCTGGCACTGGTGACCAATCCGTCAACGAGTACGGATGCCTCCATTGACGACACCACCAATATTTATATCAGCACCGGCGCGTTTCTTGATGTCTCAGGCATTAGCACCTTCACCCTGGCCCTGAATTCCGGCCAGGTCATCTGCGGCAACGGGACCATCCGTGGCATCCTGGATAACTCCAGTGGCGGCATCGTCAGCGCCGGTGACGGCCAGGCCGGCAACCTCGGCATCCTCACCGTGACCAATAACCTCAATCTCGGCGGCACCACCTGGTTAAAACTAAACCGGGCCGAAAGTCCAAACAGCGACCGCTTGGTGTCCTCCACCGCCGGAATCATCAATTTTGAGAGCGGCACCCTGGTGGTGACCAATGTTGGCGGAAAACTTCAGGTCGGCGACACCTTCAAACTGTTCAGCGCCCCGACCCTGCAAAACTCCTTCAACACCATCATCCTCCCGGATTATTATACTTGGAACACCGCCAATCTGACGGTGAACGGCACCGTCACGGTCACCGGCACCCAGGCCCTGCCTGTCATCAGCAGCGTGGACTTCAGCCAGTTGGCAAACGGTACGATCACCCTCAACGCCATTAACGGCGCGCCCAACGGAACGGTGGACGTGCTGAGCACCACGAACCTGGCTCTGCCGCTGGATGATTGGACCAACTTGACCACCACCACGTTTGACGGCAATGGAGACCTGAGCCTGCCCGTCACGGTGGATCCAACCCTGCCGCAAAGCTATTTCATGTTGCAGGCCTATTGAGCGAAGGCCACCGTGCTTTGACCTGAAAATCATCAGCCGGTCCGTTGGTGAAATGATCCAGAGGGTTCTGGCTTGATTCCGGACCGGCTCTTTATTGGCCCACAACCCTGGTTGCCGGGCGTGTCCGCGCCTTGCCCCGCATGCCCGGCCCTGTGAGCCGCAGCGCGGAGGACCGGCGGTAATGAAAGCCGCTCTCAGGCCTGGCTTTGCCAGGTGTGTGCTGCGGGTTGTCGGCCTGTGCTCCGGCGGCGCCCGCCGCCGTTTCGGGGGGGCCGGGTGCAAATGCGTCCCGGGTTGGCGGGGCGAAGCGCGCTGGCTTGACCCATGCGCAACGACGGTGTTGGATGACAAATTTATGCGAATGACCAAAATGTTTAAACCGGCCTGCCTTTGTGCCGGATTGTTGCTCCTCAACTTCGGGCCGCTGGCGCGGGCGTCGGTGACGTTCACTTCCTCCACTTCCTGGACTTGTCCGGTGGGATTGACTTCCGTCCAGGTGCAATGCTGGGGCGGCGGTGGGGCGGGGGGAAGCTCGACCAATAATTCATCCAGCGGGGGCGGCGGCGGGGGCGGTGCGTATTCGGAGGGAACGGTTGCGGTGGTGCCGGGAAGCGTTTATGCCATCAATGTCGGTGCGGGTGGCGTGGCCACCGGGGCGTTGTCTTCGACCGGTGGCACCGGTGGAGATTCCTATTTTACCAATGCTGCAACCTCAACCCTGTTGGCGCTGGCCAAGGGCGGCGGCGGCGGCGGAAACGCCTCTGGTGATGGTGGCCGCGGCGCGGGTGGGGCCGGAGGGGCCTCCGGTTCAGGGGTGGGCGCCGCCAAGTATTCCGGGGGGGCGGGGGGGGGAATCGGGCAACACCGCCAACGGCGGCGGCGGCGGCAGTAGTGCCGGCACCGGTTCGGCCGGTAATAGCGGTGGCGCCAGCAGTAGTTCGGCTGCCGGAACCGGTGGCGCGGCGGTGACCGGCGGCGGGGCCGGGGGGGCCGGTTCCACCGGTTCGGGTTCGGGCAACGCCGGCAGCGTGCCGGGGGGCGGCAGCGGTGGCAGCCGGGCTTCAGGCAGTCAGCATTTGGGCGCCACCGGGGCCGCCGGTCAGGTGATTCTTTCTTATACGGTTCAACCCGCCGCCTATGTCATCCAAACCTCGGGGAGCGGCGGCGCCACCCTGACGGCGGGTGGCAGTGAGAACCTCACCATCACCGCGTTGGACAGCACCGGAGCCGCCCTGGTGGGCATGTACCAGGCCGAGAGTCTCTCCTTTTACGGATTGTCCAATTCCCCCGGTAATTACGTTCCCACCGTCACCGATCAGGGCGGGGTTGCCCGGGCCGTCACCGCCAGTGTCGGCACGCCGAACACCACCCTCACCTTTGTCAACGGCGTGGCGGCCGTCAGCGGCGCCACCAACGGGTTTCTCAAGGCGTACAATGGCACCGGCCTGGTGACGGTGTTGAATTGTTCCGATGGCGTCGCCTCCAGCTCCAGCGGCACTGGTGCGGCGGGCTTGAGCCTGACCGTGAATGCGGCCCCCTCCACCAATCTCGTGTTCCTCACCGCCGCGCAGAGTCTGCCTGCCAGCACCCCCTCCGGGACCATCACCGTGCAGCGTCAGGACCAGTTCGGCAACCCGAACACCACCGACGCCGCCTTGACCGTGAACCTCGCCGGCACCTCGGGCACCGGCGTGTTTTGGAATGCCAGCCAAACCGCAACGCTTTCCAGCCTGGTGATCAGCCCTGGCTCGAGCGCGGTCAGTTTCCTCTATGAAGACTCCGCGCTGGGCACCCCCGTGATCACCGCCTCGGGTGGCACGCTGATCTCGGCGACGCAGCAGGAGACCATCACCCTGTCCTCCCTCACTTGGTCGTCAGCCCCGGCCACCTACAACTGGAACACCAGCGACGCCAACTGGACCGGCGGCGACGGCGTGTATGCCAACGGCGATGCGGTGGCCTTCAATGACGCCGGTTCGGCTTCCTCGCCCATCAGCCTGGTCGGCGCCCTGAGTCCGGTGTCCGTCACCGTCAACACCTCCGCCAAGAACTACACCTTCAGTGGCGCCGGCAGTCTCGGGGGTTCGGCCACCCTGTCCAAGAGCGGCCCGGCCACGCTCATCATTTCCTCCGCGAACAGTTATACCGGGGCCACCACTGTTTCCGGCGGCGTGTTGGATGTGCAGAACAGCACCGCCCTCGGGGCCGGTGCCGTCACCGTCTCCAGCGGGGCGGCCGTTGCCGTGGATGGCAGCGGTCTGGCCATCGGCGAACCCATTGCCATCAACGGCGCCGGAATCACCAACGGGGGCGTCCTGCTTAATCTCGCCAATGCCAACACCTGGTCGGGCGCGGTCACGCTGACCGGCAATTCGCGGATCAATTCCGCCGCCGGGACCTTCACTCTTTCGGGCGGTTCCCTCAGCGGCCCGGCCAGCCTTGCCGTGGGCGGCTCCGGCAACATCACCATTTCCGGGGCGATTACCGCCACCGGCCAGTTGAGCAAGGATGGAAGCGGCACCCTCCTGCTCAGTGGTGCCAACACCTATCCTGGCGGCACCACCGTGGCGGCCGGCGTGCTCGGCATTTCAAACGAAGGAACTTCGGCCGGAAGTCTGGGCGCGGTGCCGGCTTCCGTCATCGCCACCAACGTCATTCTCAACGGCGGCGATCTGCTGGGCAGTGCCACGGTGGCGTTGAATGCCAACCGCGGCCTCGGCCTGGGACCGATTGCCGGGAGCGCTGGCACCAACGGATTGATTGACGCCGCCTCCGGTCAGACCTTCACCATCAACGGCCTCATCGCCTCCGCCGGCAACACCGGCGCAAACAACCTCATTGTGAACAGCGGCCCGGGCAACGGCGGCACCGTCCTGCTCGGCGGCGCGAACACCTTCACCGGGACCACCGTCGTTTCCAACGGCTTCCTGCAGGTGGCCAACCCGCTGGCCCTGCTGTTCAGCACCGTGAATTATAACAACCAGGGTGGCAGTCTGGTCTTTGATCCCAGTCTCACCGCGGCCACCCTCGGCGGATTGACCGGATCGCAAAATCTGGGCCTGACCAATCTCGGTTCCGGCGCGGTCGCCTTGAGCGTGGGCAGCAACAATGCCAGCACCACCTTTTCCGGCGGCCTGACGGATGCCGGCTTGGGCGGCTCCCTGAACAAGCTCGGCGGCGGCACCCTGGTTTTGACCGGACCCAGCAGCTACAGTGGCGCCACCACGGTCAGCGGCGGCGTGTTGCAGCTCAATTCCGGCGGGGTCATCAATGGCGGCGCGGCCGGCGTGCTGGCCAATGCCGGCGCGCAGTTGGTCGTCAACGGCGGTTCCCTGACCGCCAGTGCCTCCGGCAACATTGGCACCGGTTCCTCCGGCCTGCTGGTGTCCGCCGGTTCCGCGGCCTTTAACGGCGGCCTGACCACCGACCTGGGCGGTGACAATGTCAACCTCATCGAAGTCACCGGCGGCACCTTGACCGCCGCCAGTCTGACCCTGGGCCGGACCTCGTTGATTAATAACAGCACCCAGCCCACCGCGGGTTCCACCGCCGATGGGCTCTATGTTGACGGGGGTACGGTGAACCTCACCGGAAACCTGAACATTGGCAACACCAGCACTGCGGTGGAATCCAGCGCGAACGCCCGGATGGATGCCGGCAGCCTCACCGTCGGCGGCACCGTCTATATCGGCCTGAACAACACCGGCCGCTGGTCGGACTTGGATGTCAACGGCGGCACGCTCTCCGTCCCCGACACCGCCACCGGCATTTCCGTGGGCGGCGCCTACGCGGGCGAAGAGGTGCTGCTCGTGCGCGCCGGCACCGCCACCACGGGAAAAATCACCCTGGGCCAGACGGGCGATGGCGGTGGGGCGTATAATGTGGATCTCACCGGCGGCTCGCTTTATGTGGGGGCCGGCGGCCTCACCCAGTCAGGCGGCGGCACCGCCACGATCATTCTGGCCGGCGGGGTGCTGGGCGCGACCGCCAATTGGTCGTCCGCCCTGCCCATGACGCTGGGCGGATCCACCCTGCTGGCGGCGGATGCCTCCGGGGTGGCGCACAACATCACGCTCACCGGTGTACTGGGCGGCTCGACCCTCGCTAAAACCGGCGGCGGCACCCTCACCCTGAGCGGAGCCAGCACCTACAACGGGGCGACGACCATTTCCAGCGGGACCCTGTTGGTGAACGGTTCCATCGGCAGTGGCGCGGTGACCGTGGCCAGTGGGGCAACGCTGGGGGGCTCCGGCGTCATCGCTGGCAGTGTCACCTGGTCATCGGGTGCGCTGGCCTCCTTTGCCGTGGGCTCGCCGCTGACCGTCGGGGCGGTCGTTTTGAACGATAATCCCGTCACGGTCAGCGTTCCGGGCTCCACGCCGCTCGCGGCCGGCAGCTACCCCCTGTTGAACTATGCCGCCTCCGGCAGCTCGGGCTTTTTCTACCCGGGCACGCCCGCCGTCACTGGGGCCGGCCTCGCGGCCGGAACCGTCGCCGGCATCTCCACCGGTGGCGGAGCGGTGACCCTCACCGTCACTTCCGTCAGCGGCGTTCAACTCCTTTGGGTCGGCGATGGCGTCACCAATGCTTGGGATGACACGACGCTGAACTGGCTGGACGGTTCAACGCCCAGTGCCTACGCCGATGGCGAATTTGTGACGTTCAACGACACCGGCTCCAACACTCCGCCCGTAAATTTGACCGCCGTGTTCCAACCCGCCGGGGTGTTGGTGAATGCCGCTGAGAATTACACTTTCGGCGGGGTCGGGGGCATTTCGGGTTTTGCCACTTTGACCAAAACCAACTCCGGTGTCCTCACCCTTCTGACCACCAACACCTATTCCGGCCTCACCTCCATCGCTCAGGGGATTTTGCAAGTGGGCAATGGAACTGTTTTTGGCTCGTTGGGAACCAACCTGATTCAAAACTCAGGCACCCTCGTTCTCGACCTGCCGGGCAGCAACAGCTTCAACAATGTCATCAGTGGCACGGGCGGCCTGGTTCAAGCCGGTCCCGGCACGCTGGCCTTGACCGCCAACAACTCCTACACCGGCGGTACGACCATCAGCGCCGGAACGTTGCAAATCAACACCGGCGCCTCGTTCGGGGCCGGCAGCCTGACCAACAACAGCGCACTGGTGTTTAACGATGCGGGAAACCTGACCCTGGGGGCGATCCTCAGTGGCACCGGTGCGGTGACCGTGGGCAACCGGGGCACCCTGACTCTGACCGCCAACAATCCTTATGCCGGAGGCACAACCATCCTCGGCCCGGCGACACTGCTCGTGAATAACACCACCGGCAGCGGTGTCGGCCCTGGCCCGGTGGTGGTCTCCAGCGGGGCCACCCTGGGCGGGGGCGGCATCATTGGCGGCTCGGTGACCATCAATTCCGGTGGAATTTTATCGCCGGGCAATTCCGTGGGCAAGCTGACCGTCAACGGCAGCCTCACCGCCGCCCCCGGCGCAATCCTCAACTATACTCTGGGCGCCACCAGTGACCTGACCGCCGTGTCCGGCAACCTGAATCTCAGCGGCAGCTTGATTATCTCCAACGGACCCGGCTTCGTCACCGGCACCTACACCTTGTGTACTTACGGCGGCACCCTCACCCTCGGCAGCCTCTCCATCACCATGCCCCCCTATGCCACCGGCACGATTAGCACCAATACTCATGGCCGGGTCAATCTGGTCGTCACCACCTTGTCCGCCTTTCCCGGCGCGCTCGGGTTCGGGGCGCAGGCTACCGGGGGGCGTTACGGCTCGGTGTATCACGTCACTTCACTCGCCGATGATGGCAGCGCCGGCACGTTTCGCGTGGCGGTCAGCCAGCCCAACCGCATTATCATTTTTGATGTCAGTGGCTACATTACTCTCACCTCCGCCATTTCGGCCAGCAGCGATTTGACCATTGCCGGTCAAACCGCTCCGGGCGGCGGCGTCGGTTTGATGGGCGATGAACTTTCCTTCTATGGGAAGAACAACATCATCTGCCGGCACCTGCGCGTCCGGCAGGGGGGCACCGATACCGACCAAAGCGGCATCAACCTCGGTTCCGACCAGGATGCGGCCGGCAATCCCCAGGCCGGCAACATGATCTTCGATCACACCTCCGTCGCCTACGGCCAGTGGGACAGTATTGATGCGGTCAACACCACCAATTTCACCATCCAGTATTGCATCATCGCCGATCCGATCAACCAGCAGTTTGGCGCCCACGTCGAGGGGGCCAATGCTTCCTACCTCAACAACCTCTGGGTCAATGCCCACAACCGGCAGCCGCTGGCCAAGGCCAACACCATTTATATCAACAATGTCATCTACGATTATCAGGCCGCTTACACCGTGGCCGACACCGGAGGATTTTTCAGCCATGACATCATCAACAACTATTTCATCACCGGCCCCGCCACCACCAGTGCCGGTGATGATTTCTACCAGTTTGACACCAACCAGACCGTCTATGTCACGGGCAATTTGCTCGACAGTTCCGCCAACGGTGTCCTCGGCGGCAGTCTGTCCGTCCCCGGGGCGGGCAGTTACACCGTGTTGACCAACGCATGGTCGCCCGTCACCGCCACCATCCCGACGGCCTCCGCCCTGGCCGCCTACCGGATTGACGTTTCCAGTTCCGGAGCCCAGCCGTCCGATCAACTGGATCAGCAGATTGTCAGCCAGGTCACCTCCCTGGGCACCGCCGGGAGAATCATGGGTGCGCCCACCGACACCGGTGTGGGCAACGGCGGTTACGGCGTAATCACCACCGGCACCCTGCCCGTGGACACCGACGGCGATGGCATGCCGGATTATTGGAAAGCCGCCGTCGGTTTGACCCTCACCAACAGCAACGATGCCATGACCATCGCCAGCGACGGCTACGCCAACATTGAACATTACATCAACTGGCTTGCCGACCCCCACGCCGCCACCGGCACCAACACCCCTGTCACCGTGGATTTGACCCAGTACACCGCCGGCTTCACCAACGAAAGTCCGGTTTATGCCGTGAACAACGCCGTCAATGGCACGGTGATGTTGAGCAGCAGCCATCTCGTTCAATTCACCCCGGCCGTGAATTTCTTCGGCCTGGGCGCCTTCACTTTTTCCGTGCTCGCCAGCGATGGCTCGGCCATGACCAACACCGTTTCCGTGTGCGTCTCGCCCCTGATTGCCTCCGTCTCCCCCGCCAACCAGCCGCAATTCAGTCTGCTCAGCACCAGCACCGGCGGCCTGGTCATGAGCGGTTCCGGCGGCGTTGCCGGCGGCAATTTCTTTCTGCTGGGCTCCACCAACCTGCTCCTGCCGTTGAATCAGTGGCTCCTGCTCGCCACCAATCAGTTCGACAGCCGGGGCGGCTTTGACTTCACCAACCCGGCCACCCTCGGCTTGCCACAAATGTTCTACCTGCTGGAACTGCCCTGACCGGTTTGCCGTGTGATCCTCATCCGGCTCGCCGCCGGCTTTGCGCGTGAGCACAAGACGCGATTACTCCCATCATGTGGGGCGGTTGGGGATGCCGAACTTCGGTCCGTGCCGCCCAGATCAAATCCCCCCGGGCTGAAAGCCCGTCCCATGCCAGCCTGGGTCGGAACGAGTCGGCGAGCCCGGGCCCAGGTAACCGTGGCCTGCAAAATGTTGGAGGCCTGTAGGGCTTTACTTCGCAGACACCTGGAGCCGGTAAAACATCTGGGATTCCGCGTAAGGAAAGTAGGCCCAGTTGGTGCCCATGGGCAGGGTGGGGTCGGGCTGGCCGGTCAGCTCCGCCGTCAGGGTGGCGGGACTGGTGACCGTGTCCCAGTGGTTGGTCTTCAAATCAGTGGTCTCCAGGACGTTGTAATTGACTTCGCCCGGCGGCCAGGTCAGCAGGATGCCCCCGCCGTAATCCTGCACCGACAACCCGTTGCCGTAGGTGGCGGTGAAATCCTGGGTGACATAGGCCGCCTCCTGGTACGCACCCCGGATCAAGACGGCGGCCACCAGATTCGGATCGAAGTTGGTGACGGCCAGGCCCTGAAATTGCAGGTCAATTTCCCCGGCGCCGCCGGCGTTGGTCTGGGTGTTGTAGAAGTACAAGCCGTCCACCGCCACCTGGTAGGTGTAGGTGTTCGTGAGCAGCCCCGGCACAATCGGGTCGAGGTCGTACACCGTGGCGTCCGGACTCGTCACCAGCAGTTGCGAAAACGGGGTGGTGTTCGTGAAATTATTGATCATCAACTGGACGCTGTCGGGAATCAGCTCGGTCGTGGAAATTTGAATGATGTTCGTGGGGTCTTGAAAGCCATCCAGCACCCCGTTCGTGCCGTAGAGAATTGTGTCATCGGAGAGGTCGGGGTCGTTCGTGCTGGCCAGTTGGGCCAGGACCGACTGCTGAAACTCGCCCACGCCGTCAAACCCATCCGGCGTCACAATGCCGTTGGTCTCTTCCGGACTGCCCGGCAGCAACTGGACGACAAAGTTCGGGTCCGAGGTGTAGCCCAATTTGGTTTTTCGGAGGTGGCTGCGGCACCCGTGCCCGTTGAAATACACGAACAGCCGGGATTTCGCGAAGTTGGGCACGCCCGAAAAATAATCGCCATTCAGGGCGTCGGTGGCGAATTCCGCGTTCCCCTTCGGATCATAACCCGAGGGTCCGTCAATCGGTGCGACGGCCGGCAGCGCCTCCGTCTTCATTGCCGCGGCGGCCGGGGGGGAGGACGGTGCCGGCGTCAGGGTGTAGGCCGGGAACGCGGCCTTGCTGGGATTCACATAGAGACCATTATAATACAAGATGGCAATGTTGCCGGCGGGCACCCCGTAGGTGCCGGTGAGCAGGTTGTACAGGCGCGAGATGCCGGCGCCAAAGTCGGCCGTGTATTGGCCCGGATATTTGGGCTCATCCCACTGCGCCAATACGGCGTATTGCTGCACGCCCTCCGGCGGGGCCAGGGTGCGGGCGTCGGACGCCGCGCCGGCCGAGCCATACTGCGGCTGCTCAATGGCGGACTTCTTTTGGATCGCGTCGGCATACAAAGCCCCGTTCAAACTCCACTGGCCGCCCGCCCCCGGTCCCGGCACGGGGGTCGCCAGCGTCCAGCCGGCGGGCGGGATGTAGGTCCACCAGCCCTCCGTTCCCCCCTTCGTCGCCTTGGCCACAAAATATGTCACCGGCACCACCTGGGTGTCGGGCGTGAAGTTTTTGCGCGGCGGAAACGCCCCGGGCACAAACTTCCAGCTCCATCCGGCCACGATGGGGGTGGGCACCACCATGAAGTGCAGGTCCGTTGGGACGGCAAAGGGGTCCGGATTGATCCCCGCCGTGGCCCCCGCATTGCCCGCCGCCGTGGTAAAATGCTGCTTCATGCCCGTGTTGGGCGGCATGTTCTTGGGATCATTCACCAGCGCATCCTCCCGCCACGCGCGCGAAAAGTTGTCGCACAGGCCCGCCGTCTTTGGCGGCACCAGACTGCAGTTGCCCCACGAACACTGCATGGCCGAGGACGCGGAACAGGCCGTCCAGTCGGCGGCGGGCGGGTTGCCGGCCTTGGCGGCGGCATTCAGGGAATCCACGAAGGCGCCGGCAAAACATTGCTGCATCACGATGTCCACCGCCGAATATCCGGGCGCGGCCAAAATGCCCGCCAGATCATCGTCAATAAACTGGATGGTAAAACCGTTCACCATCGCCCCGTTCTTCAGCTTCACCGTCTTCGGCGTGAAGCCGCGCACATAAGAGTGGTCTCCCACGAGGGGTTGTCCCTGGGTGGTGGGTCCGGACAGCAGCAGGCCGGCCAGGCCCAGCAGCATTATGGCGTGGTTTGGAATCAAAGTTTTCATAAGGAAGCATGGTCAGTTTGAGTTGAGGAAAAAAACACAGTTCTCCGGCAATCGGGTTTTACCATGGGTTTGTTTGAAACTGAAGGCCGCCGCTTTACCGTCGCCTTCACCATTATAGTATACTCAGTTTTTGTTCTATGTCAACCGTTTATTGCTAACATGGCGTCTTCCGGCAACCGGGACGAGCCGGCTTTTTCGTGCCGCAGACTTCCCAGTCTGCCGTATCGCGGGTTTCCCAACCCGCCGACCGCTCGCTAACCTGACGCGTCCGTTCCACGGACCGGCCCGCCGATTGAAAAATCGGCGGGCCGGCCGGTTGGATATCCCAATGCCACTGGGATTTGCCCCGCTTTTTTTTATCGTCTTCATCGCGTTCAGCCCATCCGATCACTGCAATCGTTGCCGTTTTGTGAGGCTGGCGATGATTCCCCCTGCCCCTGAACCTGGGACCATCCGACCACTGGCATCCTCGCATTTCTGTGAGCCGGCCGATCATTCTCCCTCTCCTGGGGGAGGGAATCAGGGTGAGGGCGGGCATGTATTATTCCCGCCGCGACTCGAATCCCGTCTTGTTCCTCGATCCGGTTCATGGGCACAATGTGCGAAAAATTTTCGCGGCGTTCTCTCCCGGGGGAGAAGGTGGACATTCACATTGGTTTTACACGCCTGTCGGACCTGCCTAACGCATTGATGAACAACGGTTTTAGACCAATCGAAAATTTTTAAATTATTTTTATGGATACCCTGCGGATGTCCCACCCCCCATGGTACCCTGTCAGGTATGAAGATGAATGAATCTTTATCAGCGGCCGGTGCGGCCCCGGACGGTGGCGCGGGCGTCCCGCCCGCGGGTGGGGGCGCCATCCCGCCGCCGGTTCGGTCTTCCCGCTCCGCCCGTGGCCGGGTCAAACCGGGGCCAACACGGAAAAACACGGAAAAATACGATTAAAAAAATGAAAAATCCGCCCCGCCACCCGGTTTTTATGTTTCAACCTTCAACCATTGATCCGACCCAATCCGACCCAATCCGACCTAATCCGACCTTTGAATGCGGTGCTGGGGGGCGCTGGCCTCGCCCGGGCTGGGTTCGGACCCGTCAACCCGGATTTCGGCGCTTGCGGATGGGGGCGGCGGTTTGCTAGGGTGACTTTTCGTCCGCCCGGCACTGGCCGGTCGGGCGGACCCATGAAACTCCTGTTTTCCGAACAAAACTCCGATTACGCAAACTATCAGTTTCCCTATGCCGTCTGGGCCGTGCCGGAGGCGGGCGAAACCCCGGCGGACCTGTTCAATTCGGGCTTTCTGCCCTCGTCGCGTTATTTGGACCGGTTTTATCTCTGCCGCCAGATCCGGGTGGGCCTGGCCCAGTATGAGGCCTCCTCGGAAAACCGGCGCATCCTCCGCAAGGGCAAGGGCATCAACGTGGAACTCGTGCCCCGCGACAAGTTCGATTACACCCCGGCCCGACGCCAGTTTTTCAAGACCTACGCGGATGCCAAATTCGGTCGGGACGTGATGAGTTTTGAGCGGCTGGATCATCTGTTTGCGGCCCCGGTCATCTCCCATTTGCTGGTGTTTACGGACACCGCGACCGGCGCGGAAGCCGGCGTGGCGACCCTTTACTTGGAAAAAGCGTCCCTGGCCTATTATTATTACGCCTTTTACGATCTTGCCTATTTTTCCCGCAACCTGGGCATGTACATGATGACCTCGGCGGTGGAGTTGTTTGCCGGGCGCGGCGTCAAAAATTTATACCTGGGCACCTGCTATTCGGAAAACGCGCTCTACAAGACGCAGTTTGCCGGCGCGGAGTTTTTCAACGGGTTCCGCTGGTCGCAGAATCTCAAGGAGTTGAAGTACCTGCTCCGGCGCGACCGCAAGCCCGTCAGCCAGCATCTGCTCGAAACTGAGGAATACCGCAACCTCTTCCACCCGGGCGGCCTGCCCGAAATGACCTCCGCCAGCGTTTTTCGCGTGGGAAAGAAGTGATGGATGGCGGCAGACCCGTGCGGTCCGCCGCCCTTGATTGAGATTGCCACGCCCATCCGCCTGGGGCATATAAGGTAGCGATGAAAAGTCTGACCGAGCATCTCTGGTTCGAAGTGCCCAACCGCCGGGGCTTCGTGAACATCACCGGCACAGTGGAGGAGTTGGTGGCCAAAAGCGGCGTCCGGGAGGGTCTCTGCCTGGTCAACGCCATGCACATCACCGCCTCCGTGTTCATCAACGACGCCGAAGACGGCCTGTTGCATGACTACGACGCTTGGCTGGAACGCCTCGCGCCCCACGCGCCCGCCTCCCAATACGACCACAACCGCACCGGCGAGGATAACGCCGACGCCCATCTGAAGCGCCAGATCATGGGCCGCGAGGTCGTGGTGGCCATCACCAAGGGCAAACTGGACTTTGGCCCCTGGGAACAGATTTTTTACGGCGAATTTGACGGTCGCCGCCGCAAACGCGCCCTGGTGAAAATCATTGGCGAATGAATGGACGGCCCCTCTTGCGTTGTCTGGTTTTGATCGTCCTGGCCTGGCAGGCCACCGGTTGCGGCACATTTGTGGCCCGCCGGATGATGCAGGCCCCCAACACTTACCCCACTTGGTTTGCGCCTCACGCGCCGGTCACGCTGGCTTACGACCCCAAATTTTTGACCAATTTCCCCAGGCAATATGTGACGGTGGGACCGCCCGCCGCCCGCTTGTGTTACCGCGTCATTGAGCCGGCAAACTTCCAGCTCAGTCTGGTCGCCACCAACTGGCTGGCACACGGGCGACGACAGTTCCAATTCACCTTTAACGCCACGGTGCCCGGTTCCACCAACATTTGGACCGCCGCACCCCGGGGCACGGTGTTTCTGCTGCATGGTTACGGCCTGGCCCAATTTTCCATGGCTCCGTGGGCTTTGCGCCTGGCACAGGAAGGCTGGCGCTGCGTGCTGGTGGATTTGCGGGGACACGGCAAGTCCGGCGGCAAACAGATTTATTACGGTTTGTGCGAAACCAATGACCTCAGCCGGTTGCTCGATCAATTGGAGAAGGAAAACCCGCCCATCCGGCCCGTGGCCGCCATGGGTGAGTCCTACGGGGCGGCGCTGGCCCTGCGCTGGCAGACCGTTGAGCCGCGCCTGCAAACCGTGGTGGCCATGGCCCCCTACGCCAGCCTGTCAAATTCCGTGCTGAACATCTGCCACGACTACGCCGGCTGGCTGCCGAAAGGGATCATCAAGGCCGGATTGCGGCGGTTGCCGGTTGAACTGGGCGTTTCGGCGCGGGAGCTGGACACCACCACTGTCTTGGTGCGACACCCGGTCAATGCCTTGTTCGTCGCCGGAGAGGAAGACACCATTACCCCGGCGGCGGACGTGGCAGCCTTGCAACGGCTGGCGGCCCCGGGAAGTCAATTGATCATCGTTCCCCACGCCACGCACGAGGCGCTGACCTATTATTTTGACGAGCTCACCCCGCCGGTGCTGGCCTGGCTGGCCGGGAAATAAAAAAGGCCGGACAACTTTGTCCGGCCTGTGGTGATAAGGTTTACACGCCCTCACCAGGACGTTCAGAAGTGTGGCGGGCCAACACAGTCGCTGTTCGGACCTCGCCACGAGCAAAACCTTTCTGCCAACCCTGAAACGAACAGCGAAATCAATTTACACTAATCTGACGCTGTAAATTGCAAAGTGTTCAAAGTTTATTTAAAATTTTCACCCCTCCCCGGGACGGGACCTTGTTTTATTGTGAACCTCCTGGAATCAATCAATTACCAGACTTCGGATGGTGGATATTGCAAACAAATTTGACGTCTGCGAATTTAAAGCTTAAATACAGGTTCATGAAAATGACAAAATTCCTGGCTGGCCTCACGGTGGCGGCGGCGTTGACGGTTGTTCCGACGCTCCGGGCGGATAACTCCAGCACCACCAATACCAACCAACCGGCGGCCAAGCCGATTCCTTATCCGCTCAAGACCTGCCCGGTCTCGGACGAAAAGTTGGGCGAGATGGGAGCCCCCTATGTGTTTATCTATCAGGGCCAGGAAATCAAGTTTTGCTGCCCGGATTGCAAAAAGGATTTCCTCAAGGATCCGGCCAAATACTTGAAGAAAATCAAAGACGAAGCCGCCAAGCTGAATAAGTGACGGTCTGCCTGCACTCCAGTGGGTTACGCGTCCATTTGCTTCTCCAAGGAAGCCACGCGGCGGAGTAGTTCCGGCAATTGGGTGAGGGCGATGATTTGTCGTTTCATCAGCCGGTCGGGTTGGGCGGGCGAACCGAACCATTTTTCACCATCAGGAATGTCATTCATGACGCCGGATTGCGCGGCGACGGTGACTTGGCTGCCAATTTTCAAGTGTCCGCCCACCCCCGCCTGTCCGGCCAGAATAACGTAATCTCCCAACTTGGAACTTCCGGCAATCCCCACTTGGGAGATAATCAGGCAATGCTCGCCAATCACCACGTTATGGGCGATTTGCACCAGGTTGTCAATTTTTGTGCCCCGGCCGATCCGGGTGGCTCCCAGGGCCCCGCGATCCACGGTGACGTTCGCGCCAATTTCCACGTCGTCGCCGATGATGACCTGGCCGATCTGCGGCACTTTGCGGTGAACCCCTT
Source organism: uncultured Bifidobacteriaceae bacterium (assembly GCA_964618545.1). GTDB lineage: Bacteria > Verrucomicrobiota > Verrucomicrobiia > Limisphaerales > UBA11358 > UBA11358. The sequence continues at coordinate 1,526 of CAZUBG010000054.1, read as the reverse complement.
GATCCAGCACATAACCATAGCCATCCGAGCCAATCACCGTGCCGGCGTGAATGCGCACGCGCCGGCCGATTTCTGTGCGCGGATAAATCGTCACCTGGGGAAACAGCCGGGTCTCCTCGCCGAGCACGGAGTCGTGGCCGATGAAGTTTCCGCTGTGCAACACCACGCTGGCCCCAATGCGCACGCGCTCCCCAATGGTGCAGTGCGGTCCAATGTGGGCGGAGGGATCAATCTGGGCCGAAGCCGCCACCACGGAGCCGGGATGAACCCCGGGCGCAAACGTGGGTTCGGGGAAAAACAAGGCAAGCGCCCGGGCGAAGGCAACCCGCGGGTTTTTCACCCGGATGACGGTTTTAACCCCGGAATGAAAGCGGTCGTCGGCAAGAATGGCGGTGGCGGCACCTTGTTCCGCCTGCAAAAAGAAGGCCTCTGTTTCGGCAAACGTCAGATCTCCCGCTTGGGCGCTCTCGGCGGGCGCAAACCCCTTGAGGATGGCGGTGGCATCGCCTTGGACTTCGCCGTCAAGCTGCGCGGCGATTTCTGCGGTCGTAAACATCATGGGCCACCACTATAAAGAGTGTCGCCGCCAGTTCAACCCCAAGTTTCCGGGGGGGCATTCGTGCTGTTGGGATTTGAAGCCTTTCACTGGAGCGTTTTTGGGCGCGCCGCCCCAACGCCGGACTTTCGCGTTTAAAAGATTCCAAACACGCCAAGAATCTGTTAAGGTTCCCCCATGCTGACGAAGTTTACATTGGCCAACTTCAAGAGCTATCGCGAGGCCACACTTGATCTTTCTCCTTTGACCTTGTTGATTGGCGCCAACGCCTCGGGCAAAAGCAATGCCCTGGAGGCCATGCAAATGCTTTCGTGGTTGTCCCGCGGCCGCCGTCTGGAAGAAGTGTTTCAAGCGGTGCAAGAATCCGAGTCGCTGATGCGTGGCACCGTTGCCGATCTTGCTTTTGGCGGTACCGGCACTTTTCGTCTGGGATGTGTCCTGGAAAATCAGGGCTGGAACAAGCTGGAGGTGGAGATGAGCGCCGGACCGGACGGAATGAGAATTGTTCAGGAGCGCGTGCATAGCCGCAGGGAAAATCTTCCCTTGTATCAGGTGGATCGCGGAACCAGCGGCTTCTCGCATGATCTGCTGGTCAGCTACAATAATTTCGCGCGAGGCCCCAACAAGCCGCAGATTACCTGCACCGATCAGCAGGCGGTGTTCACCCAATTGCTGACTCCGGCCAGGTTCTCCAAGTATGACAAACGTTCGCAAGCGGAAATCCCCCAAGTGGCCAGGTCGTTTATGTTGGCGTTGGAGCGCATCCTGTTTTTGGACCCCATACCGCGCCGCATGAGGGGTTACGGCTTCATTGTGGACAAGGTCTTGCAGGGCGACGGCAGCAACCTTTCCAGCACCCTTTACGACTTGTGCGTGACGCAAAATGTCAAGGACAAGGTGCTCGCGTTCGTGCGCGAGGGTGTGAGACAAAATTCTTTTTAGGCACAGAGTGAAAGAGGGTCGTTGCGTT
>CAZUBG010000053.1:0-27162 GCA_964618545.1 uncultured Bifidobacteriaceae bacterium | reverse complement strand
ACCGTGCGCATGGTGGCCTCCAGCCAGGCGAATTTGTTTGCGTCCGCCTCGGCCGGGGTCTGCGCGCTCTGGGGGCCGCTGCATGGCGGGGCGAATCAGGCGGTGATTGAAATGCTGGAGGCGATCAACAAGGACGGGGATGACGGTTCGCGGTTCATCGCGGCGGCCAAGGACAAGAACAGCGGCAAAAAACTGATGGGCTTCGGCCACCGGGTGTATAAAAACTACGACCCGCGCGCCAAAATCATCAAACGGTCCTGCGATCAGGTTCTGTCCAAACTCAACATCAAGGACAAGCTGCTGGACATTGCCAAGACGCTGGAGGAGGCGGCGATGAAGGATTCTTATTTCGTGGAGCGCAAGCTGTATCCCAACGTTGATTTTTACAGCGGCATCATCATGCGGGCCCTGGGCATCCCGGTGGAAATGTTTCCGGTGATCTTTGCAATTGGCCGCATGCCGGGCTGGATTGCCAATTACAAGGAAATCATGGAGGATCCCAAGAGCCGGATTTCCCGTCCCCGGCAGGTTTACACGGGGCGGACGATCAATCCCTATATTCCCATGGCCGAACGGAAGTGAATTGACGGTTGCTTCCGAACGGTCGGGAGGTTCAGTGAACTTTCCTGCGGAAATTCTGAAACGGGTTTCCGCAGGCGGTCGGCTGGTCCTCAAAACGCCAGTCGTGCGTAGCCCCAAGCCAGCCATTTTCCGATTTGTTCGGCGGCGAAAAAAGTCAGCGCCAGGCCGACGACCGGGGCGAAATCCACCCGGCCCACGCGCAGGGGGATTCTGCCCAGCGGGGCCAGCAGCGTGTGGGCGGTGGCGTTGACGTAGCCCCAGAAGGGATGCTTGCCGAAATAGATGTAGGTGTTGAGCAAATGCAGGGTCAGCAGGGCGCCGATGATGAATTTCCAAGCCAGATAACTTCCCAGACCGACGATCAGGGCGGATTCCAAACGCCGGGCGGCGGAAATAGGTTCGGGAATAAAATGCGTTTTGGAATAGTCGCTCACTTCAATCCTGGTGAACAGCCAGGTGGCCAGCCACCAAACGGAGGCGGTCACCACCAGGGGCAGCAGCCACTTGATCCAGCACGGCCAGCAGTCAATGGCCCCCAATTGAACGCGCACCAACCGGTGAATTGGATCCGGGCCGGCGAGAATGGAAAGCAACAGCAGCCAGAGATATACCACCCCCAGCATGAGGGCGAAGCTCAGGACGGAATAAGGGATGATGCGCAAGATCAGGTCGCTGAAATTGCCGTGGAAGTGGATGGCGGGAGAAATCACGCCCAGGTCCAGGCGGCCCACCCAGTTGTCTGCGGAACCGATCAGCCAGTAAATCAAGGCGCGAAAGAGCAGCAGCCCGCCAATGACGGCGGGCAGATGCCATTGCCGCCAGGGGGTGGTTTCCGCCGGACGCAGGGTGCCGAGCAGCGTGGCCGGCGTGCGTTTGGTCAACGGGTCGTATTGCACTGAACGCCAGCTCAGCCACACCAGCAAACCGGCCAGATTAAGAATAAAATCAATCGGTCCCATCAGCATTCCAAACCACCGGGGCGAAGGCTGAATGACTCATTCAACGGTCGCAAGCCGGCGGACTTACATCATTTTCAGGAGGGTATCAGCCATTTCGCTGGGGGTCACGGCAATACCGATGCCGGCGGCTTGGAAGGCGGCGATTTTGGCCTCCGCAGTGCCTTTGCCTCCGCTGACAATGGCTCCGGCGTGGCCCATGCGGCGTCCGGGCGGGGCGGTGGCTCCGGCAATGAATCCGGCCACGGGCTTCCCGCAATTGGCCTTGATCCACTCGGCGGCCTCCTCTTCGGCGGAACCGCCGATTTCACCGATCATGATGATGCCGTGGGTGTCCGGGTCTGCGTTGAACAACTTAATGACGTCCAGGTGCGAGGTCCCGTTAACGGGGTCGCCGCCAATGCCAACACAGGTGGATTGGCCGACGCCGCGCGAGGTCAGTTGCCAGACGGCTTCGTAGGTCAGGGTGCCGCTGCGGGAGACGACGCCGATGTGGCCTTTCTTGTGAATATATCCGGGGGCGATGCCAATGCGGCAACCGCCGTGGGAATCTTTGCCTTCACCGGGGGTGACGACTCCGGGACAATTCGGGCCGATGAGCCGGGTCCGGGAGTTGCCCTGCAAGGCGCGTTTCACTTTGACCATGTCGCGCACGGGGATGCCTTCAGTGATGGCCACGACCAGTTCCAACCCGGCATCCGCGCCTTCGAGAATGGCATCGGCGGCGAAGGGCGGGGGAACGAAGATGGCGGAAGCGGTCGCGCCGGTTTGTTTGACCGCTTCGGCGACGGTGTCGAAGATGGGGACTTTGAGGCCGCCATGTTCAAAATACTGGCCGCCCTTGCCGGGGGTGACGCCGGCGACCACCCGGGTGCCGTAATCAATGGAGAGTTGCGCGTGCCTGGCGCCAAAGCTGCCGGTAATGCCCTGGATGAGGACTTTGGTGCTGGGGTTAACGAGGATGGACATGGTGAAGTTTCAGTTTGACGATTGCCGGTTAAAATAATCTATTCTGTCGCTCGGTTTTTTCTTTGATGGCCTGGAGGAAGCGGACGGCATTCATATCCCGTTCGCGACCGGCTGCCTTTTTCGCCTCAATCAATGCTTCCAAGCTCAAGAAGCGGAATTCGCCAAACGACAGTCTTGCCGTGACACTGTGACTGAGCACGGCTTCAAATTTCCCCAACCCGGTTACTTCGCCCAAGCAGTCCAGTTTGCCCAGATCGGTCTGGAGATACAGGTTTTTCAACACACCGAAGGTGGAACGTGTCTCTTCCAACGGCAGCTTGTTGGCGGTCAAACGATGAACGGGGTGCAGGTCCTGTACGGCGGATTCGATGCGACGGATGTTTTCCTCACCAAGGGGGCAGCAAATATCCAAGTCAAACGTGGCCAGTGGCGCGCCATGATAGACGACGCAAACGCCGCCAATCACGACGAACTCCAGTCCGCTGTTTTTGAGGCGGGTCAGCAAAGCTTGGTCATTTTGTATCATGACACAGAATGGGGTCCTTGAATTGTCAGCAAAAAATCAATCACTTGCTGATGTTCCGCAAGTCTTTGCTCTGGCGTCAGCCGCATGGAGCTTTCAATGAGCGACATGTCATTTCCCGCCGCATGGGCCTCCCGCCATGCTGGTCCGGCATCCGGCGGCATAATATACTTGCCATTCATTTGAGCCAATGTTTCCTCGTCAATCATTGGATCATTATTTCATCTTCCGTTTGTGAATGCAAATGGTGTTGCCATCCGGGTCAAAAATCATCGCCATGTGGCAGATGGGCGTGGGCGTGGGCTCAATGCGGAACTTAACGTCGTTCGCGCGCAACTGGGCGATGGCAGCGTCAAAATCCTCCACCTCCAGCGCCACCGAACAACCGTCGGGACTTGGTTTGAAGGCGGGCGATGAACCCAGCGCCAGCGCATACGGTCCGAACGCGTACTCCACCCATTGGCCGTGCTCCGAATCGTGGATGGTCGTGGGGCTGAGGCCCAGCACGCCTTCATAAAACCTCCGCGCCCGCGCCATGTCGGTGATGGCGTAGCAACTGAACGCGATTTCGGTGATTTTGAGCATGAGGGGAAGATGATCAGCCCGCCGCTTTCACCACTTTTTTTGCCGCATCCGCCATGGAATCGCCGGTGATGATGGCCACGCCGGATTCGGCCAGGGTCTTTTTGCCGGCGAGGACGTTGTTGCCCTCCAGGCGGACCACCAGCGGCAGTTTCAAGCCGGTTTCCTTCACGGCGGCCACAATGCCGGTGGCAATGACGTTGCAATCCATGATGCCACCGAAAATGTTGACCAGAATGCCCTTCACGTTTGGATCGCTCAAAATGATTTTAAACGCCGCCGTGACCTGCTCCTTGCTCGCGCCGCCGCCCACATCCAGGAAATTGGCCGGTCGGCCGCCAAAATGCTGAATGATGTCCATGGTGGCCATGGCCAGGCCGGCGCCATTGACCAGACAGGCGATGCTGCCGTCGAGCTTGATGTAGTTGAGATTGAACTTGCTGGCTTCGATTTCCAGGGGTGCTTCCTCGTTCAAATCGCGCATTTCCAGAATATCCTTGTGGCGGTAGAGGGCGTTGTCGTCCAGGGAAATTTTGGCGTCCAAAGCGATGACCGTTTCCTTGCCGTCGGCCAGTTCGACCACGGCCAGGGGGTTGAGTTCCACCATCGCGGCGTCGGATTCCCACCAAGTGTGGTAAACCCCGGTGACCAGTTTGGCCCCGGCATTGAACAGGTCGCCCTTCAAGCCCAGCGCGGCGGCAATCTTGCGCGCCTGATACGGCATGATGCCCACGGCGGGATCAATGGGCTCCTTGAAGATCTTTTCGGGATGTTTTTCCGCCACTTCCTCGATGTCCATGCCGCCCTCGGTGCTGGCCATGACCAACGGACGGGAGTTGGCGCGATCCAGAAGTACGGCCAGATAAAACTCTTTTTTGATCTTTGCGCCCGCCGCCAACAGGAGGGTCTGCACCCGCCGGCCATCCGGGCCGGTTTGCTTGGTGACGAGCACCTCCCCGAGCATTTTCTCCGCAAAGACGACCGCTTCATCCACGGAAGCCGCCACCTTCACGCCGCCCTGAAAGCCCGATCTAAAAGTTCCCTTGCCGCGTCCCCCGGCATGGATTTGGGATTTCACCACCACCCGGGCGCTGCCGCTGGCGGCGATTTTTTCGGCCGCCGGCCGGACTTCGGCGAGGGATTTGGCGGGGATTTCCAACGGAACGGCGACCCCGTATTTGGCGAGCAACTGTTTGGCCTGATATTCGTGAATGTTCATGGCAAAATACCGGCCTCATTAAAAACAATTATTATTAAAAATCAAACATTTAAGCGAAAAACACTTTGGCTTGCGATTTTTCAGGTCGGTGCCAGGCTTATTTCCCTTGAATCCTGGGTTGGCTGCGGGCAAGTTGCGCTGCCGTGATGAATCGAATCTTTTTGTGGCTGGGGTTGTGCCTGGTCTTGAGTGTCCGCCCGGTGCGAGCCGCCCTGGTCAACGGGCATGGTTATTTGCCGCTGGCGGATTGGGCGCAGGCCAATGGTTTGAAGCTGACTTCGGGCGACCGGGGCAATCAGTTCACGGTTTCCAATCATGCCAACAGCCTGGTGTTTGAGGTGAATTCGGCACAGGTGGTCATCAACGGGGTGGCGGTCAGGTTGTGTTACCCCGTGGCCCTGGACCGAGGTGTCCCGCTGATTTCACAATTGGATTCCGCCGAGACCATCCGCCCGGTTTTGTATCCGCCGCACACTCCGGCCGCCAAAAAGCTCACCACTATCTGTCTGGATCCCGGTCATGGCGGCCGGGACACCGGCAACCGCGTGGGCGGATACAGTGAAAAGACCTACACCCTGGCGCTGGCCCAGGAACTGCGCGACCAGTTGGTGAAAGCAGGGTTCAAGGTGGTGCTCACCCGCACCAAGGATGAATATGTGGATTTACCGCTGCGACCGGAACTGGCCAACCGGCGGGGGGCGGATTTGTTTGTCAGCCTGCATTTCAACGCGACGGAAAGCGGCCGGGACGAGGTCTCCGGCCCGGAAACTTATTGCATCACCCCAGTGGGGGCCAGTTCCTCCAACGCCCAGGGTGAGGGGGCGGATTTTGGTTCCACCACCGCCAATCATTATGAACTGAAGAGCCTGTTTTTGGCTTACCAGATGCAGAAATCACTGGTCCGAAACCTGGGAGCGACTGATCGCGGGGTGCGCCGGGCGCGATTTGCCGTCCTGCGCGATGCCGCCATGCCGGCGATTTTGATCGAGGGCGGGTACATGACCCATCCGCTGGAGGGCAGACGAATCTTTGACTTTGGGTATCGCCGCCTGATGGCCAAGGCGATGGTGCAAGGCATTCTGGCTTATCAAAAGGCGTTTCAGTCGCCGGGATCCAGCCCTGTGCCAGGGCCAAAATACCCGGCGCCAACCAATTCGAAACGTTATTCATGAGCATTGCCACCCGAACCGGGGACGACGGAACGACCGGCCTGATTTACTCGCGGCGGGTGCCCAAGAACCATCCCCGGATAGAGGCTTGCGGCACGGTGGATGAACTCAATGCCACCCTTGGACTGGCCCGGGCGCTGGCCACGGAGAAGTTCATCCGTGAAAATCTGCTCGCCATTCAGCAGGATCTGATTGTGCTGATGGGAGAAGCGGGGGTTTTGCCGGAGGACCTGGCGCGATATGCCCGGGATGGGCATGCTTTTGTGACCCCGGGGATGTCTGCGCGTCTGGATGCGCTGGTGCGGGAGATGGAGGCGCAAAAAATCAGTTTCAAAGGCTGGGCCACGCCCGGGGCCACCGTCAATGCCGCCGCGTTGGATGTGGCGAGGACGGTTTGCCGACGCGCGGAGCGCCGGGTGTTTGACCTCAGCCAATCCGGCCAGCTTACCAATGCCGAAGTGGGCGTCTACCTCAACCGGTTGAGCGATGTGCTCTGGCTGATGGCGCGCTGGTCGGAAACACGGGCAGGGGCCGTGGCCTCATAAAACCGAAATACCCATCACTCAATCATGCAAAAAACTCCACGATGTCGTTTTCAAGCGAGCCTGACGGTCATTACCGGGTTGGTTTGCCTGTTGTCGGCAGCATTCGGGGCGGAACTGGATCCGTTGACCGGGCAAATCTTCATTCATGACCCCTCGACCGTCATCCAGGATCACGGGCGTTATTATGTTTTCGGGACGCATCAGGGAATCACGGTTCGCTCGTCGTCGGATTTGCTTGAGTGGCGGCGGGAACCACCGGTGTTCTCCGAACCTCCGGCGTGGACCTGGAGGGTAACCTTCAACGACCATGTGGACTTTTGGGCGCCCGATGTAATCCACATCAACGACAAGTTTTTTGTTTACTATGCCGTCTCCTCTTGGGGTAAGCAAACCTCAGCCATCGGCCTGGTGACCTCACCCACACTGGACCCGACAGCAACCAACTACGCCTGGACCGACGGCGGGATGGTCATTCAATCCACCAACGGCAGCGATTTCAACACCATTGACCCCAGCGTCATGCAGGACAGGGACGGCTCGTTGTGGCTGGCCTTTGGTTCGTTTTGGAGGGGAATTTATCTGACGCCGTTGGATGCCCGCACCGGCCTGCGGGCGGGGACCAATTCACCGCTATATCATCTGGCTTGGAACGACTCGATTGAAGCCTCCTGTCTGACACGGCACCGGGGTTATTATTATCTCTTTGTCAACTGGGGGAAATGCTGTCAGGGTACGAACAGCACTTACGAGGTGCGGGTGGGCCGCAGCCGAAAAATCACCGGGCCGTATCTGGACAAGGCTGGCGATGACTTGGTGAACGGTGGCGGGAGCGTGTTTCTGGGCACGGAAGGCCGGTTCATCGGTCCGGGGCACATCGGAGTTCTGTCCGCCGGTGGTAAAACCTGGATCAGCTACCACACCTACGACGCCCATTTTAACGGTCGTTCCCGGCTGTACCTCCGGCAACTGAAATGGACCTGGGGCGGCTGGCCGGTGGCGGGCCAGCCGATTGAAGCGGCTACGCCAAATCCAGCGCGGCGCGTTCGCACACGGCAAACTTCTTGATGAGCTGGTCGTAAACCCGCACCGCCGGTTTGCTCGGACGGATTTCGCTGCCGGGGATGGGGGCGGTGAAACCGTTCGTGAGGGTTTCCCATTTCGGCTTTTTCCCGGACGCCACCAGCCAGCCGTGGGCCGCCTGCAGGGCCGCGCCCAGCGCGGCGCTCTTGGAAATTTCGATGCGCCGCACGGGGCAGTTCATCACATTGGCCATGACCTGCAACAGCGCCAGGTCGTTGGAGGCGCCGCCGGTCGCGTAGATGCAGTCAGGAGCCACGCCCATCCATTGGGAGTGCAGTCGCATGGACATCATCTGCGCCTCGAAAATGGCGCGGCAGTTGGCGGCCGCATCATCTTCCTCCAGATCAAACCGGTGTAGTCCCGGCTGGTTCATGCGTGGGACGATTTCCGCCTCGAACCACGGCAGCAGGATGCCGCCACCTTTCTTTGGCTTGGTTTTGGCCAGCAACTGGCCGAAGGACTTCCAATCCTTGATCCCGTACCGTTCACGGATTTGTTCGCGGGCGAGCGATCCGTTTTTGAAACAGATCAAAGTCATGTAATCACCCGCCGGGGAGCCAAACACGTGGCCTTCGCCATGGTCGTCCGTCCGGCACTGGCGCATGGTGCCAAAAAAGGTGTCGCTGGTGCCCAGGCTGATGGCCACCATGCCGGGTTTGATCAACCCCAAACCGAGGACGCTCGCGGGATTATCCCCGGTCCACGTGGTGGCCAACGCTTCGGGATTCAGCCCGTATTTCTTTACAAAATAAGGACTGACTTTGCCGATGACCTGGCCGGACGGCGCGAGCGGCGGCAGTTTCCGGCCAAGTTGCGGCGCGGTGGCCTTGAGCGCCTCCGCGTGCCAGCCTTTTTTGCGGATGTCCATCAGGTTCATCCCCGCGCCGTCCCCCGGGTCAATCGGCGCGATTTTGCCCGCCAGCAGCGACGCCATGAAAGAACTCACCAGGGCGATGTGCGCGGTCTTCTGATAGGCCTGTGGTTCGGTCTGGTGAAATTTGCGGATCTGCGGGCCGGTGAAGCGCTCGAAGGTATCCGAACCCGTCGCCCGCGCAGTGGCCTTGATCCCGCCCAGTTTTTTGCGGATTTCGGCGCATTGTTTGGTGGTGGAAGAATCCATCCAGATGGGCGAGGTGGCCCGCGAAAAAATTCCGCGCAAATTTTGTTCCAGCGATTTGGCCGGATTCAATTTGGCCAACCGGGCTTTGGCCCGGTCGTTGAGGTACACGGAGCCGTGCTGTTGCCCGCTGCCGCTGACGGCCAGGATTTCACCGAGCGGAACCCGGTCCTGTTTCATTTCGACAAAGAGCCGGTCCAGCGCCGCCGCCCAGAGCAGGGGCAGGCTGTGCTTGACCAGCGGATCGCGGTTGGGCAGAACCCCATTTTGCGTTTTAAACTGCGGCAGGTCGCGGTCGAAATTGAGTGATTTTTCGTAAACCACAGTTTGCGCGTCGAGGTCAATGACGACGGCGCTGAGGCTTTGTGTGCTGGAATCGAGTCCCAAAAATAATTTTGCCATGAAATTTATGGTGCTGTTTGCCTGCATTTGTTATCAACTATTTCATCTCATGCAAATGAAAATCATTCTGGGTCTGTTGCTGGCGGGCGGTAGCCTGTCCCTCGCTCATGCGGAATCCATTGACCGGCAGGCGCTCGTGACCCGTCACACCGTTGTGCTGAATCAGTTTGACCCCAACAATCCGCTGACGGTCGGCAACGGCCAGTTCGCCTTCACCGTGGACGCGACCGGGTTGCAAACATTTCCCGACGCTTTTGACGGCACCATTCCGCTGGGCACCCTTTCGGACTGGGGCTGGCATACGTTTCCCAACCCGGACCATTACGACATTGACCATTTTCAGTTCAAAGAATATACGGACCTGAACGGGCGCAAGGTTCCCTATGCCGATGTGCCTGGGAACAAAATGACGCCGGAGATCAAATGGCTCCGCGCCAACCCCCACCGGCTGCACCTCGGTCAAATCGGTTTTATCCTCACGAAAGCGGATGGGACTCCGGCGCAGACCAACGATCTGACGGACATCAAGCAAACCCTGGACCTGTGGGACGGCGAAATCACCAGCCATTTCACATTGGAAGGTCAACCCGTGGAGGTGGAAACGCTCTGTGATGCCGGTCAGGATGCCATTGCCGTGCGGGTGGTCTCGCCGCTGGCCCAATCCGGCCGGTTGGGCATTAAAATCCATTTCCCCTATGGCACCGGGGCGATTAAGACGGCGGACTGGTCGAAGCCCGAAGCGCATGAAACGATTTTGCATCGAAACGGCAATCAGGCGGCCAGGTTTAGCCGCAAACTGGACAACGATATCTACCAGGTCAACGCCCATTGGTCCGCCGGGGCGGCCCTGACCAACACCGCCCCGCATGAATTTGTTCTCTGGCCGGCCCCCAAATCCGATGCGTTGGAATTGGTCTGCGCTTTCTCCCCAGCGGCCGGGCTGTCCGTCCCGGGCCTCTCCACGGACTTTGCCGCCATCCGCGCCAACACGCGAAAGCACTGGAATCAGTTCTGGAGCACGGGCGGCGCGATTGATTTGTCCGGCAGCAAGGATCCGCGCTGGTTCGAACTGGAACGCCGCATCGTCCTCTCCCAATATCTCACCGCCATTCAGGATGCCGGGAAAAATCCGCCGCAGGAAACGGGCCTGACCTACAATGGCAGCACTTGGGAGGGGAAATTTCATCTGGAGATGCACTTTTGGCATGAGGCCCACTTCGCCCTGTGGAACCGGATCGGACTGTTGGAGAACAGCCTGGGTTTTTACCAGCGGATTCTGCCCCGCGCCCAGGGCACGGCGAAAAAGCAGGGCTATGCCGGGGCGCGCTGGCCCAAAATGACGGACCCCAGCGGTGCCGAGTCTCCTTCACCCGTCGGCCCGTTTCTGGTGTGGGAGCAGCCTCATCCAATCTTCTACGCTGAACTGGCTTACCGCGCCCATGCTGACCGTGCCACCCTGGAGAAATACCGGGACGTGGTGTTTCAAACGGCGGATTTCATGGCCAGCTATGCGACTTGGGATACCAACACCCAGCGTTATGTCCTCGGGCCGATCCTGCAATGCGCGCAGGAGCGTTTCCCGAAGAATCACACGCTTAATCCCACGTTTGAACTCACCTACTGGCGTTGGGCGCTGGAAACGGCCCAACAATGGCGGGTGCGTTTGGGGCTGCCGCGCGAGACCAAATGGGACGCCGTGCTGAAAGATCTGGCCAAGGCGCCCGTGGGAGACGACAAATATCTCTTCACGGAAACCACGCCTGATTCCTACACCAACCCGAAGTGGAACATGGATCATCCGGCTGTTTTGGGGGCGTTGAGCTTTGTGCCCGGACCGCAGATCAACCCGGTCACCATGCAGCACACTTTTGACTGGGTCTGGGCGAATTGGAACTGGCCGGACACCTGGGGCTGGGATTACCCCATGCTCGCCATGTGTGCCGCCCGCCTGGGGGAAACCGGCCACGCCGTGGACGCCCTGCTGTTGGATACTCCCAAAAACCATTACGCCTTGAACGGTCAGGTTTACCAGCGCCCTGACTTGACGATCTATCTGCCGGCCAACGGCGGTCTGCTTTACGCCGCCGCCCTGATGGCGGCTGGCTGGGATGGCGCACCGAAGCGGAACGCGCCCGGATTCCCCAATGATGGCACCTGGACGGTTCGGTGGGAGAATTTGCAGGCGGCACCGTGACCCGTTAAAACCCACCGGATGGCCAATTTCACAATCGGAAAGTGGTGAGCGGGTTGGGAATCAAAATCCGCCTTCCTGGGTGAGGAGCCGCCAAAACTGCAACGGGCCGGCGGCCCCGTTGGTTCGGATGTATTGCAGCGGCGGCCATCCACTGCTGCCGTTCAAGGTTGCCACCGGATTCCAGTTGAGGAGATTGGTGCTGCTTTGAACCTGGTAACCCCAGCCGGGCTGGGAGATCCAGGAAAGTGCGACGTCGCGGCTGGAATTGGTCAAAGCCAGTTGCAGGGTTGGCGGCGTGTTGAAATAGGCGGCGGCATTCCATTCCAGCACGCCAATGGGCGAGGCGTTGTTGGTGGGCGCGGTGTAACCCTCGCCGTCGCTGGCCTGATATACAATATCCAGAACGTTGTCCCGCTGCCAGCGCGCGAGATCAATCACGGGTTCATAATCGCCCAGATTGTCGGTGGTCAGGGCGAACGTAAACCAGTTGGTGCGCTGTGGATCAAGCGCGTAGGGCAAGGAACGGGAAATCGTCAGCCCATTGCTGCCGAAGTTGTCGCGGTAGAGCACGATGACACGGTTTTGTTGGTCGCACACGACGACGGGGCGGCCAAGATCACGGACGACGGCGTCCTCTTCCACCGTGGCCGGCGGATCGTTGGTGCGCTGGGAGATCTGGCGGGTCTGCCAGATCCCGTTCGTGTCTGAAAACACAACCATGTATTGACGTTGATTGTTGTTCGTCGCGTAACCCGGCGCCCACCAAGTGGCGAGGACGGGGAGATTGGAAGCGTCGAGGCACATGCCCGCCTGGTTGATGAGACTGGAATTCTGGGGGATGGAAACGATGGTTTGGCAATTCTCATTGGTGTCGCTGGTCTGGCCGATTTCCGAAATGGGGAGGTCGTAAGGGGTGCCCTCGTAACGCAGCCAGGTCGCGCCGCCATTGGTGGACCGGGCAATATTCAAATCATGATTGGATTCGTAGGCGGGTGTCTCGCGCCAGGTCCAGGCCAGATAAAGATTCCCGGCGGCGTCCAGACAGGGCATGTTCGGATATGCATTATAGCTGGAGTCCGACCAGAGACCCTGGATGAAGGGCAGCGCCACGACGCCGCTCAGGTTCACATTCGTCCAGGTCTGCGACGCGAGCCGCCAGCGGTTGAGAAAGGTGTTGCCGCCACCGGACGCGCCGACGCGGTAAAGATACAGCAGGTCGCCGTTGGGCAGAGTCAGAAACTGCGGGTAGGTGACGCTGGTTTCATTGCCGGTCATGGTGCCGAGGTTGGGTCCGAAGGTGATCGCATTGGCACCCGTCACGGGGGCGGTGCTGCGGGCATAATTGAGCGCGGCGTCGTGCATGCCCCAGGACAGATGCATGTAACCGGCGCCGTCAATTCCGAACGCCACCACATCGTGGCCGTCGGTGATGTCATTGGGCGTGAAGGTGGTCCTAAAAATCTGCCAAGCGGCCGCGCCCACCGTGCGCCGGGCAATCCAGATGGTGCCGTTGTAGGGGTAATAGGGGTCCGTTTGGTGCTGGCCATAATAGGCGAAAAACTGCTGGTTGCTGACGGTCATCAACCCCGAACAGATGAAGGCGGTGGCGTTAATATCTGATGAACCGGCATAAGCATAGCCGCTCGACGCGGAGTTGGTTCCATCGAAAAGCGGGGTGAGCACGACCGGCGGGCCGCCGAGGGTGAGCGTGGCGGTGGCGCTGGTGACGGCATTCGAGCCGTCGGAAACCACGACGTCATAGTTCCCGGCATCGTCGGCGACCAAAGCCGAGAGGGTCAGGGGGTTGTTGGTGGCCCCGGCAATGGGGGCGCCGTTTTGATACCATTGATAGAAGAACGGGGGCACGCCGGAGGCAACGACGGTGAACACAGCGGTGCTGGCATAACCGGCCAGGACGCTGGCGGGCTGGGTGGTGATGGCCAGACTGACGATGGTGACGTTGACGACAGCGCTGGTCACTGCGGAGGAACTGTTGGTGATGACCACTTGATAATTTCCGGCATCGGACGGCTGGGCGGAGGCCAGCGAAAACGTGCTGTTGGTCGCTCCGGGCCATGGCGCCCCATTGAACCACCATTGATAATCCAGCGACGGGCCGGTGGCGGTGACAGTGAGGCTGAAGGGTTGGCCAGCACCGACCACCCAATTCGTGGGTGACGGTTGCGCGGTGATCGTGATGCCGGGGCCAGTAAACAGCAGGTCATCGGCCGACAGCGCCACGTTGCTGAGACGCACCTCGTCAATTTTTCCAAGAAAATTGGCGAGGTCCGGTCCGGAGCCACCGCTGGGATTGTGCGCGCTGTTGCCGAGGCTGAAAACGGTGGTGGCGGAGCTGGTGCCGGGCAGACTGGCGGCCAGGTTGGTGGTGTAGATACAGTCGGCGACGGTGCGGTTGGTGTCGAGCAAAGTCCAATAAAAGAAGAGATTGCTCGCCGTGTTGGCACTGCCGTTGTAAGCCACCGCGACGTGATACCAGGCATTGGAAACAATGGCATCGGGCCCATTGGTGGGAATCGGGGCGACGGCCACGCTGGTGGTGCCGCTGATGAATTCGATCCCCACAGTGCCGGTATCCCGACCGTCGGCGGCAAAACCGACGGGGTCCAGGCGCAGTTGAAAGACGCGGGTGGCGCTGTCGGCGTCGCAATCCATGATCTGACAGGGCTGGTTGCGGACCACGTATCCATCCATGCTGTTGGCGGTACTGTAGTTATTGGTGGGATTAAATGCGATGCAGACCAGCGCCTCAAAGGTGAAGGCACCGTTGGTTCCCGCATAGGTGAAGGGAATGGCGGTGCCAACCGCGCCGGAACCCACGGGGAACAAAACGGCGTTGGAAGTGGTCAGGGCGCCAAAGCTAACGCAGTTTCCGAAGTTAACGGCGGTGTTGGAATAGGAGGCGTTGCCCAAGGTGCCCCCCGGGGCTGAATAGGTCAGATTCGTGCCGCCTGCGGCAGCATCCACACAAGGTGTGGCGGTTTCATCCAAATGCCAAAGATGAAGGGTGGTGGCATTGGGGGTGTAAATTTGAATTGCGGCGGTGGCCGGCCACACCGCGAGATACAGGAACAAAAACGCCATGCTGACAGATACGGAGGGACATTTCATATCAAGATTGTCGGGGCCATAAAAACCGGCTTGGTTTGCATGGGTCGAAACAGGGGCAAATTGGAAAGTCAAAAACCGACCGAGGGCGGAAATCAGGGCCCCATGGGCAGAACTTTTCCGTTCAAAACCCCCAAATCAGACTGATACCAATAAAACATCCGGTCCGTCTGTGGGGTATACAGGTTCACCATGTTGGCAGCCAAGATCCAAGAAACGGAACCATCGGCAAACAGTTCATTGCCGCCTGCCGGCACGAGATTGGAACCTTTCTTGTGCGCTGGCAAAGCGTAGGTGCCGTCCGAGGGATCGGTGGCAGTGGGGTCGGTCCACACATTCTTGGCGGTGGCCAGCACCAGATCAGCCCCCAGCATCCAAACGGGTTTGCTGGTGCCCGTTTTGATGGGGCTCGAAGCCAGAACACTGGAGCCACCGTAGGTCCAATTGGTCAGGCCACCAACATATTGATAACCAATGGCCCAAGTGGTCGGGGGGGTGGTCGGGGAGGCGGGCAGGGTGGGACGGTTTGGACACGTCCAGATGGTCGCGCTGGCGGCAGATTCCCCCCCGGCGGGCGTTTTGATTAAGATGTTGGTACGGAAGCCCAACTGCGTGGCCGCAGTCAGTATGCTGTTGTCAATTTCATACGGATCGGCCGCATTCCAGCCGGTATTCCACCCGCAGGGTACGAAATAGTCGCTGTAGTCGCCCGCATACATGAGGCTGCCGACGCCCACCTGTTTCAAATTGCTGATGCACAAGGTGCGCTTGCCTTTTTCCTTGGCGGCGGCGAGCGCGGGCAGCAGCATCGCTGCCAGAATGGCGATGATGGCAATAACGACGAGCAGTTCAATCAAAGTGAACGCCCGGCGCGGCATATGGCTGGCAACTTTCATTAATTTCATTCAGTTTAAATCGGACAAATCGCAAGATTGTTAATCAATTTTTTTGTTCATCACACAACACTTGCACGTTAGAAACATATCACCCGGTGAAGAATCTGCCATCCCCCAAACACGGGAGCCTGTCGGACGAAACTGAAAAAAGGCGGGGGCAAGACGGTCAGCCTCACCCTTCCGTCGGACGGCGGTATGTGGCCGTGAATGGTTAAATAACGACGGGGTGAAAGCCAGTCCCGGCTTTCACCCCGCCCAAAATCAGGCAACAATCATTGCTGAGTGGGATAGCGCAGGCGGTAAAACACGGCGGCATTGGTTTGTGCAACCTTAATGACCGCGTTGGTGCCCGAACTGCTGCCGGCAATGTCCACCCAATTGGTCGTCAGCCCCCTGCTCAAACTGTTGGTTTGGGACTGCAGGATCCAGCCCTTATGATCTCCCGGCCAGGACAGCGTCAGGCTGGTGCCGCTGACACTGGCGGTGATATTGGTGGGGTTGGTGGCGATGAAGGGCGTCACCTGCAAACTACCTGATCCGGTAATGTACTGTGAACTCGTGGTGTTGTTATAAAGGCCGACCGGCTGGCTTACGCCGTTCAGCACCAGGCCCGCGACGGTGTTGGTTTCTGAGAAATCCAACTGCAAATTGGCTCCAGTGGCCACGGTGACCTTGGAATTCGCAGCCAGGGAGGGTTGGGCGAGTTCAAGGGTGCCGCCATTTACGGTGGTGTTGCCGGTGTAGGTGTTGGTGCCGGCCAGGTACAGGTTCTGTGAACCATTCTCAACCAGGGCGAGATTGCCGCCGATCACGCCACTGTAGGTGGTCCCCGACGACAGATCCAAGGTCAGGGTGCTTTGCCCGGCGGCACTGTTGGTCACCAGCTCCGCAAAGGCCGCCCCGTCCGACAGGCCGGTGAGGATCTGGTCGAAGCCGTTCAAATCAAAGGTGGCGGCGGCTGATTCCGCGACCGCCAGAGCGGCGTTGGTACAAAGGCCGTTGTTGGCCCCGAGGGAGGTGGTTCCCTGGTTAACATCAAAGGCCGTGTAATTACCGCCGCCAGAGAACCGGACGAACCCGTTGCGGACACTGATCAGACCACTATTCACATTGGTAACCGGCCCGGTGACATTCAAATAGCCGGAGGTGACGGGACCAATAAAATTGCCGCCACTTTCGGGACTTTCCTCAAAGGTGAGGGGGCCGGAAATGGTGGTGACGATGTTGTTGGTATTATCATTGACCATGAGCAGTCCCAGCGCCACTCCCGGGGCAACGGTGGCGGCATCCAATGAATTGGCAAAATTCAATCCATTGGCGAGCAGGAAATAGCCCGCCCCAGTCACGGACACCGGGCCGGAGCCGAGGGCGCCGTTGGCGTTGACATCAATGACGGTGGTGGCCCCGGCCAGCGTGGTGCCGCCGCTGTAATTATTGGCGGAATTTAACGCCAGGGTGCCGGTGCCGCTGGGCGTGGAGACCGTCAGAGCGGCAGCGCCACTGACCCGGTTGCTCACAATGAGCGTGGCCCCGCCATCAATGCCAATGGTGGACGCGGAGGCCAGGGTCACCGGACCATAGAGGGTGGAGGAACCTGCTCCGCCCTTGCGCAAGGCCCCGTTGCCATCCCCGTTCCCGTTGAGGCTCAGGCCGGCCAGGGTCAGATTGGCATTGACGGTCAGATACAACTGGCCGCCGCTGGCAATCACGGTCTGGTCATTGGAAGAACCAAGGCCGGAGGTGTTTTGCAGATTCAAGATACCCTGATTAATCAAAGTGTTGCCGGTGAAATCGCTGGTGCCGGTTATGGCCACGGTGCCGGAACCGTCAATGCTCAACGTGCCGGTGCCGTGGATGCTATTGCCAATCACAAGCGCCGTATCCCCCCGGTCGAGGGAAAGAGTGGCGTTGTTGGTCACCGGACCGCTGCCAAGGGTGCCGGAGGAATCATTATTGCCGATTTGCAATATGCCGCTGGAGATGGTGACGGGCCCCGTCAGGTTGTTGGTAACGTCAATGATGAGCGTGCCGGAATTCTGCTTGGCAAGGTAACCCGGGCCAGAGAGCAAGCCATCAGCGGCTGAGGAGGTGAGAATGTATTCCGAGGCGGCATTCATCTTAATATTGTAAGGAATGATGATCTGCTGAAGATCCAGCGTGGTCGAGCCACTGGCCCGGTCGTCCAGAAGCACGCCGTCGTTCTGGGCAAATGCCACAATCCCGCCACCGCCGGCGGCATTGGTCCAATCCGGGGACGAGGTGTTCCAATAATTATCCGAACCGCCATCGGCCGTGCCCAGCCAGGCGAGGGTTGGGGGGGTAAAAACGGTCAGCGTGGCGGTGGCACTGTTGGTGACATAGGTGGTGACGCCGATGGTGTTGGTGGCGTAACAAGTGACGGTTGAACGATTGTCCCCGATGACGGTCGTAAATGAATAGCTGGCATTGGTGGCACCCGGCACCAGTGTGCCGTTTTTGAACCACTGGTAACTGATGGGGAGGTAGCCGATGGCCGCCGACGCAAAGGTGACGGCTTGCCCCACGGGGATGGTGGTGTTGGTGGGGTTGAGCACAAAACTGGCGGGACCGTAGGCCAGAATCTGGTTGGGCCCCAGCAAATCACTTTGCGCCAGACTCAACACGGACAGCGCGCCGTTATAGATGCGCAGTTCATCAATGCTGGCGTTCAAATACGGATCGGCCGCATCCAGGGAAGCCCCGATGTAGGAGTAGACATCATTCAATTCGGCAATGCTGACCGTCATGTTGGTGTCAATGGCCTCCAACACCCCGTTGGTGTAGATGGCGAGGGTTTGATCGGGCGGATCAATCACGCAGGCCACGTGCATGGTCAATCCGTCCAGCGTGCCGGGGGCCGTCACGTCCTGTTCCGACTCATAGGAACCGGCGCTGATGTAAAGGCCCTGCCCGCTGGCATTATGCGGTGAGTAACTCACAAAATTGTAGCCGTAGATGCCATAGTTAAGAATGTAGTTGGTGGCGCCAAAGCTGAAGGCATAGGCATTGTCCGAATTCACACCATAGGTGGCCCAGAATTCGACCGTCAGGGCATTGGCACCCGCAATCAAATTGGTGGCCAATTGCATGTAAGTGCCGGTAGTGCCATCCAGCACCAAGGAGCCGTTGGTCACGACAGCGTCGCCGAAAAGGGCGCCATCCGCACCGCCAATGCTGTCGTCGGCATTGGAGGTGAAGCTGTAACGGTGACTCAGAAAATTCGCCGCACCCACGACCAGCAGGGCCTCGGCGCTGGTGCCGGAACTCCCGGTGGTGTTGGTGACCACCACGTCGTAGTATCCGGCGTTGCCGGCGGCCGCATTCTTGATGAAATAACTGGTGTTGGTGGCCCCGGCGATGGAGTTCGAGTTGAAACGCCATTGATAACCCAGGGTGCTCAAACTCGAGGCGCCAACACTGAAGGTCACCGGCTGGTTGTAATCCACGTTCTGGCTGACCGGGTTTTGCGAGATGGTGACCGTGGGGGAATAAAACGCCATCTGGTTGGCGGCGCGGCAGACGCTGCTGATGCGAACTTCGTCAATTGCGCCCAGAAACGTTTCGGTTCCGGTGGGACGACCCCGATTAGCGATGATGAGCGGTCCGGTGATCGCACCATCCGCGGTGCCGATGGTCAATGGGCCTGAAATGAGAACACTGGCGGCACCCATGGAGGGATCCAGCCGGGTCCAGTAAAGGGTTCCGGTCGTGCCATCATAAGTAAACGCCACATGATACCAGGCGTTTGGAACAAACGCGTTCGGGCCGGTGGTCGGAATCGTGCCGGAGATCGCCGCCGAATTCGCAATGAAGTTAAACCCGAGGCTCCCGTTATAGACCCGGAATTGGAAGGCCCGGCTGCTGTTGGCGGCGCTGCTGTCCGTGCAGATGATTTCCTGAGCCCCGGCTGTGGTGGTGGGTTGAATCAAAGCCTCCAAGGTGAAGGGAGTCTGACCGTTTTTGCCAATGTTGAGGTTCGTCATCCCCAAAAAATCCAGACTTGTAGCGCTGCCGGTATCCGGCTCAAACACTCCGTCTTTGTTGTAGTCATAGCCCAATTCATAGCCGGCAGTAGTGTTGGACTCGCAATTGCCAAAGGAAATGGCCGTGGGCGAGTTGGTCGAATAACCCGTGGCCCCCAGCATGGTGGTGACCACCGTCAGCGGGGTGGTATCCGACGAATAATTCACGCTGATAAAGTTGCCGCCCAGACTGCCGACGTTGGCGGTGACGGAATTGCCGGCCGCTTCATTCAAGTGCAGCAGGACCAGCGTGCTGGCATCGGCCGTGTAAGGTCCGGTCAGATTTGCGCGGACGAGCCAGGGGGTCAAGATCATGGCCAGCAACATCAGGTGGCGGGCCGGCAGGGGAATGGTTCTTTTCATGGTTGGGTTTATTGGGGGTTTTTGTTGATTTGCAGATTTAAACAAATGGGATCGGCTGAATGGGTTGAAGGTCAAGAAGACAGCCGGGTTAAGGGTGGCCAAACTGAAAGGGCCGGGCTGATTTGTCGAACGGTTAACAGCATTTGATTAGTAAAAAAAACTTAGCACCCGGTTGAATAAACTGCCATCCCCCAAACACGGGAGGCTGTTGGACGAAACGGTCCCGCAGAAATGACGGTGGCGGATGGTGGAAGGCGATGGGTGAACTAAAAGGGAAGGCTTTGAATCACCACAGATCTCACGTTTTGTCAGTCATGTAGCGCGCTACGGCCTCGGCCCGGGAGCGGACGTGCATTTTTTCGTAGATGTGCTTCAAATGGCTGCCAACGGTTTCGACGCTGATGGACAAGTGTTCGGCGATCTCCTTGTTGGCATAGCCTTTGGACAGCAAAATCAAAACCTCCTCCTCACGGGCGCTGAGGCGGACGGTTTCCCGGGGCTGCCGGCTGGCCTTGCGGAACGATTCCACCACGCGCCGGGCGATTTCACTGGTCATGGGGGCGCCGCCGCCCAGCACGTCCACCATCGCGGCACGCAAATCCTCCGGCTTGGTGCGCTTGAGCAGAAAACCGTCCGCCCCCGCCTGCAGGGCCATGAATACGAGTTCATCGTCCTCCACGGCCGTCAGAATGAGGATTTGGACTTTGGGGAGGAGCAATTTCAAGCGCGAGGTGCATTCGATGCCGGACATGCGCGGCAGAAAAATATCCATGAGGACCACATCCGGGGCGAGGGAGGGAATGGTCCGCAAAGCGTCTTCGCCGGAAGCGCAGGAACCGGCGCAGGAGAAGCCCGGCAGGGAATTGATCAGCCGCGTCCAACTGTCGCGGACATCCGGTTTGTCTTCGACGAGGACAACTTTAAGCACACGTGGAACCACCGGCTGGGATTGTTCGGGCTTCATCGCTTTAGAGAGTCTGCCTGTTCCGGACCGGCAAGACCAGATTTTAAGGGGGGCGGATCTTCCGGCGCACGCGGGCGCCAGGGCGGGCGC
The DNA here is from genome assembly GCA_964618545.1 of uncultured Bifidobacteriaceae bacterium. GTDB lineage: Bacteria > Verrucomicrobiota > Verrucomicrobiia > Limisphaerales > UBA11358 > UBA11358. The sequence continues at coordinate 6,345 of CAZUBG010000053.1, read as the reverse complement.
CACACGCGCCGGGACACGCGGTTCAACGGCACGGTGAACACCACCCGGCAACCGCGGCCCGGCTCGCTGGTGAGTTCGCAGCCGCCGCCGATTTCCGCCATGCGATGCGCCATGTTCGCCAGTCCGTGGCGTTCCCGGTCGGCGAGTTCGGGATCGAACCCGCAGCCATTGTCCTCCACCACCACGACCAAGAGATGATCCTGGCGGGAAATCCGCAGGAATAATTCGGTGGCCGCCGAATATTTCGCCGCATTGTTCAAGGCCTCTTTGACGGCAAGCAGCAGGTTGCGCCGCACGGGCAGGTCAACGGCGGCGGCGGGGATTTCGACCTCGACATCCAGCCGGCAGCGGATGGGGGTGGCTTCCAGAAAAGAGCGGGCGTATTTGCAGACATAAGCCACGAAATCACGCAGGGTGTCGCGCCGGGAATTGACGGCCCACACCACCTCGTCCAGCGCCTGGGAGAGCCGGCGGGCTTGTTCGCATAGTTGATTGAATTTCTTTTGCGCCGCGGAATTGGGCGGCTCCTCGCGGCGGGCCACCTCCGCCAGCAGCACCAACAGGGTGAGTTGCGCTCCAAAATCATCATGAATGTCCCGCGCGATGCGGGCGCGTTCGAGGTGCAAAAATTCCTGGGATGCCGACTGAGCGGACAGTTGGGTCAACAACCAGACGGAACACAGGAGCGCCAGCACGCAGACGACCAGCAGGGTCAGTTGAAACCAGCCGCGCTGCCAGAAATGCAGGAACACCGGCCGCAGGGGCGGCTCCACCATGAATCCGATCGGCCAGATTTCCCAAGGGTAATGATTCATGGAGGCAATGACGATGGCGTGGTGCCAGCCCGGGAGCGGGGCTTTCCGGCTGGTCCATTGGTTGAGGGAGTTGGGAACGACGCTCCAGGAATCATCCGAAAGAATTTGATTCACCCGTCCGTCTTCCAGGCGGATTTCCAGGCCGAAAATCATGCCGGCTTGGAGCCGGTCGTTGAAGCCATCCACGGCCAGGATGTGAAGGCCGGGTTTTTGCAGCAGCCGGGTGGCGTCATATTCGGTCACGGAGCGCCAGTCGCTGCCGCGCCCGATTTCCTGTCCGTCCAAAAACAGGGTGAAGCTGTTGTCCACGGTGATGCGCAGCGTGGCGTTGGTCACTTTTGCTCCGGGAGGCAGATCGAAGGTTTTCCAGAGGCGGCACGTTTGCTTGTCAGTGGTATTGGTATCCCAAATCCACTGGCCCAGATGGTTCGTCGCCTCAAACACCCATTCGGCATACTCATTTTTGACGGAAACCGCCGCCGGGGTGGTGGTGGAAAAGCCGGGGACCAAAGAAAGCATCAGGGCGAGGATGGCCAGCCAGGCACCGCGAAGTGTGCGCCGGGGCGGGAAGGCTGGCGAGTTTTTTGGGTTCATGATTGCTACAAGCGGTTCGAGAATGCAGGGGACACGGGGATTATTGCAGGCGCCCGGGAAGGTGTCACCGATTTATTTTTGGGAAAATAAAATCGTGCTTTTGCGATTCTTTGCGGTTCTTTTCGTTTTTGACCCCGATTTGAACCGCAATATGTCAAAGAGCCACGGATGAAATACATTCATCCGCCGGGCGACTGGGGGCGTGGGGGTGGAATCACGCCGGCCACCTTCCGTCAACCTCCTTCACCACGGCTGGCAGAACCCGGAAAAAACCGGTGCCAACCAACCCTCACACCGTCGCATTGTTTTTTATTCTGTCAACCGGCTTTTTTTGAAAATCTAATTTTTCCACCGCCGATGAACGCGGCTGTGCGCGGACGGGTCCGCGCTTTTGGACGGGGCGACATGCCGCCTCGTCGCAAAGCGGCGTCTTGCCCTGCACCTTACACGCATCCATGGTTTTCAAATACAGCGGCCGGGACGAGGCGGCTTTTTTGTAGCGCAGACGTGAAAGTCTGCGGTACGAAAAAAGCCGCCTGTTTTCCACCGTCGGATTTGAAAACCATGAAAGGTCCGTCAGATGTGGCGGGGACGGGTAAACTCCGGCCGTTGGGCAACATGCCGTGACTTCTTGCAGAGGCGCAGGGGCGTGAATTTCACGCAGAGGTGCGTGAATTTCACGCATTTTTCCCCTGCCGCCGGCCCATTCAGGCGCAAAAGCAGGCCAAAGGCGATTGGCATGAAGTGTGCTTAATGAATCTACGAACATGTTTGTTTCCGGGTGTGGATTGGTTTCCACCTCATCATTCCGTCCAGGTTACGGTGGTGACTTGTTTAAGTTTGAGCCAATCGGCATTCAGGGGACTGACGGGCAGGGCGGGGGACTGGGTGTTTGGGTCGCGCAAAATATAATGTTCCACATGACCGTCGGCAAAATTCAGGTTGTAGCCGTGCTGATGCCGGGTGGCGGGAAAACTGGCAAAGGGCGCACTGTTGTCCATGGTCACCAAAAACCAGGCATCGTCAATGGTAAGCTCGTTTTCGTCCATGATCATCCACAAGTTGGCGGGTCCGATGGCGGCGGTTTCCGTTTCTTTGACGTAGGTCCGGTAACCCGTCTCCACCGCGCCCCCGGTGGCCGGCGCCTGGGTGTTCATGTAACGGCTGCCGATCCAACAGTTCATGGAATAGCTGCGAACGCGGGGCAAGCCGTTGACTTCGGAGAGGTCGGCCGGGCAATGATAAATGGGGGGCTGGGTGGCATAAGGAAAGAATTCGCCCTGGCGGAGCAGGGCTGTGTTGGTGGCCTGGGCCTGGTTCATCATGTTTCCGGGCACCCAGTTGTTGGTGATGTTTTCATATCCGTAGTAGGCCAGCGGCAGGTCGTCGGCGAAAGTGGATTGATTGTCGTCGGCGTACATGACCGCACACAAATCCAATTGTTTCAGATTGTTGGCGCAAGCGGTCTGGATGCCTTTGGCCTTGCTGGCGGACAGCGCGGGGAGCAGGAAGGCGGCCAGGATGGCAATAATGGCAATGACCACAAGCAATTCAATCAGGGTGAAGGCGGGGGCCGTGCTTCCGGAGGCGGTTGGCAAGGTTGGGCGGGCGCGCCAAGGCGGCGGACAGCGTGCGGGTTGGGAAATCCGCGATACGGTCCGCTTGGAAGTCTGCGGGATCGCCGATTTCCCAACCGGCGGCCTTTTCCGTGGGGCGGACGCGCCAGATTGGCGAACGGTCTGCGGGTTGGGAAACCCGCGATACAGCAGGCTGGGAAGTCTGCGGTGCGAAAAAACCGCCTCGTCGCCGCCGTCGGATTTGAAAATCTTGAAATGCCGATAAGGTGCAGGACCTGTCGCCGCACTCCAAACCGGCCTTCGGCTTGGAAACCGTCCACAGGAGCGGGAGGCGGCGGTTGGAACCGGGCACGGCGCTCCGGGGACGGTCGGCGACCGGCAGGGGGGCGGGGCGCGTTTGGGAGTGACCGTTCTCCGGTTTGGAGTCTGGTTGGGTGATCTGCTTGGCACTGATTTTTAGCCTTCTCTTACCCTCCCAGGCGGGAATTGTAAAGTGTGCGTTTGAAGGCACACCCCCGGTTGGGTTTGAGTTTGGTCCGGAGCCCGGGAATAATGGCAGCACTGGAACGGCAGGCTAACATGGCACTGATTTTCAAACGATGGCGCTTCTGGTTGCTGATGGCGCTGGCAATGCCGGCGGCGACCGTGCGGGGACAGACCGCCCTCCGCTGGACCTGCTATCGCATGGCCGACGGCCTGTCAGAGCCCGGGTTTAATTCCGTGGCTTTGACGCCGCAGGGAAGGGTGATCGCCACGAGCCCGAAGGCGGCGCTGGCGGCGGAGTTGGATGGTTATTCGGTGAGCAACTTTCCGGCTCCCGCCGGAAATCGGGGCCGCATTTGCGCGAGTCCGGCCGGACAGCGCTGGGCGGTGGCGTCCCAGGGGTTGCTGGAGTTGAAGGATGATGGGTGGCGGCTGCATCCGGTCCCGGAAATTGCGGCCGCCCTGGCCGCCGGTTTTCCCGTCAAGGGCGGGGCGGTGCCGTTTGTTCCGGTCAAACAGGGATGTGTTTTGTTTCTGCTGCCGCAGGGGCTGATGGAATTAACCGGGGAAAATCCGGAGGCTTCGCACCTCCTCACCCTGCTGGAGGCGGCACAGACCGGGATCGGGTCTTTCAGTGGCATGGCGGTTTCGCCCGAGGGGGGACTGTGGATCAGCGGTGCGCTGGGGGTGGTGAAACTGAACGGTCCGCTGCGAAATCTGGGGCCCAAAGCGGCCTGGCAGGAATATTTTCCACCGGATGCACTCGGAGCCGGCCACCTGAACCAGCCGGAACCCGGGGTGAATGGCGGGATTGTGCTGCTGGCGGAATCGAAGGGCAGTGGGGAAAAGATGGTGTTGACCTTTGATGGACAGAACTGGGAGGGACGGTCCGCCGGTTCGCGGAATTTCTTCCAGGCGTGGAGCGGGCCGGACGGGACCTGGTGGGGGGTGACGAGTGAGTCGTTGTTTGAATGGGTGGCGGGGCGAACGAACTGGGTGGAAAGCGGGGAGATTTCCTCCGGCCAGATCAGCGACGCGGCGGTGGAACCGGGCGGGGCGTGCTGGCTGGCCACGTCGGACGGATTGTATCGTTGTTCCCAGCCGCTCTGGGGGAAGCCGGAATCCCTGGGCGATCTGGATCAGACCGTATCGTGCCTGACGGTGGATGAGGAGGGGTCGCTGTATTTTATTGCGGGCAACCAACTGCACTGGCTGCAAAACGACCGCCACCGCACGGCTGCGCTGCCGGCGGTCAGCGAAAGCCCCCCGGCCGCCCCGGAGCTGTTTCCTTTAAAAAACGGCCGGCTGTTGGAGGTGCTGGGCCAGGCGCTGTTTGAATTTAATGCGAGCCGGGGGGGCTTGGTTCTGCGGCCGCTGCCGGATCACGCCCCGGCGGTGAGGGCCCTGGGACGGTTGTTGGATGGCGGGGTTTGCCTTTACGAGCCGGGGGCGGCTGCTTTTGAGGTGTTTGACGGAGCCCGGTTCCAGCCGCTGGCGAATCCGCCGCCCGCCGGGCCGGAGGAGGCCGCCGGATTGAGCACGCTGTTCGCCGCCGGAAACGGGGACCTCTGGCTGGGCGGCGGACCGGCGGTGTGGCGGCGGCACAACGGCCTCTGGCAACGGTTTGCCTCGCAAGATGAGACCACCCCGGAGGCGAGTGTGGGATTTGCCGAGCTGCCGGACGGAAAAATCTGTTGTGCGACGCGGGAAAAACTTTGGGAATATGACGGGGAAAACTGGTTGTTGTTGCAGGCCAAGTTTAATCACATCAACGGGCTGGCGCCGAGCCGTGACGGGGGGCTTTGGCTGGCCTCGAACGGGGGGGTGTACCGTCTGGGTTGGGGCGCCTGGCTGGATTATGGCGCGGCGGAAGGCCTGCCCAACGGGGCGATCTGCGCCGTGGGTGCAAATCAGCGGGGGCAAGTGTGGGCGGCCACGGCCCACGGGGTGTACCGGTTTCATCCGGAAAATGATCCGGACCCGCCCAAAACCCAGGTGCGGCGGCTGGCGGAGGATGACCGGGGCTTGACGGAAAAGGACACGCTGAACCTGTTGTTTGACGGGCGGGACAAGTGGAATTACACGCCGAAGGAACGGCTGCTTTTTTCGCATCAACTGGACCAGCACGGGTGGTCGCCCTTCCGGGAGGCGACCACGTTTTCATTTCCCAACCCGGCGCCGGGCCGGCATTACTTTCAGGTCTGCGCCATGGACCGCAATGGGAATGTGGACCCGTTTCCGGCGACGCTGGATTTCACGGTGATCACGCCGTGGTTCCGGGAAGCGCGGCTGTGGATCATCCTGCTGTTGGGCGGGGGGGCGGCGGTGTTTTTTGCGGGGGTGGCCTGGCACCGGCACCGGCAACTGATCCGGAGCTATGCGGCGGTGGAGCAAAAGGTGGCGGAACGGACGCGGGAGCTGGAGGTGGCGACGCGCGAACTGCTGCACAGTCAGAAGATGAACGCGCTGGGCACGCTGGCGGCCGGGATCGCGCACGATTTCAACAACATCCTCTCGATCATCAAGGGATCGGCGCAAATCATCGGGGACCACCCGGATGAGCCGGAAAAGATCCGCACGCGGGTGGAGCGCATCAACACGGTGGTGCAGCAGGGGGCGGAAATTGTGGATGCGATGCTGGGCTTCAGCCGGGGATCGGAGGCGCCCGCGACGCGCTGCGACCTCAATGCGGTGGTGGCGGACACGCTGAAACTATTGGGGGATCGTTTCCTGCGCGAAACGGTGGTGACCTTCGAGCGGGCGGAAAACCTGCCGGAACTTTCGGTCTCGCGGGAGTTCATCCAGCAAATTTTGATTAATCTCATTTTCAACGCCGCCGAGGCGATGAGCGGGCGCAAAAAGATCATCCTGTCCAC
>CAZUBG010000052.1:0-27985 GCA_964618545.1 uncultured Bifidobacteriaceae bacterium | reverse complement strand
GCAGTTGCCCGCCGAAATATTTCTGAGTCCGGCGGCCGGGGCTGCGTTTGTGTTGATTTCCGTGCGGGACCAGGGGGGCGGCATTGCGCCGGAAATCAAGGCGCGCATTTTTGAGCCGTTTTTCACCACGAAGGCGCTTTCCACCCGGCGGGGGACGGGGCTGGGGCTTTCGATGGTGTATGAACTGGCTAAAAAAATGGGCGCCGGTCTGGCCGTCGAGTCGGTCGTTGGCGAAGGCAGCGAATTCACGTTGATCCTCCCGGTGCCGCCCATGGAATCTGCCGGTCCGGAGGCAAAACCCCGGCCGGACCGGCTGATCAACCCCACCCGATCATGAACGCGCCGCATCTGCTGATCATTGAGGATGACGATCTTCAATACGAAATTTACGAGGAAGCGCTGGGCCGGTACCGGCTGACCCGGGCCACGCATTGCACGGAGGCGCTGCGGAAGGTGGCGGGGGATCCGCCGAACCTGATTGTACTGGACCAGGTGCTTTCCGAAGGGGAGCGGGGACTGGACTTTTTGGCGGAGTTCAAGGAGCTGCTGCCGCACGTGCCGATCATCATTGTGTCCGGCGCCCTGGAAGTCCGGCAGCAGTTGACGGCGCTGCAAGGCCCCCGGCGCGCGCACTATTGCCTGCCCAAGCCGGTGGACATTCATGAACTGGCGACGACGATTGCGACGGCGCTGGCGGAATGCGGGGACGCGGAGGTGGTCCGCCAGTTTGAGGCGCTGGAACGTTCGCGGCGGGTGGATGCGCAGGAATTGTTCAGCCGGTCCACGGACCGGCTGAACCGCCAGAACCGGATTACGGTTCTGGTGGGGGACACCGGGCAGCGGCCGAACATTTCGGCGCTGGCGCGGGAATTCAAAGTGGCGCGGCGGACGATCATCCGCGATTTGCAGGAACTCATCCGGCGGGGACAGCTCAAGCCGGAGGTTTACCCGGAGTGGGAAGCCCCATTGCCGGAGGAGCCGGAATAAACCGGTGTGTGCGGTCAGACGCACACTACACAACGCGGCGATTTGTGGCAGAATCAAGCATCGGACAATGTCGGGCCATCATGAAGATAAATGCATTTTCAACCAATCCCATGAAAACCATGAAATTAAAACTGTTTTCCCCGGCCATCGCCCTGTTGGCCGCCCTGCTGATCGCGAACACGGGCCGCGCGCAGAGCAATCTGCCGCCGGTCATCACGAACCCGCCGCAAAGTGTTTTAACGACGAATGGGTACGCGGCCTGGAAGTACGTGTCCTCGGGGATGTTCAAAGTCACGGCGACCGGCACCGCGCCCCTGTCGTATCAATGGCAGTTCAACGGGACGAACTTGCCGAACGGCGGCAATTTTAGCGGTTCGACCAGCGCCAGCCTCACCGTGGTGCAAGTAACCAATGCCGATGCCGGTCCTTATGACGTGGTCATCACGAACACCTGGGGCAGCGTGACCAGCAGTGTGGCCACGCTGACGATTGCCACTCCGCCGTCCATCACCAACCAGCCGGCAAGCCAGTGGGCGTCAAACCTCGCCACGGTGACGTTCAGCGTGGGAGCAGCCGGCACGGGGCCCTTTGCCTATCAATGGCAGTTGAACGGCACCAATCTCCCCAACAACATCATCACCACCGTGGCGGGCAACGGCACCAACGGTTATTCCGGGGATGGGGGGGCGGGCGGCAATGCCAGCTTGTTTTGGCCTTCCGGGGTGGCGCTGGATGCCGCGGGAAATCTTTTCATTGCGGACGCGGATAATCAGCGCATCCGCGAAGTGAACGCCAATGGCATCATCAGCACGGTGGCGGGCGATGGCAGTTTTGGTTATACCGGCGAAGGCCAAAGGGCGACCAACAGCGCCTTGAGCACTCCCCGCGGGGTGGCCGTGGATGCCAACGACAATTTATTCATTGTTGATTCGGGTGATGAACGCGTCCGCGAGGAAACCAACGGCATCCTGAATACGGTGGCGGGCAACGGTGTCTTCGGATACTCGGGCGATGGCGGCGCCGCCACCAATGCCGAACTGTACACTCCGTTCGGGGTGGCCGTGGATGCGCAGGGTAATGTTTACATCGCGGACATGTTAAATTCCCGCATCCGCCGGGTGGATGTCAACGGGGTCATCACCACCGTGGCCGGCAATGGAGCCAACGGTGATTCCGGAGACGGCGGGGCGGCGACCAATGCCAGCCTGAACAGTCCCGAGGGGGTAACGGTGGATGCGAATGGGAATTTGTTCATTGCCGACACGGGGAATGACCGCATTCGCAGGGTGGACACCAACGGCATGATCACGACGGTGGCCACCGCCGCCGATCCAACCGGCGTGGCCCTGGATGCTGATGGGGATGTGTATATTTCAGAAACACAACAAAATTACATTCTCAAGGCGGACACCGCGGGGAACAGCGCGATTGTGGCGGGCAATGGCAATTATGCTTATACCGGAGACGGCGGGGCGGCCACCAATGCCAGCCTGTGGAACCCCGCAGGTGTGGCGGTGGATGCGGCGGGCAACCTTTACATTGCGGATACGGAGAATAACCGCATCCGCAAGGTGACGACGCAAGGGCCGGCGCTGACACTGACGAATGTAAATTCGGCCGGTGCCGGAAACTATCAGGTGATTGTTTCCAGCCCCTGGGGCAGCGTGACCAGCAGCGTGGTCACGCTCACCCTCGACTATCCGCCCGCCATCAGCACCCAGCCGACGAATCAGTATGTTGTCCTGGGCGGCAACGCCACCCTGAGCGTGGCCGCCACCGGCACCGCGCCATTGTCCTACCAATGGCAGTTCATGGGCGCCAATTTGACGGACGGCGGCCAGGTTGCCGGCTCGGCCACGGCCAGTCTCGCGTTGAACACCGTGACCGCCGGCAATGCGGGCAATTACGACGTCGTCATCTCCAATGCCTGGGGCAGTGTGACCAGTTCCACGGCCATCCTGTACATCGGCACTCCTCCGGTCATCACGAACCAGCCGGTCAGCCAGGTGATTGGCAGTGGCAGTAATGCGAGCTTCAGCGTGACGGCCTATGGAACCTCACAAACCGGCAGTTTGTCTTACCATTGGCAGTTAAACGGGACGAATTTGGCGGCCAGTCAATCTGTGATTGATCCGAACGCCTCGACGATGACGCTGGAACGAGTGACCAACAGCGCCTACGCCGGGTCTTATGACGTGGTCGTCTCCAACTCCTGGGGCAGTGTGACCAGCCGCGTGGTCACGCTGACCATCGCCTATCCGCCCACCATCACGAACCAACCAGCCGGCCAGTTGGTGACCACCGTCACCAACGCGACCTTCAGCGTGGGGGCGGCCGGCACCGGGCCTTTTTCCTACCAATGGCTGCTGAACGGCAAATTCATCACCAACAACATCATCACCACGGTGGCGGGCAATGGCGCCGGAGCTTATGCCGGCGATGGCGGACCGGCCACCAATGCCAGCCTCTGGTATCCCGCCGGGGTCGCGGTGGATGCCGCCGGCAATCTGTTTATTGCGGATACGGACAACAACCGCATCCGCAAAGTGAATGAAAATGGCATCATCACGACCGTGGCGGGTGACAGCGGCGCCGGCTACGGCGGGAATGGCGGGGTGGCGACAAATACCAGCCTGTATTACCCCTCGGGCGTGGCGGTGGATGAGAACGACAATCTGTTCATCGCCGATACTTACAACAACCGCATCCGGGTGGAAACCTATGATTTGCTGATCACCGTGGCGGGCAATGGCAGTTCCATTTATTCCGGTGACGGGGGCGACGCCTTCAACGCCGGCCTGGACTGGCCCGCCGCAGTGGTGGTGGATGCGAACGGCAATGTCTATATTGCGGATACCGAGCACTCGCGCATCCGCCGGGTGGACATCAACGATGTCATCACCACCGTGGCCGGCAAAGGCACCTTTGGTTATTCCGGCGATGGCGGGGCGGCCACGAATGCCGCCCTGAATACTCCCTTTGGCCTGGCCGTGGATGCGGCCGGCAATCTGTTCATTGCCGATTCCTACAACAACCGCATTCGCCGGGTGGACACGAACGGGGTCATCACCACCGTGGCGGGCAATGGCGAAGGGGGTTATTTTGGTGACGGCGGAGCGGCCACCAATGCCTGGCTGAACCATCCCGCCGGGGTGACGGTGGATGCCGACGGCAATCTGTTGATTGCGGACACCTACAACCAGCGCGTCCGCAAGGTGAACCCCGCCGGCATCATCACGACGGTGGCGGGCCGCGGCGTGTTTGGTTATGCCGGCGATGGCGGGGCCGCCACCAATGCGGACCTGAATTATCCCTGCGGTGTGGCCGTGGATGCGTCCGGCGATCTGTTCATTGTTGATGCACAAAACGGGCGGATTCGCAAGGTGACCCCCCAGGGGCCGGCGCTGACGCTGGCCAATGTGAACGGCGTCAATGTCACCAATGGCGGCAACTACCAGGTGATCGTGTCCAGCACCTGGGGCAGCGTGACGAGCAGCGTGGCGCGGCTGACGGTTGAGCTGCCCCCGGCCCTCACCCTGCAACCCACCAACCAGATCGTTGTCAATGGCAGCCGGGCCACCCTCAGCGTGGCGGCCACCGGCACCACGCCCCTGTCTTATCAGTGGCAGTTCAACGGAACCAACCTGCCCACCGCCAATTTTTCCAGTTCCACCAACGCCACTCTGACCTTGAGTCAGGTGTCCGCCGTGCTGGCCGGTCCTTATGAGGTCATCATCACGAACGCCTGGGGCAGCGTCACCAGCAGAGTGGCGGTGCTGAGCCTGGTTTATCCGCCGGCCATCACCAACCAGCCGATGAGCCAGAACATTATTAACGGCAGCAATGCCGTGTTCAGTGTGGCGGCCACGGGCACGGCGCCGCTGGCTTATCAGTGGCAGTTCAACGGGATCAATCTGACGGACGGCGGCAATCTGTCCGGTTCCGCCACCGCCAGTCTGACGCTGACCGGGGCGGGCACCAACAACGCCGGTGATTATGACGTCATCATCACCAACGCCTGGGGCGGCGTCACCAGCAGCCTGGCGGCCTTAAACATCGTGTACCCCCCGGCGATCTCGAACCAGCCCTCGAACCAGATCAGTCTGAGCGGCGGCAGCGTGGCGTTCAGCATTGGCGTGACCGGTACGGGGCCCTTCACCTACCAGTGGCTGCTGAACGGCACGAATCTCCCCGACGGGATCATCTCCACCGTGGCGGGCGACGGCACGGAAGGCTACACGGGCGATGGCGGCGCGGCCACCAACGCCAGCCTGAGCATCCCCTCGGCCGTCGCGGTGGACGCGGCCGGCAACCTCTTCATCGCGGACTCCGTCAATCAGTGCGTCCGCCGGGTGGATGCCAACGGCGTGATCACCACGGTGGCGGGCAACGGCAGCGGCGGTTATTCGGGCGATGGCGGGGCGGCCACCAACGCCAGCCTGTATTTTCCCACCGGGGTGGCCGTGGATGCCGGCGGCGACCTGTACATCGCCGACACGGACAACAGCCGCATTCGCAAGGTGACCCCCGACGGCCTCATCGCGACGGTGGCGGGCAATGGCAACGGCGGTTATTCGGGTGACGGCGGGGCGGCCACCAACGCCAGCCTGCGTTATCCCGCCGGGGTGGCGGTGGATGCCGACGGTGACCTGTTCATTGCGGACACGGAGAACCAGCTCATCCGAAAAGTGGATGCCAACGGTATCATCACCACCGTCGCCGGCGATCTGATTTATGGTTTCTCCGGCGATGACGGGGCCGCCACCAACGCCAGCCTGAATTATCCCGCCGGCGTGACCGTGGACGCCGCCGGCGATTTGTTCATTGCGGACACCGAAAATGACTGCATCCGCGAGGTGGACACCAACGGCCTCATCACCACCGTGGCGGGCATTGGCAGTGCCGGTTATTCGGGCGACGGCGGGGTGGCCACCAACGCCAGCCTGAGCCAGCCTTACGGAGTGGCGGTGGATGCGGACGGGGATTTGTTTATCGCGGACACGGACAACCAGCGCATTCGCGAGGTGGATGGCGGCGGTTACATCACCACGGTGGCCGGCGATGGGAATCCCGGCTATGCCGGCGATGGTGGCGCGGCCACCCTGGCCAGCCTGTACGACCCCGCCGGGGTGGCGGTGGATGCTTTCGGCGATCTGTTCATTGCGGATTCGGACAACGACCGCATCCGCAAGGCCATCGTGGAAGGCCCGGCCCTGACCCTGGACGGCGTGACCACCAACCTCGCCGGCAACTATCAGGTTGTCGTCACCAGTCCCTGGGGCAGTGTCACCAGCAGCGTGGTGGCCCTGACCATCGCGTATCCGCCGGCCATCACCCGCCAGCCGGCGAATCAGAATGTGGTCCTGGGGAACGCCGCTGTGTTTAGTGTGACGCCCGCCGGCACGGAGCCGCTGGGTTATGTCTGGCAGTTCAACGGAACCGATACGACGAACAGCGGCAATTTCTTCAGTACCACCGGCCTCAATCTCACCCTCACGCTGAACTCCGTCACCACCGGCAACGCCGGAGTTTATGACGTCATCCTTACCAATGCCTGGGGCAGCGTCACCAGCAGTGTGGCCTCATTGACGATCAATTATCCGCCGGCCATCACGAATTCTCCTGCGAGCCAGAGCATTCTTTTGGGCGGCAACGGCGCGTTCAGCGTCGGCGCGACGGGCACGGGGCCGCTCGGCTACCAATGGTTGTTGGACGGCACCAACCTCCCCAACGGCATCATTTTCACCCTGGCCGGCAATGGCAATCCCACCTATTCCGGGGACGGGGGGCTGGCCACCAATGCCAGCCTGTCTTTCCCCTCCGGCGTGGCCGTGGATGCCGCCGGCAACCTTTATATTGCGGACACGGACAATCAGCGCATCCGCAAAATCAACCCCAACGGCCTGATCGCCACCGTGGCGGGCACGAACAGCTACGGCTATTCCGGCGATGGCGGCGCGGCCGCGGCGGCCCGGTTGAATTATCCAGCCGGCGTGGCCGTGGATGGCCAAGGCAACCTTTATATTGCGGACACGGGCAACCAGCGCGTCCGCATTGTGAATACCAACGGTATCATCACCACCGTGGCGGGCAATGGCAGCGGGGTTTATTTCGGCGACGGCGGCGCGGCCACCAACGCCTCCCTGTACGATCCGGCCGGCGTGGCCGTGGATGCCGCCGGCAATCTCTTCATCGCGGACATGGAAAACCAGCGCATCCGCAAGGTGAATGCCAACGGCCTCATCACCACCGTGGCGGGCAGGGGGATCAGCGGATATTCCGGGGATGGCGGGGCGGCCACCAACGCCGAACTGGCTTTCCCCTCCGGGGTGGCCGTGGACGCGTACGGCAATTTGTTCATTGCGGACAAAGAAAACCAGCGCCTGCGCATGGTCAATTCCAACGGCATTATCAGCACCGTCGCGGGCACCGGCACGGAGGGCTATTCCGGCAACGGCGGGGCGGCCACCAGTGCCACGCTGAACCTGCCCTCCGGGGTGGCCGTGGATGCCGCCGGCAATCTGTTCATTGCGGATTCCGGCAATCAGCGCATCCGCAAGGTGGCCGTCAACGGCCTCCTCACCACCGTGGCGGGCAATGGCGACACCGGCTTTGCCGACGATGGCGGCCCGGCGGTCAATGCCTGGCTGAATGATCCGGCCGGCGTGGCGGTGGATGCTTACGGCAACCTGTTCATCGCCGACGAACACAACGACCGCGTCCGCAAAGTCATTGAGCAGGGATCGGTGCTGCCCCTGACCGGGGTTACGGCCGCCAATGCCGGCAACTATCAGGTCGTCATCACCAATGCCTACGGCAGCGTCACCAGCAGCGTGGTCGTCCTGACCCTCCTGTATCCCCCCACCCTCAGTCAGCAACCCGTCAGCCTGAGCATCATCAACGACAGCAATGCCACCTTCGGCGCCGTGGCCGCCGGCACGGCGCCGCTGGCGTATCAGTGGCAGTTTGAGGGCGTGAATTTGAAGGACGGCGGCGGCCTGTCCGGCTCGGCCACCGCCAGTCTGCGCCTGACCCAGGCGACGGCCGCCAACGCCGGCGGCTATGACCTCGTCGTCACCAACCCCTGGGGCAGCATCACCAGCAGCGTGGTCACCCTCGCCGTCACCTATCCGCCCACCCTCCTGACCCAGCCCGTGAGCCAGGCGCTGAAAAATGGCACGCCGGCCGCCTTCAGCGTCGGCGTCATTGGCACGGGGCCGTTCACTTACCAATGGCTGTATGACGGCAAGGCCCTCCCCGGCAACCACATCACCACCGTGGCCGGCAATGGCACCAACGGCTATTCCGGCGATGGCGGGGCCGCCACCAATGCCGAACTGAACACCCCCTCCGGGGTGGCGGTGGATGCGGACGGCAACCTGTTCATTGCCGACGCGGGCAACCGGGTCATCCGCATGGTCAGTTCCAACGGACTGATCACCACCGTGGTGGGTGGCGGTCTGGAGCAGGACTATCCCGGCGGCGGCCTGCCGCCGACGGATTACTACTTGTCTTTGTCCGACAGTTATTCCGCGTATTCCGGGGTGGCGGTGGATGCGGACGACAACCTGTTTATTGCCGATACTGAATACCAACGTGTCCTCCTGGTGACTTATGACGTCCTGCTCACCCTGGCGGGCGGCGGGTCAGCCTATCCCGGCAACGGCACCAACGCGACCCTCGCGATGCTGGAATATCCTTCCGGCGTGGCGGTGGATGCGGACGGCAATCTGTTCTTTTCCGACACCGACCATCAGCGTGTCTGCCGGGTGAATTCCGAGGGCATTCTCACCACCGTGGCGGGCACCAACTACGGCGGCTTTGCCGGCGATGGCGGTGCGGCCACCAACGCCGAGTTGAGCTACCCCGCCGGAGTGGCCGTGGATGCTTCCGGCAACCTGTTCATCGCCGATTATGAAAACAACCGCATTCGCAAAGTGAATGCCGGCGGCATCATCACCACCGTGGCGGGCAAAAGCGGGGGCGGTTATTCCGGCGATGGCGGCGCGGCCACCAATACCACCCTGGACGCGCCGGTCGGCGTGGCGGTGGACGCCTCCGGGAATCTGTTTATTGCCGACACCTTCAACCGGCGCATCCGCCAGGTGACCCCCGCCGGCATCATCACCACCGTGGTCGGCAATGGCACGGAGGTTTTTCCCCTCACGGCCGTTGGCGATGGCGGAGCGGGGACCAACGCCAGCCTCACCACGCCCGTCGGCGTGGCGGTGGATGCCGCTGGCAACCTGTTCATTGTGGATGCGGGAAACAACCGCATTCGCAGGCTGACCCCGCAGGGTCCGGTCCTGTCCCTGGGCAATGCGAATGCCACCAATGCCGGCAACTATCAGGTCATCGTTTCCAGCCCCTCCGGCAGCGTCACCAGCAGCGTCGTCACGCTCACTGTCCTGCTGCCCCCCTCCATCACCCGCCAGCCGGTGAACCAGAGCATCGCCGCCGGCGGCAGCGGAACCTTCAGCGTGACGGTGGCCGGCACGGGGCTTCTGGCTTATCAATGGCAGTTCAACGGGACGAATTTGCCCGTCGCCGGCCTTCTGTCACAAGGCTCCACCATCAGCCTCGCCCTTTCCAAGGCGACCGCCGCCAATGCCGGCCTGTATGACGTCGTCATCACCAATGCCTACGGCAGCGTCACCAGCAGCGTCGTCAGCCTGACCATCACCTATCCGCCGGTCATCCTGGCGCAGCCGCAAAGCATGACCGTCAGCGCGGGACAGACGGTTGCCTGGAGTGTGGCCGTGAGCGGCGGGACGCCCCTGGTGTGTCAATGGTATTTTGACGGAACCCCGTTGACCGGACAGACCGGAACGAATCTGCAACTGGCCGGCGTGACTCCGGCGGCGGCCGGGGACTACTATCTGATTGTCTCCAATCAGTATGGCAGTCTGATCAGCAGCCTGGCGGCGCTGACCGTGCTGGGACCGCCCGTGATTACCAGCCAGCCGGCGGGCGCCGCCTTGATTGCCGGCGGCAGCGCCACGCTCAACGCGGGGACGGCGGGCGCGGGTCCGCTCCATTATCAATGGCAGTTGAACGGCGCCAATCTGCCCGGCGTGCCGAATCTCATCCTGACCGTCGCGGGCAGCGGCGCCTGGGGTTATTTCGGCGATGGCGGGGCGGCCATCTATGCCGGTCTGGAGAGTCCCGCCGGCCTGGCCGTGGATGCACAGGGTGATCTGTTCATTGCGGACACCTACAATGGACGCATCCGCAAGGTGGATACCAACGGCATCATCACCACCGTGGCCGGCAATGGCTCGGCCGGTTATTCCGGCGACGGCGGCGCCGCCACCAACGCCAGCCTGTATTTTCCCCTCGGCGTGGCCGTGGACGCACCGGGCAACCTGTTCATCGCCGATTATGACAATAGCTGCATCCGCCGGGTGGATGCCAACGGAGTCATCACCACCGTGGCCGGCAATGGCTATGCCGGCTACTCCGGCGATGGCGGCGCCGCCACCAACGCCAACCTGTATTATCCCGCCGGTGTGGCGGTGGACGCCGGCGGCAATCTGTTCATCGCGGATACGTTCAATGAACGCATCCGCAAGGTGGACACCAACGGCCTCATCACCACCGTCGCGGGCACCGGCCTCGGCTTTTATTCCGGCGATGGCGGCGCCGCCACCAACGCGGCGCTGGATGGTCCCAGCGGTCTGACCCTGGATGCGCAAGGCGACCTGGTCATTGTGGATACCGGCAATGAACGCATTCGCGACGTGACCGCCAACGGCCTCATTACCACCGTGGCCGGCAACGGCTTGGCCGGCTATTCCGGCGATGGCGGGCCGGCCACCAATGCCAGTCTGAACAGCCCCCGCGGGGTGGCCGCAGATGCCGCCGGCAATCTCTTCATCTCGGACATGGGAAATCAGCGCATCCGCGAGGTGGGAACCAATGGGGTGATCACCACCCTGGCGGGCAATGGCTCGGAGGGCTATTCCGGCGATGGCGGGATGGCCACCAATGCCAGCCTGAATTACCCCTTCGGCCTGGCCGTGGATGCCGCTGACGATCTCTTCATTGCGGATGAGGATAATAACGTCATTCGCGAAATCATCCCTTCCGGCAACTCTCCGATTCTGGCGCTGAACAGCCTCACCGCCAATAACGCCGGCAATTACCAGCTCATCATCGCCAACGGCTTTGGCAGTGTCACCAGCAGCATCGTAACGCTGACGGTTTCCCTGCCGCAAATTTCCGCCGCGCCCAACACCAATGGCACGGTGACGCTCAACCTGTTGACGGCGCCCAACACGAGCAGCGAGGTGCTGGCCGCCACCAACCTGACTCCCCCGGTGGTCTGGCAATCCCTGGGCAGCTATATCCCCGGAACCAACGGCCTCTGGCAGTTCATTGACACCAATGCCAGCCAGTCGCCCGTCCGGTTTTACCGTTCCTCCACCCCGTGAGAACCAACTGGCCGCCGGTCAAAACCACCGGCCGGACCGGCCTTTGAACAGATTGGGGGATTGCTGGACCGAGGTGCGGCGGCTCCATGAGCCGCCGCACAAACTCCTGGAGGCATCCCTGCTGCCCCAAAGCCCGTAGGGCTGCCATATTTGTAGTGACACGGCAAAAGAAAATCAAAAGCTCCGTCCGGTGCGACATCCGCTGAAAGCTGCGGTCACTCCGTGACCTGCCAGCCTGGATCCGTTTCAGTCGCCGAGCAACACCCACTATAAACGTCCTGGAACTTCTTCCGTCACGTCCGCAAACCAAAACCCCCTCCCTGCTTGCGCGGGAAGGGGGCTGGTGATTTTGATCAGTCTTCGGCCGTGATCACTGCGTGGTGACCACGCGGAAAAACATCTGCGGAATGTCGTGCGTCGGCGTCAGATAGGTGACGGAACCGCCGGTGCCCGGGATGTTGGTGCTGATGTTCTGCCAGCCACCGGTCAGGGCGGTGATGCCCTGGATCTGGTAGTTGTAGCCCGCCGTCGTGTTGAAACTGATTTGCGCCGCTGTGTAGATGGCGATCGTATTCGTGGCGCCGTTGTCCACCGTGTTGCCGTTGAGGTAAACCACGCCGCTGTTGCCGACACTAAAGGCGGCGGTCGGAGCGAGTCCCAGGGCATACATCATCCAGTTCGGCAGGCCTGCGGTGTTGTTGACCGCCGTGTAGGCGGCGGCGGGATTTGCGGCAAAATTGGTGCCAAAATATTCGCTCTCCCACGAATCCGGCAGGTTGTTCGCGGTGGAAACCCCGGTCAGGTTTTCGATCGAAGCCTTCAGCAGTCCGATGGCGAACGGCCCGTTGTGAACGCCCAGGCTGCCGTCATCGCTGACAAACTGCCAGTTGTAGGAAGCCTGCAGGAATTTCTGCGGCCAGTTCGTCTGCGAGGAGGGCGTCTTGACCAGCCCGTCCGCCACATAGTTGGCGGGATTCGCCTGGTACGTGGAGTTGGGGAGCAGCATGGACAACTGGTTGAGCAGGATCTGCACCTGGGTCTGGATGCCCTGGGCATAACCATAACCCACGGAATCGGGAACCAGGATGTTGAAGTTGGTCAGCGCACCGTGACACTGCGTGCAGACGTAGGTCACCGACACCACATTGGTCACCCCGTTGGTGACGGCATTGTAAGTCATCAGGGTGGTGTGACCGCCGGCCAGCGTGAACGCCGGGTCGGTGGAGGCAATCGTCTGCATGTGACAGCCCACGCAGGTGTTGGACACCACGCTGGCGTGCGGGCCCTGGGCAATCACCTTGCCGTAGGTCACTGCGTTTACGCCTTCCAGCATGTCGGCCTGCGGACTGTCGTGCGTTCCAAAGGCGGAACCGCCGTTCCACGTGGATTGCAGGGCCGGATATTCCACCAAACTGTTGGTGACGGAACCATTGCGGCTGGTATGGCAGTTCATACAGAAACCGCCGACGCCGCCATTGGTGACCAGCGTGCCGTCCGCCAGCGTAACGTTCACGCTCGTGCGCAATTGATCCGGATTGGAGGCGTCATGCGGATCATGGCAGCCCTGGCAGGTCAGCGCCTCGAAGTTGTAATTAGTGACGTAAGTTCCAGGAGAGGTCAGATTGTTGCAATACTCAATGAATCCGGGAGCCGTATGGCAGCGGACACAGGCAATGCGGCTGGCGGAGCCGGACGGCACGCGCGTCATGTTGGCGTGCCCGGAATTCTGCCATTCTGCGCTGTAATAATGAGTGGGCAGATCATCATGGCATTGCGAACAATCGCCGGCGCCATAGCTGACGCAAATGGCGTTGGTGTTCGCCGGCAATCCGCTGGTGTATTGCACATGCTGACTGCCGGGGCCGTGGCAGTTTTCGCATTGGATGTTGCCCAAATCCTGGAGGGTCGAGGGCATGTCCGTCCAGTTGGTGGTCGTCAGGGTGGCCGGGAAGGTCCAGTCCAACGACGCCGCCACATCGTTAAAGCCGTTGTCAATATTTGAGTTGTAGAGGTCGTAGCCCACCACATGGCACTGGATGCAGCTCGAGTTGTAATGGCTGCTTTCCAAACCCTGAATGGCCAGGGTGAAGAACGTGGCATGCGCCGTGTTCGTGTAGGTCGGATAGATGCTGGCAATGTTCGGGAAATAACCACTGTGGCACGAGGCGCAGGCGTTCACCCCCAGATACAAGGCCCCCGTGATGTTAATCGTCAAATTGGTTGAATACACCGCCGGATTGGTTGAACCGCTCCCCCCCATGGCGAGAAAGAGATTAACGGTGTAAGTGCCCACCACGTCCGGGCGCAGGATTTTCCGCCCCGCCACCTGGTAGATCGTCTTGTCCGCCGGATAATACACCGGCACGTTCGTCCCCAGATTGCTGGGCTGCAGGCTTGCCGAGGAACCGGCCGGCTTGCTCACCAGCGTCCAGGTGACATTGGTGATGGCCGACGGCGACAGGCTGAGGTTCGCGAGGGCTTCCAGATAGGCCGGCTCGCCAATTCCCACCGTGGTCAGGCCACCGGAAAACTGTCCCGGGGGGTTGGTCAGGCTGTACGTGCTTATTTCTGTGTGCGACAGCGGTCGTAACTCCAGATATCCAGTGAGGGCCGTGGCCCCGAAGGCGGACACGCTGCACATCAATGTCAGCGCCGCCGCCAGGCTGGCTGACATCTTACCGAGGGGATCATGGTTTTTCATATTAGTTTCATTGTTTGATTCGCATCTGCCGGGCAAACGGGCGCCCGGCTTGCCGCCCGCCGGGCTCGTGATGTAATGATGGACGCCCTTGCATCTCATCCATTGCCTGTCACACTTGATCTTTTCTGCTCTTTAACCGTTTTTGTTGTTTCTGTGTTTGGTTGTGGTGGTTTAATGCCGGTGCTTGACCAGCACCGCTGCCTCCGGCAGATGAAGCCTGACAGCCGGTCGCCATCCTGCTCCGCTCCACCGAAATGAATGATCCGCGCCGCCGCCCCGGGAAACCGGGGTTTGACACACGCATCGGATCTGAAAAGTCGCTGGTTTCATGATTAAACGGCACAGGCCGGGGTGCCGGAAAAGCGCCACGCCGCCTCCGCCATTCCCGGCGGGCGGAAAGTTTCCCGCGGTTCCGGGAAGATTCTGGCCATCACCGCCGCCGCCTCCGCCCTGATGATGGACTGACAGTGGGTCAGCTCTTGCGACCGCGTCTTGACATTCTCCCGCACAATCGCCTCCAGATCGTCTATATCGTACAGGTAAACGTTCGGCACCGACTGCACTTCCGGGTCAATGTCCCGGGGCACCGCAATGTCAATCAACACCAGCGGACGCCCGCCGCGCCGGCTCATCACCGCCTCCAGGTCCCCGCGGTGCAAAATCGTTTGCGGGCTGCCGGTCGAACTCACCACAATGTCCGTCTCCGTCATCGTGGCCAGGCAATCCTCCATGCGGACCGCGCGACCGCCCAACTCCGCCGCCAGCATGTCCGCGCGTTCCGGCGATCGGTTTGCGACCAGCACGGATTTCGCCCCCCGCTTCGCCAGGTGGCGGAGGCACGCCTCCCCCATTTTGCCCGCGCCAATGATCATCACCCGTTGATCTCCCAAACCGCCGCTGAAAACCTTTTCCGCCAGTTCCACCGCCACGCTTCCCACTGAAGTCGCCCCGCGCCCCACATTCGTTTGCGTCCTGACCTCTTTGCCCGTTTGCAGCGCCTTTTGAAAAAGCCGGTTCAACACCTTGCCCGTCAGCCGGGCCTCCTGTGCCGCCTGATAGGCCTGTTTGACCTGGCCCGTGATTTCCGTCTCGCCGATCACCATGGATTCCATGCCGCTCGCCACCGAAAACAAATGCCGGGCCGCCGCCTCCCCCTCATGCACGTACAAATAGGGTTCCACGTTCACCGCCCGGGCCGCCAATTGACCAAACAGGGGCGGAATGTTGCCGTTGACCTGCTCGGCCAGCCCGTAAATCTCCACCCGGTTGCAGGTGGACAGCACCACCGTCTCCGCCAGACCGCCGCTCACTTTTAACCGGCACCCGGCACAACGCAGCTTCGCCGGCGACACCGCCAGTTGCTCGCGCAATTCCACCGGCGCGGTTTTGTAACTGATTCCGGCGACAAAGAGTTTCATGGTGTTAAATCAAGTTGAAAATGAACCGCCATGAAAACGACCGTCCGGCGGGCCGCGGATGACCGGTCGTCCCGGACTCCGGGAGGCCGCCCGCCGCATTACCACAGGATCTGGCAGATTTCATGGGGCAACTCTACCAGCGCCAACCATTCAGGCTTCTCCTCTATTGTTAATTAGTGGGCAGGATTTGTTCTACCACAGACCATGAAGCAAAAAGCAAAAAATGTAAATTGGAGTGTCGTCGCCAAAAAAGGGCGGGACCTCTGATCAAATCATTAGCAACAATAATCAAACGTTGATTCATCATTTGCCGTGATTATTTTTCGAACAAAGCTGGATTTGTCCGCCGGTTGCGGTCAAAATGCGGCCTTACTCAATTTTTCACATGAGCGAAAAAATTCGTTTTGAACTCGGTCAGGCCGGTCTCCCCCCGGCTTGGTACAACCTTAACGCCGACTTTCCGCAGCCCCTGCCGCCGCCCCTGCATCCGGGCACGAAACAACCCCTGCCGCCCGAGGCCCTCGAGGCCATTTTCCCCCGCAACCTCATTGACCAGGAAATCAGCGCCGAGCCGTGGATTGAAATCCCCGAACCCGTGCGCGACATCTACGCCCTCTGGCGCCCCACCCCGCTGCTCCGCGCCGTCCGCTTGGAAAAAGCCCTCAACACCCCCGCCCACATTTATTACAAATACGAGGGCGTCAGCCCCGCCGGCAGCCACAAGGTCAACACCTCCGTCCCCCAGGCCTATTATAACAAAGCCGCCGGCACCAAACGCCTCGCCACCGAAACCGGTGCGGGTCAGTGGGGTTCCTCCCTTGCCTTTGCGTGCAGCCTCTTCGGGCTGGAATGCAATGTCTACATGGTCAAGGTCAGCTTTGATCAGAAGCCGTACCGCCGCATGCTCATGCACGCCTGGGGGGCCACCGTCCACCCCAGCCCGAGTGGCGAGACCGAATTCGGCCGCAAATTGCAGGCCGGGGATCCGCATTGCCCCGGCAGCCTCGGCATCGCCATCAGCGAGGCCATCGAGGACACCGTCAAAACGCCCCGCACCAAATACGCCCTCGGCAGCGTGCTCAACCACGTTTGCCTCCACCAAACCGTCATCGGCGAGGAGACCATCAGGCAAATGGAAATGGCCGGCGAGGAGCCGGACGTGATCTTTGGCTGCTGCGGCGGCGGCAGCAATTTTGCCGGCCTGGCCTTTCCCTTCCTCCGCCTGAAAATCCGCGAAGGGAAAAAATACCGGATTGTCGGCGTCGAGCCCTCCGCCTGCCCCTCGCTCACCCGGGGCGAGCTCCGCTACGATTTCGGCGACACCGCCGAAACCACGCCGCTGATGAAAATGTATACCCTCGGACACAAATTCATCCCCCCCTCCATCCACGCCGGCGGCCTGCGCTACCACGGCATGTCCCCCATGGTCAGCCACGCCCTCCAGCTCGGCCTCATCGAAGCCCGGGCGTATCACCAGACCAGGGTGTTTGAGGCCGCCATTCAGTTCGCCCGCACCGAGGGCCTCGTGCCCGCACCCGAATCCGCCCACGCCATCGCCGCCGTGGTGGATGAAGCCGTCAAGTGCCGCGAAGAGGGGAGGAAACGCGTCCTGCTGTTCAATCTTTCCGGCCATGGAATGCTCGATCTGAGCTCCTACGAAAGCTATCTCCACGGAAAACTCGCGGACGTTTAGCCGGCCAATCCTCGGCTACCCTGTTCGCCCGTCATCCGCCGTCAGCGGATCCAGCATCTGCCCGGCCAGCGTTGGCGCCACTTTCGCATCAATGCCATAGACGGGCGGCCAGTGCCGGGGCAGCCAGGCCGTGCCGAACAACCGGTCGAGCCACGGAAATATCGCCGCGAAATTTCGGTCCCGATGCTCATCATTCGTGTGGTGCCAGTGATGGAAAGCCGGCGTTGAAACCAGCCATTCCAGCGGCCCCAGCCGGCAGCGCACGTTGGCATGGATGAAAAAGCTCCAGACTGTGCCCAGAACCATGACCAGCGCCACCGCCGGATCCAGACCGGAGCGGGTGGCCTGCGCCAGCCCGAGCAAATACACCGGCACCAGCCCGGCCAGCCGCGTGAACACCATGTCCACCGGATGCGCCCGGGTGTTGACCAGCCAGTCAAGGTGTTCGGCACTGTGGTGGATCGCATGAAACCGCCACAACAGCGGAAGGGCGTGCGACGCCCGGTGATACCAATACACCCCGAAGTCATTCACCAAAAAGACCAGCGGCAGCTTGACCCACAGCGGCCACCCCGCCAAGGCCGAATAGAGACCGCCCGGATCCGCCCCCCGCAGCAGCCGGGCCAGAATCGCCAGCGGCAGCGCGATGATGGCCGCCGGCAACAGGCTGTTGATGAAATACCAGGCCAGATCAACCCCCGCCTGCCTGCGCCAGATTTTGGCCGGATGCAGCGCAAACAACCGCTCCAACGGCACGAAGATGGCGACCAGCAGCACCAGCCAAACCGCTAAACGCCCGGCATCCAAGGCAAATGCCAGGCCCTGTCGGGCGATGAGATGCGGATCAGTCATGGCTTCCCGTCAAACGCTTGACTCAGGCCTTTGCCGGCACTTTTTGGCGCCGATTCCGCAGCATCAGGCCGCAGACCGGCAACAGCACAAACACGCTCACCCACATCGTCGCGGACTCCGGAACCGCTGACAGCGACACGCCATCCAGCAGCGAAAAAGGCGGCTCTCCGCTCGGCGTTCCAGTGGCCAGGAACGACAGCGTTTCCGAAGTGCTCGTGGCCGTGTAATCGAACGTCTGCGCGATCCAGCCGGAAAAACCATGGCTGACCGGGGTGACTGTGGTGGTCGTCTGACTTTGCGACCCCAGGCTCGCCGTCCAATTCTCCGTCGTGTCGCCGGTGAAACCGTATTGCTGCACCCCCGCCCAATAAAACGAAAGCGCATAGGTCTGGCCGACCGTCAGGCCCGAAATGGTCTGGGAAATGGCGCCAACTTGATAAGCCCCGTCCGCCCCGATATAGTTCCCCCCTGCCGGACTCGTGGCCGGCAGACCATTCGCGCTGCCATCGTTCGGGCCCCAAAGATACAGCGATCCGTATTGGCCGACCGCCCCGGTCGTGTCGGCTGAGCCCGGAGTGAACAAGAAATTGTATCCGCTGGTGCTCCAACCGGTCGCCTCCGTATTGTAACCCAATTGGCCGGCCCCGGCCGTGGTGGATTCAAAACCACCATTCAGGACCAGATTGTTGGCCAGCGCCACTTGCGCCAGGGTCAGGGGGATGACTCCGCACAGGGCGGTCAGAACGAGTCGTTTGCTCAAGGTCTTCATTTGTTTGGCTTGGTTTGTTTTTATCGGCTTGGTTTGTTGATTTATGGTTTAATAGTCACCTTTTAGGAAACTAATCGTACTGCCATAAGCAACTCCTGGGCCAAATCACACGCCATTGTCATTCTCCTGTTTAAGTCGTTGTCATTCTGGCACTTGGAATTGATTTTAATTTTCATTGGCATAAGGGTTGTTTGAGGCAAGCATAAGAAAATCCGACACTGTTTTGAGCCAGCCGCCCCGCAACCCTCCCATTAAAAACTCACAACTCATTAAATGCCAGCAACTTGCAACAAACCCCCGGCCATCATCCAAGACCGTAAACATTACCGACACCCCCCAACCCGGATGTCACCGAACACGACGTTCAAAGTTCTGCCGGGGACCTGTTGAGTTCTTAAATTTCCCCGGGCCTTCATTCATAACGCAGCGCCTCAATCGGGTCCATGGCGGCGGCACGACGGGCGGGATAAAAGCCGAAGAAAATCCCAATCGCCGCGCTCACGCTGAACGCCAGCACCACCGAACCCGTCGAGACCACCGCGTTGAATCCGGCCACCACCGAGGTCAGCCGCGCCGCCCCCACCCCGCCCAGCACCCCGATGATCCCGCCCAGCAGGCTCAGGGTGATCGCTTCGATCAGAAACTGGAGCAGGATGTCCTTGGGTTGCGCCCCCACCGCGATGCGAATCCCGATTTCCCGGGTCCGCTCCGTCACGCTCACCAGCATGATGTTCATGATCCCGATCCCGCCCACCAACAGCGAGATCCCCGCCACTGATCCCAGCAGCAGCGTGATCACCGTCGAAATCGTGCCGACCGTGTCGGCAATCTCCTTTTGATTCAGGATGCTGAAATCATTGTCCTTGCCGGTGGCTAAATTGTGCCGCTGCCGCAGCAGATTCGTGATTTGCGCCTGCGCCGTCTCCATCCGGTCCGCCCGCGAAATCTGCAGGTTGACCGTCTTTAAATACTTGTCACCGGTCAACCGCTTCATGACCGTCGTGTAGGGCACGATCAGGATGTCGTCCTGGTTGTTGCCGCCCATGCCGGCCCCCTTGCTCGTCAGCACACCGATGATGACCAGCGGGATCGCCTTGACCCGCACCACATGACCCAGGGGGTCTTCCCCGCCAAAAAGTTGCGTCGCCGTTTTCGAACCGATCACGGCCACCTTCGCCGCCGTCCGCACGTCCCGTTCGGTGAACATCGTGCCCGCCGCCAGACTCCAACTGCGGATCGCCAGATATTCCGGCGACTCCCCGGAAACCTGCGTGGACCAGTTCCGTCCGTTGGCAATCGCCTGCCCGCTCGAACGCACCTCCGGGCTGATCGCCACCACATCCGGCACCTCCCGCCCCATCGCCGCCGCATCCGCCAGCGTGAGATTGCTCCCCGTGCCCAGGCCCCCGTTGACCCCGCCGCTCCGGCTGCTCCCCGCAAACACCATCAACAGATTCTGCCCCAGCGCCGACACCTGCGACTCGATCCGCGCCCGCGCCCCGTTGCCCACCGCCACCATCGCCACCACCGCCGCCACCCCGATGATGATGCCCAGGCCCGTCAGCGCCGAACGCAGCTTGTTGCGCCGCAACGCCCGCAGCGCCAGCCGCGCCGTGCGGGCCGGCCGGATGAAATAAAGTTGCAACCAATGAATCATGCGCGATCAGGCCAGTTTCACCCGGCGTTCCGCCGCATCAAGCAGCGCCAGTTCCCCCGCCGCCAGCCGCCGGCTGGCATTCAGTTCATCGCTCAAAATCCGTCCGTCCCGCATGATGATGATCCGCTTGCAATAACCGGCGATGTCCAGTTCGTGCGTCACCATTACGATCGTGATGCCCGCGTCATTGAGCGCCTGAAACACCCCCATGATTTCAATGCTCGTCCGGCTGTCCAGATTGCCCGTCGGCTCATCCGCCAGCACCACCTCCGGTTCGTTCACCAGCGCCCGCGCCAGCGCCACCCGCTGCTGCTGCCCCCCGGAAAGCTGGCTCGGATGGTGCAGCGCCCGTTGCGACAAACCCACCTTTTCCAAAGCCCGCAGCGCCCGCTCCCGCTGCTGTCGGAGCGATAAAAACCGATTACTGTAGAACATCGGCAACTCCACGTTTTCCAGGGCCGTGGTCCGCGACAGCAAATTGAAACTCTGAAACACAAACCCCAGCTTGTGATTGCGCAGGATGGACAACTGCCGCCGGTTCAACTCCGACACCGCCACCCCATCCAACAGGTAGCGCCCCTGCGTGGGCCGGTCCAGGCAGCCCAGCAGGTTCATCAGCGTGGATTTCCCCGAACCGCTCGCGCCCATGATCGCCACAAATTCCCCTTTCGCGATGGCCAGTGAGACCCCCTGCACCGCATGGACATCCACCTCGCCGGACCGGTAAACTTTGTGGATCGCGTCCAGAGAAATCACCGGGGCCGGGGTGGCGGAGGATGAGATGGGTTCGCTCATTGCGGCGGCGGCCCCCCCGGCTGAAGCGATTTGGCCGCACCCGACAGCGCCGCCGTCACCACCGCGTCGCCCTCCCGCAACCCCTCCACCACTTCCGTGTTGGCCCCGTCATCCACGCCCACTTTCACTTTGGCCGGTTTGAGTCGCGGCTCTTTCACCGTGCCGGACGACAGATAAACCATCCGTTGATTCGGCGCCGTCAGCACGGCGTTCGCGTTCGTGACCGCATTGGATGCCGCCGGGCCGGAACCGTCCAGCTTCACCCCGTCCGGCACAATCAGGCGCAGGGCGGCATTGGGAATCTCCAGCACGTTGGTCCGTTCAGCCACCAAAATGGAAACGTCCGCCGTCATGCCCGGAAAGAGCTTTTGCCCCGGATTATCCACCGTCACCATGACATCATAAGTGACCACATTGTTCGACGTGGTCGGCGATTTGCGCACCTGCGCGACCCGTCCTTGAAAAACATCATCGGGAAACGCATCCACCGTGAATTCCGCCGACTGGCCTTCTTTTGCCTGCCCGATGTCTGATTCGGAAACACTGGCGTCAATGTTCATTTTCGTCAGGTCGTTGGCAATCGTGAACAGCACGGGCGTGCTGAACGACGCCGCCACCGTCTGCCCCACATCCAGCTTGCGCGCGATCACCACCCCGTCAATCGGCGAATAAATCGTGCAATAATTCAAATTCGCCCGCGAATTTTCCAGGTTGGCCGCCGAGACTTCCACATTCGCCTCCGCCTGATGCAGCGCGGCGATAATCTGATCGTAATCCGACTGCGAAACCAGTTTCTGATCCAGCAGCTTCTTTTCCCGCGCCTCATTGAGGCGCGCCAGTTCCAGCGCCGCCTTCACATTGTCGAGATTCCCCTGCGCCTGATGCACATTGGCCGCGTAGAGCGCCGGGTCAATCTGCGCGATCACCTGCCCGTTGGTGACCGCGGAATTGTAATCCACGAACAACTTTAAAATCGTCCCGGAAATCTGGCTGCCCACATCCACACTTTTTACCGCGCTGATCAGGCCCGTGGCCGTGATTTTTTGCGTCAGGTTCCCTCGTTTGACCGGGGCGCTTTCGAGCGACACCCCTGTGGCTTGCTTCCCGCAGCCCGCACCCGCCAGCCAACCGGCGGCCAGCAGCACCCCTCCTGCCCGTCTCATGCTCAACAGATGCTTTATCTTCATCAAAACAGCTCCGACCCGCATTTCCCATCACCTTACCCCCGCGCCGCCCCGGTCATGAACAGATCAATCACAAAATCAGCCTTTCCCACCAGTGGCTCCCCGCCCTCCTTCATCATCTCGTGCGTCAGGTGAATGACCATCCCCAACAACGCCATCGCAAAATCCTGGCTCTCACCCCCGCGGATGAGTTTCCGCCGCTGCCCCTGCGTGACCAAATCCACCAGGATCTCATGATGCCGCTTTAACGTCCGCTCAATGGACTCCCAACCCTCCCGGCCCGCCGGCGGCGGCCCCGGGTGACGCCGCATCAACACCTCAAAAAAACTGCGGTTTTGATCGTAAAACTGGAACTGCGCCCGCACCGCATTCCGCAGGGCGGCCACCGGATCGTCCGGCGCGGCCACCAAAGAGGCCGCCGCCACCAGATCCACCATCGTCGCCAGCTTGCCGGCGATCAACGCCACGTACAGATCCTGCTTGTCCTTGAAATAGAGGTAAATCGTTCCCGCAGCGTACCCCGCCTCCCGGGCGATTTGTTCAATCGTCGCCGCATCGAACCCGTGCAGCGCAAACACCCGCTCCGCCGCCGCCATAATATCCTGACGGCGCCGCAAACGATCCCGCTCCCGCCGTGCGCCACCCGCCGGCTTGCTTTGTGAACTATTGTTCATGGAATGAACTATAGTTCATTTCTTATTGATGTCAACCAGCTTTGGCCCGGTATTTCGTTCGGCCACCGGTCTGGCCCTTTCGCCGGAGGGACACTTCAAGATGTTTTCCCAGCCCTCCGGTGAAGACAGTTGATCACAACTGGTTGTCAATCAAAGACAAACGTCGAAACAATTCTTGAACCTTGGCATTTCACCGGGGCGGTCAGGCGGTCCGCTCAGCTCATTTTCACGCTTGAATTTCCTTCGCTCGAAGACGCAAGGACTCGCACGGCTTCGCGGGCCACCATCAGTTCCTCCCGGGCGTGAATCACAAGGATGTGCGCCCGTGACTCGGTCGCGGACACATCCTGATCGGGGTGGGCGCTTTCGTTAAGCTGACGGTCCAAACGGAGTCCTAATATTTCCAAGCCCTCGCAAACGGCGGCCCGCATCGCCGGGGAGTTTTCCCCCATGCGGTCGGTGAAGACCAACCCGTCCACACTTCCCAGCGTCACCGCCAGCCCGCCGATGGCGGCGCGCACCCGGTCCGCAAACATCTCACAAGCCAGACGCGCCCGGACGTTGCCCCCCTGCGCCGCGCTTTCCAAGGCCCCAATATCTTGGGAAATCCCGGAAACCCCCAGCAACCCCGAACCTGAATTCAGCGCCCGGCTGATTTCCGTGACGGACAATCCGTGCTGTTCCTGCAGCGCCAGCAAAATCCCCGGGTCCAGCGTCCCCGGGCGCGTTCCCATCATCAAACCGTCGAGCGGACTGAACCCCGAAGTCATCGCCACGGCCAGGCCGCCGCGCACGGCGGTGGCGGAACAACCGCCGCCCAGGTGACAAACAATCAAATTGAGTTGCGCCGGCGGACGGTTCATCAGTTCCGCCGCCCGCGCCGCACAATAGCCGTGACTGAGGCCATGAAAGCCATATCGCCGGATGCCCCACTTTTGGTAGAATTCGTAAGGCAAGGGATACAAGAACGCCCGGGGCTTCAAATGCGCATAAAACGCCGTGTCAAAAACCGCGACTTGCGGGATGCCGGGAAAGGCCGCTTCGGCGGCTTCGATGGCCCGCAAGGCGGGCGGGTTGTGCAGCGGTGCCAGACTGCCCAATCCCGCAATGACTTCCTTGACCCGGTCGTTGATCAACACACTGTCCCGGAATTCGGTCCCGCCATGAACCACTCGATGCCCCACCACCCCGATCTCCGCCGGTGCGAAACCGCCAGCCAGCGCCGTCTCAATGGCCCGGCGGGCGGCGGTCTGATCATCGTGCGCGTCCACCCAGGCCGGCGCCTCCACACCCTGGTCCGACCACACGGACAAATTGGCTCGTTTACGATTCCCGTTCGACCAGGAGATCTCCCCTTCCCGGAGGGCGGTTTTCAATTGCTTTTCAAACAAGGAGAATTTGACACTGCTCGACCCGGTGTTGATGGCTAAAACATTCATGATTCTGCATCGTTCCGCACCCGGCTATTTCCCGGCGGCGCCCCCGCCAAAAACCCGCTCGTGCTCCTGCATGACATAGCGGTCGGTCATGCCGGAAATGTAATCGCACACCGCCCGGTGAAAACCGGTTTTGCCGATGCGTTTGCGGGCGCTCTCCCCGATTTCCCCGGGGTGTTCCAAAAAATAAACAAACAGCGCCTTCATCATTTTCACCGCGCGCCGGTTCGGCTCATGCACCACCGGGTTGTAATACAGGTTTTTGTACAGGTACCGGCGCAGTTCCAGGTTTAATTTCTGGCGCTCCGGGCTGTGCCGCACCAGCGGGCGGAGCTGCAGGCGGACCGCGTCCGCCGAGGCCACCCCGGACCGCAGGATGAGTCGTTCACTGTTTTCCACCACGTCACTGACCTGGAGGTCCGTGATGGTGCGGATGGTGTAGTAACGCCGGCATTCGTCCGCCAAATCAGGGTGTTCGGCTTTCACCAGCCCCGCCGCCTGATGCCACAGCCGCACCTGGCGGGTGAGATCCGCTTCGGACAACAGGCCCGAATCGAGACCGTCATCGAGGTCATGGCTGTAATAGGCGATTTCATCCGCCAGGTTGGCCGCCTGCGCCTCCAGCGAGGAGTTCCGGGCGTCAAAGTTTTTGCGCCGCCCCGGATGGTCATAGGCCGTGTGGTGTTTCACCAGCCCCTCGCGCACCTCCCAGGACAGATTCAGCCCCGGAAAATCCGGATATTTTTGTTCCATGACCTCGACAATGCGGAGGCTTTGCCGGTTGTGTTCAAAGCCGCCGTGGCCGGCCATTAGTTTGGCCAGCACCTTCTCCCCCTTGTGGCCGAAGGGGGAATGACCCAGATCATGGGCCAGCGCGATGGTCTCCGCCAGATCGGTGTTTAATTTGAGCGCGGAGGCAATGTTCCGCGCAATGGCCGCCACTTCGATGGTATGCGTCAGGCGGGTGCGGAGATGATCGCCCGAGCCGTTGAGGAAGACCTGGGTTTTGTACTCCAGCCGGCGGAACGCCCGGGAATGAATCACCCGGTCGCGGTCGCGCTGATACTCCGTGCGCCAGAGCGGCGGGGTTTCCCCGTGTACCCGGCCGCGGGTGTCCGCGCTGAACTGCGCGTACGGCGCCAAAATGTGGCGTTCGATCTCCTCCAAATCTGCACGGGTTCGCGGCATGACGTGAATGGTTCCCCTGGATTCCCCGGTCAACTGGCCAGCACTTCGTGAACGGACACCCCGCGCAATTCAAAGAGCCGCCGGATCGTGTCTTCAATCAGATTGTTGGGGCAGGAGGCGCCGGCGGTGATGCCCACGGTGATTTTGCCGCCCGGCAGCCAGTCATCCGTTTCCACTTCCTGTTTCAAGTGCAGGTCGTAATGCAGGATCAACTTGTCCGACCGCATCTTGGCCGCGTTCTTAATGAAATAGGTCGGCAGCTTGGCCTCGCCCATCTCCGCCAGGTGCGAGGTGTTGGAGGAATTGTAACCGCCCACCACAATCAGCAGGTTGGGGGGGTCAAGCAGCATTTTTTCCAGGGCGTCCTGGCGGTCCTGCGTGGCGCCGCAAATCGTGTCGAAAAAACGGAAATGCCTGTCAATCGAACCTTCCCCGTATTTCTGAATCATGGCGTGCTTGATGCGGCGCTGCACCTCCTCCGTTTCGCCGCGCAACATCGTCGTCTGGTTGGCCACGCCGACGGCCTGCAAATGGATTTCCGGGTCGAACCCGGTCGAATACGCGCCGGTGAAGCGCTCCAAAAACTCGTTCTTGTCGCCCCCCCGCAGGATGTAATTGCAGACATAATCCGTTTCGGCGAGGTTGTAAACCACCAGGTAATGCCCGTTGCCATACGCGCGCGCCTGCGACGTGGTCGCCTTCGTTTCCTCGTGCTTGGCCTTCCCATGAATGATGCTCGTGACATTCTCCTTGGAATACTGGCGCACCCGCTTCCAGACGCTCATCACGTCGCCGCAGGTGGTGTCCACCATCAGACAGCCCTTGGCCTCCAGCTTCTTCCGCGTGCCCACCTCCGTCCCAAACGCCGGAATAATCACCGCATCCCCGGACTTCAACTGCTTCAGTTCCTCCGCCGACGGCTTGGGCGAGATGATCTGGATGCCCATGTTGCGGATCTGATCATTGACCTCGGGATTGTGGATGATTTCCCCGAGCAGATAGATGGGGGTTTGCGGCGACACATCCGAGAAGTATTTCCGCGCGGCATAGGCCAGGTCAATCGCGCGCTCCACGCCGTAGCAAAACCCGAACTCCTTGGCCAGTTTCACCGTCAGCTCCCCGGCCGACAGCACGCTGCCATGGGCGCGGACCCGCTCCACCAGCTCGCTCCGGTAGTGCGACAGCACCTGCGCCTGGACCGCTTCCATGATATCGGGACGACGCAGGTTGATTTTTTTCCTGCCCGCCTCGTCCTGCTGCAAAGAGCCTATGCTTGACATACCCACAGGTTAATCGCGGCCGCAGGCATCGTCGAGTAGAACTTCAGGGCCGGGCAGGGGGGTGTTTTGTTTGTTGATTTTCCCCGGCAAACAGCGGCTTTTGGGGGCAGCCCCATCAGTTTTATGAACTCTGCGGCGACCCTCTTAAACCGATGCCCAGGGCCAGTGCCGGGCGGTCCGGGCGCGTTCGCTTCCCGGCGGAGCGCCGGCTTGCAGACCGCTATGCTCGTGCGAACGCACTGTGTGAGCCCCACCTGGCAATTTGGCCCAATTCATAATTCATCCCTCATAATTCATCTTTTACCTCCAAAAGCCCGTCGGGCTGGCATATTTGTCGCCTCCGCCTCCCAAAAACAATCCAAGCTCCGTAGGAGCGGCATCGCCCTATCGCCCCATCGGCGCACCGGACGTTTCCCCATCTCCCATCGTGGCGGCAGACTCGGCAGAGCGCCGCATGATACCCCCCATCCGGTAGGGCGGTCGCTGCTGCGCCGCCCTAATATTGCCTTTTTCCACCCCATCCGCCGAAGCGCGGTCCAGCGCCCCGTAGCCGGAGCGCGGGTCTGTGACCCGCAGCAGACACCTTGCAAATCCAAGCCTGAAAACTGCTTTGACTTCCCCGAGCCATCGGCGTGCTGTGGCTCACCGAGCCGCACCCCGTCTGGCGCTGCCGGAGCGCGGGTCTGTGACCCGCAGCGCCCCCCTTGCAAATCCAGGCCAGGAAGCAGCTTTGGCTGCCCCTTGCCATCGGCAGGCTGCGGCTCACCGAACCGCACCCCGTCTGGCGCTGCCGGAGCGCGGGTCTGTGACCCGCAGCAGACACCTTGCAAATTCAAGCCTGAAAACTGCTTTGACTTCCCCGAGCCATCGGCGTGCTGTGGCTCACCGAGCCGCACCCCGTCTGGCGCTGCCGGAGCG
>CAZUBG010000051.1:0-28327 GCA_964618545.1 uncultured Bifidobacteriaceae bacterium | reverse complement strand
CCGCCATGCTGGCCACCACCAAGGCCCGGGGCACCGGCCTGGGGCTGGCGATTGTCGGTCGCATCATCGAAACTCACCGCGGCATCCTGGGCATCAAATCGCGCCCCGGCAAGGGCACCGCCATCCGCATTGATTTGCCCGTCAAATGAACTGCTTCCTTGATCTTTGAATTTTGGGATTTGTAATTTTACCCATTGGCCTTCGCACTCAGCATCGCCCTGAAAATGCGCAGCCGCCCGTAATCCACCGTCCCCCCCAAGGCCTCAAACACCGGGCTGAGCGGACCCAAACCATGGCGGTTGAACGCCCCGGCGACGCTCAACAGTTCCTTGCGCGTGAAAAACGCCTCCGCCGCCACCTCCTCCCCGTGTTCAATCGCTTCGGCGAGGTGCCCGTAGATGGTGCTGGTCGTCACGTCCCGCTTGCGCGCGATTTCGTCCACCGAACCACCGCTCCGAAATTGCCGCAGCGTCTCGCGGGCCGAATCCCCCAGGCTCTTGCGCGCCGGTCCGGGCGGGCTCACAAACGAGTCGTCGGCAAAAATCTGCCGGGGATTTTCCTGCAAATGAAACGCGATCTCCCCCAGAAACGCCGCGCCAAATTCCCGCAGCTTCTTCTCCCCCACCCCGCTGATCCGCGCAAACTCGCCCTGCGTGCCCGGATACGTCCGCGCCATCTGGCGCAGCGCCACATCCGAAAACACAATGTAGGCCGGCACGTTGAGCTGATCCGCCAGCCGCTTTCGCAATTCCCGCAGCCGCTCGAACAACCCCTCGTCGCACGCGATGTCCCCAACCCGCTGCGCCTGCGGCTTCGCCGCCACCACCGGCTTCGTCAGCGTCACGACCTGTCGCGATTTCAGCATCGCCAGCCCCGCCGCCGTCACCTCCAGCACGCTGAACTTCTCCGCCGTCTGCCGCAGAAACCCCAGCCGGACCAGTTCCCGGCCAATCGCCGCCCATTCCGGCCGGCTGTGTTCGCCGCCAATTCCATACGTGGACAACTGCTCGTGCCCCCACTTGCGCACCTTTTCCGTCTCCGCCCCCGTCAACACCTCGATCACATGGTTCAGCCCCACGCCAAAGCCGGATTTTTCCCGGATGCGATACACGCAGGAAAGCAGCTTTTGCGCCGCCACCGTGCCGTTAAACGTTTCCCGCGGCGACAGGCAGTTGTCACACGCCCCGCAGGATTCAGCCGGGAACGTCTCGCCAAAATAGCGCAGCAACTCCACCCGCCGGCACCCGGCGGACTCTGCGTAATGCACCATCTGCTGCAATTGCTCGCGGGCGATCTGCTGTTCCTGCGGATCGGGCTTTTCATCAATGAACGCCGTTTGTTTGACCACGTCGCCCGGACTGAACAGCAGCACGCATTCGCCCGGCAGACCGTCCCGGCCCGCGCGGCCCGTTTCCTGGTAGTAGCCCTCGATGTTCTTCGGCAGGTCGTAATGGATGACAAACCGCACGTTCGGCTTGTTGATGCCCATGCCAAACGCAATCGTCGCGCACATCACCCGCACGTCATCGCGCAAAAACTGTTCCTGATGTTCGGAGCGCTGCTTGGGCGTCAGCCCGGCGTGGTAAGGTTTGGCCGGCACACCGTCCTCGGTGAGATTCGCCGCGAGTTGCTCCACTGATTTGCGCGACTGGCAATACACAATGCCGCTCTCCCGGCGGCGCGCCCGGAGAAAATCCAGCACTTGATCGTAAGGCCTGCTTTTGGCCAGCACCCGGTAGGTGAGGTTCGGCCGGTTGAAACTGGCCACATAACGCCGCGGATCCCGCAGTTTCAACAGGGTGACAATGTCCTC
Source organism: uncultured Bifidobacteriaceae bacterium (assembly GCA_964618545.1). Lineage (GTDB taxonomy): Bacteria > Verrucomicrobiota > Verrucomicrobiia > Limisphaerales > UBA11358 > UBA11358. The sequence continues at coordinate 26,514 of CAZUBG010000051.1, read as the reverse complement.
GCGCACCCGTTCCGTGGCCGTGGCCGTGAGCGCCATGAAGGGCGCCTTCGGAAAATGCTCGCGCAAATCCGCGATCTGCCGGTATTCCGGCCGGAAATCATGGCCCCATTCACTGATGCAATGCGCCTCGTCAATCGCGATCAGCCGCACATTCCAGCGCTGCAAATCCGCCAGCACGCCGGACAGCATCAGTCGCTCGGGCGCCGCATAGAGCAGGCGGTATTCGCCCTGGTGCAACCCGCGCAGGCGCCGCCGCGATTCCTCCGGAGCCAGCGAGGAATTCAGAAACGTGGCCGCCACCCCGGCGGCCTGCAGCGCATCCACCTGGTCCTTCATCAGCGCGATCAGCGGCGAAACCACCACCGTCAGCCCCTCCCGCGCCAGGGCCGGCAGTTGAAAGCACAGCGATTTGCCCCCGCCCGTGGGCAGCAGCGCAAAAATATCCCGCCCCGCGAGCGAGTCCCGGATGATCTCCTCCTGAAGCGGACGGAACGACGTAAACCCGAAATATTGTTTGAGCAGCGGGAGCAACGCCCCGCCTTCAGATTGCATGCCCCCAAAGTAGGAGAGCGGCGGTGGCTGTCCAGCAGGATTTTTACCAGCGGATTGCGCGCCGCCCGCAGGTGGGTTAACGTTTCCCACCATGGAACTTGATCTTGAAGGCCGGCATGCCGGTCGTGCGTACCCGATTCTGGCCAGTCTCGTCACCCCCCGGCCCATCGCGCTGGTCACCACCATCAGTCCGGATGGCCGCGTCAACGCCGCCCCCTTCAGCTTTTTCAATGTCCTCGGCGCCCGGCCCCCCATCGTGGCCTTTGCCCCCGGCGACCGCGAGAACGGCACCCCCAAGGACTCCGCCCTCAACGTCCGGCTCACCCACGAGTTTGTGGTTAATCTGGTGGATGAAGCGCTGGCCGGCGCCATGAACCTCTGCGCCGCCTCCCTGCCGTATGGCGAAAACGAACTCGTCCGCGCCGGATTGCATGCCCTGGCCTCTTCCGTCGTCAAACCCCCGCGCATCGCCGAAGCCCCCGTCAGTCTCGAATGCACTGAATGGGGCACCCTGCAAATCGGCGACAACCGCGTGGTCATTGGTTGCGTCAAGCGCATCCACTTGCGCGACGAATTGTTCGACGCCGAAACGCAGCGGGTGCGCGGCGACCGCCTCTTTCTCATCGGCCGCATGGCCTCCCCCCACTGGTACTGCCGCACCCGCGACCGCTTCGAAATGATCCGCCCGGCGTAGGCCGTTCTCAAAACTCCCAGTGTACCCGCGCGCCGAAGAAGGACACCGGGCCGCGCGCGCTGTTAAACCCCGGGTTGTCCACAAACTGGTAATCCAGGGCCGCGTGCAGCGTCTTCCACACCTGGTAATCGTAGTACGTCTCCAGAATCTTTTCCCAACTGTAATCCAGCGAGCCGTCCCCCGCCAAAATCCCGGTGCCGCCCGCCTCGAAAAATTCCTGATGCACCTGCGACAGTCCGTTGGCCACCCCCGCCAGCCCCACCGTGTCCCCGGGCCGGTGCCAGGCCTCGCCCTTGACGCTCAAGCCCAGGGAAGCGGTGCGGTCCACATCTGAAAACACCCAGGCCTCATTCTGTCCGTCGCTCCAGCCCACCCGGGAGAAGACACCGACATTTTTGATGATTTCCTGCTCCCAGTTCAGCCCGAATCCGTATTTGTAACGATATTCGCGGCTGGCCTCAATGTCAGCCGGTTGCCCCGTGCTGGCGGCCAGATTGATGGCGTCCTGATAGCTGCCCATGTTGGCGTGGTTGAGAAAGGCGAGGAAACGAATCGTGCCCGGATGCCCGCCCAGGGTGTAACGCCGTTCCAGTTCCGTCACCATACCCCAGGCCTCCAGATAGTGACCATCCAGCGCCGTGCCATTGGAACCATCCGGCATTTGAAAAAAGCCGTAACGAACCGTCCAGCCGGGCTGGTTCAATTCGGCGGCCAAACCGGTGATGTAACCCAGCGCGTCCGCCGGATAATCCCAGGCTTCGTTGGCCATGAGCGCCCAGTTCATGAACTGCGTGCGTGGATCGTTGGCGTAGGCATTGTTGTCAAAAATATCCTTGGGGGAGAATTTTCCGAGCGTGAGTGTGATCCGCGAGATGTCCACCTGACTCGCCAGATCAAGCTGATCATCCGCGATGCTCTCCGTGTCCCCGCCCAGACCGATGGTCTGGCGGATGAACAGTCGCGGAATATTCACATTGGGAATCTGCGTGCCCAGCCGAAAGGCTTCGCCATTGGGAAAACCATCCACGCCCAGGGTGTTATTCACTCCAAACCCCTGCCACATCAAGCCGTCGATATGAGCCTCCGCTCCCTGCCAGAGGCGGACGCCGGCCATTAAATCCAGCGAGACGGTTTCGCGTGTCTGCCCCCCGACCGGCAGGCTGTTGAACCCCGGGTGGGTGTAGTCTGCCGAATAACCAGGGTACCCCTGGACAATGTCTGTGTTTTGCACATGCCAGTTCCAATCCTGCGGCTGGGTCGCCGGGGATTGATCAAGGAGGGCCGTGGAATTCGTGGACGTGTCCGCCGCCACCGGCAGAGCGCCCAAGATCACGCTGGAAAACGCCGCTTGGATGAGTCTGGCCGTTGGTCTGGCCTGATGGCTCCGGGCCGGATTTGCATTTTTTTTACACATGTCTGGTTTAAAATGGCAGCTTTATTGGATTTAAGACCGCAATGGATGACAGCTTGCGCGATTTTTTATTTATGATCAATAAAATGTTTTACATATAAAACAAAGTCTGTTTTTCAAGATTTCAGTTCGCCTTCGTGGCTGACCATCCGGCCCGCACGCCCGCCTAAGATAAATACCGGCGCGAAAAACGCCACTTAAGACCTCTGAAGATTTGTTAAGATTTGGCAACAAGTCCGGCGGAGTGCGCCCGTCCCCGGCTGCCCCTTCTGGGCATTTCATGGTTTTCAAATCCGACGGCGGGGCGGGGCGTTTTTCCTCGTACCGCAGACTTCCAAGTCTGCCGTATCGCGGGTTTCCCAACCCGCAGGCCGTTCGCCAACCTGTCGCCCACGCCCCGCGGACCGGCCCGCCCATTGGAAAATTGGCGATCCTGCCGGATCAGGCTGAATCATGCATTTTTTCCTCATCACGGGGAAAATCATTGCAGAAAGAACCGGCCCGCGCTGCCGGGCCGTTGCGGTTTTTTACCGGTGGCTTGCCATGGATTGGGAGTGAAGATTCATCCGCTGCGACCGTTCGGCAACAACTCCCAGCTCAGGCCGGCGAAGTTTTTTTCACCCTCAACCGGCTGGCCCGTTGCTCCTCTTGCGCATCCATCCGTTCCGGGCTGGAAAGAATCGCTTTGAGCACGACAGTCGTCTGACTTCGTCCAGCCATGCTTTCCAGTTCATGCAAGCGGTATCTGGCGGATCATGGTTTGTCGGCGGCGGGTGAATGGGAGGCGATGGCCGCCGCCGGTTCGGGAACCGCCGGATCCTGCTGGTGCGCGCCGGAAAAAACGCGCGCGAATTTGAGGCCGATCAGCGTCAGCAGGATCAACAGGTAAATCCGCAGCGCCCACAGGGCAAACCGGACCGTTTTGGTTGTTTTGATGCGTGCCATAAATCAATCCGCTTTGGTCTCAAACTTCGTGCCTTTCATGATGTCCCGGTAGCGCACCACGCCCTGCAGCCGGTTCTGTTTGTACACCACCGGCAGCAGGTGAAACTGGTATTTGGCGAACAGCGCCGCCAAATCCTCCCGCAGGCAGTCGTGTTCCGCCGCCACCACCGGCGCAATCATCAACTCCCCCAGGGTGGCCTGCTCCGGGGCCACCACCAGATCCCGCAAATCCACCACCCCGTGCAGGGTTCTTTCCTCGCCCGTCACCACGAAGAGATAGGACAGATTTTGGTTGTCCCCCGCAAAATTGCGCAGCGATTGCAACACCTCCCCCGCCCTTGCCCCGGGGGAAAACATGAAAAATTTCTCGCTCATCAGCGTTGCCGCCAGCACATCCGCGTTGGACATGGCGGCCTTCACGCGGGCGGCCCGCGCCAGCGGCAGCAATTTCATCAGTTCCGTGGCCTTGGCGTGCGGCAGGTCGGAAAGGCAGTCGGCAATTTGCAGCACGGACATCCGTTCCAACACCTGCCGCGCCTTGTCCTCCGTCAAAAACGCAATGAGCTGCCGTTTGGCGCGCGGTTCGGCCTTGCCCAGCACTTCGGCGGCCTTGTCCGGGTCCAGCGCCGCAAACATCGCCTGCTGCGCGTCGCCCGACAGCACTTCCAGCGCGTCCGCCAGGTCTTCGCTCGGCAGTTCCAGTGCCTGCTCGCGCGCGACCGAGAGCGTCACCACGTCCGTCGTGTGGTCCTCCACCGAAAGCGGTTGGACATAGCGCCAGGAAATCAACTGGTCTTTGGGGTGTGCCAGGCGTTCCAAGCCCCATTTCCGAAGGAAACCGTTGAACGAGATGTCCACATGCACCAGGATCATCCGGCCTTGGGAGAACAGCAGGTGAATGTCGTTGACCACTTCCGTGCGCCGGCCGTCCGTATCCAGAATCGTCTGCCCCATCAGGTGTTCGTTCAGCAGGATCCAGCCTTTCTGATCCTCGAACGGCGGATACGGCCGCCCGGTTTCGGACGGTGTGATGAAAATGGCTTCGTCGTCAATCCGTGTCACCTGGTTCCACGGAATCAGCTCGGTGGGAAGCCCCTTGCCGTGTTCGATGTAAATCCCCACCGCCTCGGGATAGGGTTCGGAAAGCCGGAACACCAGGTCCGTCACCCGCCCGTTTTTCCGGCCGGTCGGGTCCAGACGAATCCGGCGGTTCAGCAGCCGCGAAAAAAACCGCAGTTGAAACCCTTCATACCCGGCCGGTTTGCCGGAGTCGTTGGTTTGTGGATGATTCATGTCAACGGCTCCTAATCGCCCGTCCCGAACCACTCGGGGAACAGCACCGAAACCCCATACGCGGTGGAAATCACGATCACGAAGGCCGCGATGCTCCAGTTGGCGATGTTCTGCCAGCGGGTGTTGACGTAATCACCCATGAGCGGTTTGTCGTTCAGCAACAATATCAAAAACATCAGTGCCGCCGGCAGCAGCGTCACCGCCACCACCTGCACAAAAATGGTGATGATATTCTGGACATCCACCCTGGCAATGAGCGACACCACCCCCGCCGACATCAGCATCAGCGCATAGGCCGCATAGAACCACGGCGCCTCCCGCACCCCCCGGTTGAGGGAATGCGCCCAGCCGAACACCTCCCCCATGGCCCAACTCGTCGCCAGCGAGATGCACAGCGCGCCCAGCAGCCCCGCGTCAAACAGCCCGATCGCGAACAGCACCTTCGCCCACTGCCCCCATTGTCCGTGCAGCACCTGCGGCATGGCCTGCGCCGTCTTCGCGGCCGAATCCATGTCCTGCCAGCTTTGGAACGAGGGGTCCACTTTCGACCACGCGCCGGTCGTGGTCTGCTGGGACGCCCGGGCCGCCGCCTGGCCGCCGGGGCTGGGATTGGCCGGGTTGTAGTAGAACACGCCCGCCGTGGCGATGATGATAAACGCCGCCACCACACAGGTCATCACCGAGCCGAACAGCGTGTCAAACTTCCCGTATTTGATTTGTTTCACATCCATGCCCTTGTCCACCACCGCCGATTGCTGGAAAAAAATCTGCCACGGCGTGATCGTCGTGCCGATGTTCGCCATGATCAGCGTGAGCAGCGCCCCGCCGGACATGCCGAGCTTGAAATTGGGATGATAGAACCCGTGTCCCACGGCGCTCCAGCCTTCCCGCACGTTTCCCGTGTGCATTGCCCAGAAGGCGGCCGGAATATAAACCAGATTGAAGAGGCAGAACAAAAGCGTGATTTTCTCGAACGTCCAGTAACGCCCGCTGATCACAATGGCCGTCAGCAGCAGCGTCACTCCCAGGAACGTGACCCACGCGGGAATGTTGAAGAGGCTCATCGCCTGCGTCATGCCAATGTATTCCGTCACCAGCGTCAGCCAGTTGATCACCCCCAGATCGAAAATCGAGAACCACCCCCAGAACTTGCCGAATCCGTCAAAAATCGCCTCCGCGTGACCGCGCTTGGTGACCGCCCCCAGCCGCACCGTCATCTCTTGCACGTAATACGCCATCGGGACCAGGATGATCATGGCCCAAAGCAGGTTGAACCCCGTCCTGGCGCCCGTCTGGGCGTATGTGGAAATGCCGCCGGCGTCGTTGTCTGCGATCATGGTGATGATCCCCGGCCCCAGGGCCGCCAGAAAAATCAGGGTCCGCCGGTTCAGCCGGCGGATTTGGTGGATGCTTTTGCTCAGCCAATACATGAATGCAGCCACAGAATAATCCTTTATCTTGGAATTTTGATACTTAAGGCTTTCTGAAGATTTCTTAAGTATTCCCCTTCACGGAGCCAGGGTGGAGCATCCCCCGCCATCGGAGCGCGTGGAATCCAGAAACCCCGTGCGAACGATTCTGCACCCGCCGGTTTTCAAATTGCGGCAACACCTCCTGCACCTTGTCGGCATTTCCTGGTTTTCAAATCCGACTGCGGGAACGAGGCGCTTTTTTCGTGCCCCAGACTTCCCAGTCTGCCGTATCGCGGGTTTCCCAACCCGCAGACCGTTCGCCAGCCTGGCGCGTCCAACCCGCGGACAGTCCCGCCGATTGGGAAACCTGCGGTCCGCCCGCCTACAAGGCTCGTATTCCCTTTTTTTCTCTGCGATCTCTGCGTTCCTTGCGGTTAAATCCTTCCGTCCCCGTCTCACCCACCCACCCGGGGCAGCCGCACGCGAAAAATGCTCCCGCGCCCGACCTCGCTTTCCAATTCCACCAGCCCGCCCGTCCGCCCCACCGCCCATTTTACAATCGCCAGCCCCAGACCCACGCCCCCCTCGGCGCGCGAACGCGCTACATCCACCCGGTAAAATCGGTTGAAGATTTTCTGGCGGTGTTCCGGCGCAATCCCGGGGCCTTCATCCGCCACCTCCAGAATCACCCAGTTGTCATCCGTCCGCCCGCCGAGCGTGATCACTTTCCCCGGCGGACTGTAACGAATCGCGTTTTGCGTGAGGTTCATCAGCGCCAGCCGCAGCAGCGCCGCATCAAAGTTCGCCCGCAACGGTTCCGCGCAATCCACCTGCAACCGCTGCTGCTTGTCCTCCGCCACCAGACTCAGCGTGGCGCACACCTCCACCAACAGGGGCCGCACCGGGCCCGGCTTCGGCCGCACCGGCCATTTGTCACTGTCCATCCGCGTCAACAACAGCAGCCGGTCAATCAATTGATTCATCCGCCGGATTTCCTCCAGCATGCTGCCGACCGCGTCAAACAAAAGGGCCGGGTTGCCCTCGCGCAACGCCACCTCGCCGACCGCCCGCATCGCCGTCAGGGGCGTGCGCAGTTCATGCGAAACGTCCCCCGCCAGCCGGTCCACCTCCACATACGAACCCTCCAACCGCTGGAGTTGTTCATTTAAAAATCTTTCCAGTTCCCCCACCTCGTCGTGCGGATTCGGGACGGAAAGGTGCCGGGGACCGGACTGGGTCGAAAGGCGGCGCGCCTGCTCAATCGTTTCCCGCACCGGGGCCAGCACCCGGCCCGCGATGACATAACCGGTCAAGCCAAACAGCAGCGTCATGGCCAGACCAACGAGAGCCAATTCCGGCCAGGTTTTCGCCGGGTTCGCCGCTTGGCCAACCCCGGAAACAACCGCCCCGGCCGCCCCCAGCACCGCCACGGCATCCCCCGCCAGGGCGAACCAAAGCGCCGGCCACAGCCGGCGCGAATGGCGCTGCCACCACCCCCTCATGCCCGTGCCTCCGCGCGCAGGACAAACCCCACCCCGCGCACCGTCTGAATGAGTTTGACCGCGTGGCCGTCATCCAGCTTTCGCCGCAAATGCGCCACATGAACATCAATGACATTATCCAGCGGGGTGACCCGGTTGACCTCCCCCCAGACATCCTTGGCCAGCATTTCACGCGTCACCACCTGGCCGGGCTGGCGCAGCAAAAAAGCCAGCACGTCAAATTCACGCCGCGTCAGTTCAATGTTTTTCCCCGCCCGGCAGGCCCGTCGCGATTCCACCTCCACCACCAGGTCAGCCATCGTTTTTCGCAGGGGTTCCACCGTCGCCCGCCGCAACAGCGACCTGAGCCGCGCCACCAGTTCGGCGAACGCAAACGGTTTGACCAGGTAATCATCCGCGCCGCTTTCCAGCCCCCGCACCCGGTCCGACACCGCATCGCGGGCCGTCAGCAGCAACACCGGCGTCTGGGTTCCGCGCTGCCGCAGCGTTTTCAGAATCTCCACCCCGTCCCGGCCGGGCAGCATCCAGTCCAGCACCACCAGGTCAAAGGCTTCCGAATTCAGCAGGAAAAAACCCTCTTCGCCCGTGCGCGCTGTGGACACGGTAAAACCCTCGTTTTCCAGGCCCGTTTTCAGCGCGCCCGCAGTCTTTTCATCATCCTCGACAATCAGCAGGCGCATCGGTCCTGAGTGAACCACAACCAAGGGCAAAACACCACCCGTTAACGCCGGTCGCGTTTGGCGAAAAACCGGGTCGGCCGGTGCCGCCGCACCGCCCACTATTTGTCTTTGCCCCAACCCGTCCCTATGTTCCCTCTGCTTACGCCTTGGAACCCCGACCCTCGCCCGGCAACGGAGCGCGGCTCTGTGAGCCGCAGCGCGTGGAACTCAGCTAAAACCCCGGAACCAGCTTTTGCCCGCGCCCGGCAACGGAGCGCGGCTCTGTGAGCCGCAGCGCGTGGAACTCAGCGAAAACCCCGGAATCAGCTTTTGCCCTCGCCCGGCAACGGAGCGCGGCTCTGTGAGCCGCAGCGCGTGGAACTCAGCTAAAACCCCGGAACCAGCTTTTGCCCGCGCCCGGCAACGGAGCGCGGCTCTGTGAGCCGCAGCGCGTGGAACTCAGCGAAAACCCCGGAATCAGCTTTTGCCCTCGCCCGCCAACGTGGCGCGGACTGGCAGTCCGCCGTATCGCCGATTGGCAATCGGCCGGGCCTCCGAACGTAGCGGCAAACTGGCGTTTGCCGCATTTGTTATTCCCCTCCCGACATCCGGCCACTGGAATCGCTGTGTTTTTGTGAGGCTGGAGACAATTCCCCTACCCGGGGGAGAAGGCCGGGCGTCTCCCCGGTAGGGCGGTGCCGCCGCACCGCCCACTATTTGTCTTTGCCCCAACCCGTCCCTATGTTCCCTCTGCTTACGCCTTGGAACCCCGACCCGCGCCCGGCAACGGAGCGCGGCTCTGTGAGCCGCAGCGCGTGGAACTCAGCGAAAACCCCGGAATCAGCTTTTGCCCTCGCCCGGCAACGTGGCGCGGACTGGCAGTCCGCCGTATCGCCGATTTGCAATCGGCCGGGCCTCCGAACGTAGCGGCAAACTGGCGTTTGCCGCATTTGTTATTCCCCTCCCGACATCCGGCCACTGGAATCGTTGTGTTTTTGTGAGGCTGGAGACAATTCCCCTCCTCGGGGAGAAGGCCGGGAGAGCGGTCTTTGTTTCTTCCCGCAGGGACTGAAGTTCATTTCCAACCCAAAAGATCCGTGTCAGAGGCAGGACCCTTACTGATGACCGGCGGCTGCGACCGGCCGGTGGACTCCGGATTCAAGGCGGGGCAAAAAAGCCATGATCTCGTGGGAAAGCCGGTCTGACGGTGTTCCTCCGCGCCATCCCGGCAACCCGGGACGGGCCTGGCGATGTTTGTCGCGCCCGGCCAAACCGGCTTTGCCACGAAAACAGGACCCTTTTGGATTGTTCAAAAGGCGCGCCTGTGCTGGTAAAGCTTGTTTTCAAAGGAAACGGCAAGTCAGTTTTTTGACGACTTCGAGTTCTGGGCGATGGAAACGACCAGCGCGACGATGCCGATGACCAGCACGATTAAAAACACGGGACTGTGATGCATATTTTTTACCTTTCAACCAACCCATACGGGGCCGGGGCGGGGATCTTGCAGAAAAAAACTGCCCGCAGTAATCAGCACCACCCCCAATGTCTTCCTGATGATCCAACAACAGTGACCCGGTGCTACCAATTTCTCGGGGGCTCCTCCGGCTTCGCACGCTTGTCACGCTGGCGACGGTCCAGCCTGCGTGCGACCAAATAGAGCGCCAAAAACAAGAGCAGCAGCCAGATCAGCCAGCTCGTGGCATGCCAGCTTTCGCTCGCCGTTTGGGCCAGCGCCGTGGGGAACGCCAGTTCGCTCGTGTGGGCGATGCGGGGTTCCGGTTTGGTTGCGGGCGATCCCAGAGCCGTCCCCTTTTTTTCCTCGGTCACGTGCTCGGTTCCCACCGGCTCGGAGTCCCCCGTCCTGGTCGCGGCGGCGTGCGATGCATCGGAGGCGGGGGCATGCCCGGGTTGGCCGGAACCACCTGAACTTGCCGATAAAGTCTGGGCCGCGCCAGTGGCGTGGGAGGTTGCCGGATACGCCGGAGATGACGATTGGGGCGTCGGATCGGCCGGAGAAGAATGGTAGGCCGGTGACTGCGAATAATAGGAGGCGTACGGGTTGACGCTGGAATTATTGGCCGATCGAGCGGCCGCAAATTGCTCCGTTGGTGCCGAACTTTCGTCCACATCCGGATAGAACACATCTTCGGCCTCGGTTTCCTCCTCCAGAGCCCGCGCATCATTGGATTCCTCCACATGGTCATCCGAGAACAACAGATTGCCTTTTCGGTTGTGCAATCCCCGCTCCCAGTAGGGATTGGGTGGGGGCAAATAGCCGATCGTCGGCGAGACCGAATTAGTGCTGGCAACGGTGGGCAGTGTCCGGTCGCCAGCCAGTATCGTGGTCGGCAGGTTGGGATCCGCTCTGAGCCCAATGACGTAGCTCAAATTCCAGTTGTCGAACTCGCTGAATTTTCTCCCCGGCAGGCGATCCAAATCCGACGGACAAGCCAGCCCGCTGGGCGTGCTGAGTTCCCCGGCCACCGGAAGAAAAAGCTGATAGGAAAAATAAAAGGGGCTGCTGAGTTGGTAACCGAGGGTCACATATTCAATGGCCCCCCCGTCATTGGTCGAAACGTGGGTCGGATACCTTCCTCCGTGGTCGTTGGCGAAAAGCTGATAACTCAGGCCAGTCTGCCTCAGATCGTTGACACATTGGATTCGCTTCGCCGTCGCCTTGCCCTGACTCAACACCGGCATCAACATGGCCGCCAGAATCCCGATGATCGCGCAAACCGTCAGCATTTCGATCAAAGTGAACGCTCCAGACCGGCTTCTGAGACGAGTCGTTTTCATACTCAAATCTACTAAAGCATACCTCTTGCCAGATTGCAACACAATGATAACCAGGCGCACACGTCCCAAGCTGACAGTGAAAACCGGGGAATCCGAGGTTTTTTTGCCACTGACTTACCGTAAGAACCTTTGAGAAAAATTCGCAGCTTGTTGAATTTCAATGAGTTACAACAATTTTGGATGCGTTTGCCCCTTCCTGGACCACCCGCTCCCGGGCCGGGGCCCAATGCGTGATTTTCACGCATCATGCGTGAAAATTTCACGCCCCCCGCCAACAGAGGTGCCAGCCGGCGATCAGAACCCCCTCCGAGAATTCGTAGGAGACCAGGTCGCGGCGTGTTGCCCAAGACACGGAGCGCGGGTCTGTGACCCGCAGCGCGTTGAAAAGTGAAGGAATATGCGATTTTCTGCTGGTCCCGGATGCAAGGATCGCCTTGTTTTTGACTTGGGCAACCCGCCGGTCACGAAGCTCTGATTATTTCCCCGGAATCACCCGTAATCGTCCCCGCCACGCCTAAAAAAATCCGGCTCCCCCGCCCGATTCTTTCACATCTCTCTGACTGACAACTTATCATGCCTCTAAAAATATTTTTACAATGGGACTTTAAAAGTCTCACCCACTGTGCTATCTTGTCTGCCGGGTCATGGGACTGCCCATGAACGCTGGCCGCCCAGGGCGCAGGCATTGAGGTGGCCGGCAACAACGGAGGAATTTGAGCCCTCCGGTGTTCTTTGACATATTCCGTCGCCAGACGGAGGCCGCCTCGGGGCGGGAACGGCTCCTTCCCGCTGGTGTCGGATCGTACCCCTGCCAATCCGACCTAATCCAACCTAATCCGACCTTTCAACGCGGCACGGAGTCCCCCGGCGGGGCTCCAAGCCGGTGTCACAAAAGCCTCTCGCCTTGTAGGCCGGGTCCCCTGACCCGGCGTCGGGAATAACCGCGCAACTCCCTTGAAGTTTGAAGTTTCCTTGAACCTTGGATTTTGGAATGTGGAATTTCCCCTCATCTGCGGTTTGAGCGAAACCGGGGACCAAAACACAAAAGCACGCAAAATGGCACAAAAGAACGATTAATTTTTTCAAATCCCTTCCGGCCACCACAACCCGGTGGCAATTTTTGAGAAAGCCGGTATGCTCGGAACCTCAAAATGAATGATCTTCAAGACCGCCGGCCCCCCGGCCGGTATTTTTGGCCCCTGGCCATGTGCCTCCTTTTTTTGCTCGCCGTCGCCGCCAGCGTCGGTTCGGTGCTCCGGTCGTCCGTCCACCTCAAAACCTTTCAGGTGCGCGGGGTGGTGCGGGAAATCAATCCCGGCGAAAAAACCGTCAGCATCCGGCACGAAGCCATTCCCGGTTTCATGCCCGCCATGACCATGCCCTTTGCCATCAAAGACACCAACGAACTCACCGGCCTCACCCCCGGGGACTCTGTCTCCTTTCTAATCTTGGTCACCCCCAAGGACGGCTGGATCGAGCATCTCCAGAAACTCCCCGCCGCCCTGGATACGAACATCCCCACCACCGGCCCCTTCCGGCTGGTGCGCGACGTGGACCCGCTCGGCGTCGGCGATCCGCTGCCCGATTACGGTTTCACCAACGAACTCGGCCAGCCCGTGCGCCTGTCCTCCTTCCGCGGCCAGGCCCTGGCGATCACCTTTATTTTCACCCGCTGCCCTTACCCGGCCTTTTGCCCGCGCATGTCCGCGTGGTTCCACGACACCCTGGACCTGCTGGCCCGCGACCCGCAGGCGCCGACCAACTTCCATTTCCTGACCGTTTCCTTCGACCCGGAATACGACACGCCGGATCAATTGAAACTGTATGCCCAGGCGCATCACTACGATCCACAGCACTGGAGTTTCCTGACCGGCGAATTGATCAACATCACCGCGCTGGCCGATGAGTTTGGGATGAAATTCTGGCACGAGGGCGGGGGCATGAACCACAATTTGCGCACCGCCGTGGTGGATGCCCATGGGCGCGTGCAAACCGTTTTGTCCGGGAACACCTGGACGGCCGGGGCGCTCGCGGCGGAAATGGTCAAAGCCGCCAAAGTGCCCTGAGCCCCGCCAAACGCAATTTACACGCCGTTTGGATATGATATAATGTCCTTCTGTGAATACGCAAAAACGTCAGCGCGTGGTCTGTGGCATGAGCGGGGGGGTGGACTCCTCCGCCACGGCGGCGCTGTTGCAGGAGCAGGGCTACGAGGTCATCGGCATCACCCTCAAGCTCTGGCCGCAGGATTGCGTCAACCGCGCCGAGGACAAGTGCTGCGGCCCCCAGGCCGTCACCGACGCCCGCTCCGTCTGCCACAAACTCGACATCCCGTATTACCTTATTGACGAGGCGGCGGAATTTCAGAACCACGTCATCCAGTATTTCGCCGACGAATACAAGGCCGGGCGCACCCCCAATCCGTGCGTGATGTGCAATCAAAACCTGAAATTTGGCCGGCTCATCAGCCGGGCCGACCAGCTCGGGGCGCAGTACATCGCCACCGGCCATTTCGCCCGCGTGGAAAAAAGCGCGGATGGCGCCCGTCACCTGCTCAAGCGGGGCTTGGACCGGCGCAAGGACCAGAGTTATTTTCTGTTTTCGCTGCGTCAGGACCAGCTCGCCCGGGCCATGTTTCCGCTGGGCGAAAAAACCAAGGGCGACACCCGCGCAGTGGCGCGCCACTGCCAGCTCAAGACCGCCGACAAGGAGGAGAGCATGGAAATTTGTTTCGTGCCGGACAACAATTACGGCGGCTTCCTCCAGGCGGCCGGCCTGGTGCAAAAGCATCGCGGCGAGATTGTGAATGTGTACGGCCATGTGCTCGGCCACCACGACGGCATCGAATTTTACACCATCGGCCAGCGCAAGGGCCTGGGCATCACCACCCCCAAGCCTGTCTATGTGGTCGAACTGGACGCCGCAAACAACCGCGTGATGGTCGGCGACGACTCCGCGCTGGACCGTGACGAATTCACCGCCGACCGCTGCAACTGGCATCCGTTCGAGCAACTCACCGCCCCCATCGAGGCCACCGCCAAGATTCGCTACAACCATCCGGGCACGCCCGCGACCGTGACGCCGCTGGACGGCCGCCGCGTCCGCGTGAAATTGCACACCCCACAACGGGCCGTCACCCCCGGCCAGGCGGCCGTGTTTTATCAGGACGATCTCGTGTTGGGCGGCGGCTGGATTGAGCGGTGACCAAGGAACGTTAAATTTCCGAAGGGAAGCCTTCACTTGCATAAAATGGAGGGTGGGTTAAAATGGGTTTGTGAGTTTTGAGCAGATCAAACGGGCGGTGGCGTTGCTGGACGAACAGCAACAGGCCGAACTCATTGCTTATACCCTCCAGTTGCGTTACGCGCACGATTTGAATCACCACCGGGAAGTTGCCAGCCTCCTCAACGAGGCGGACAAATCCCACTGGCTGACGCCGGACGAATTCGAGCGTCGGCTGGACAGAAATTAAGCTCATGCGGGCTTATGCGGTCTTCATTAATGAACAGGCGCTTGCCACCGCACCTCGTTCGGGTTTCCGACGTGAAGCCGTGATGAAATTCATCCGCTCATCGGCTGATAATCCAAACACCCAGGGCGACTTTGCCGAAAAGGATAATGTTGGCAAATGATTCAAGTAAAAGTGATTGGCCGCCACGCCATCACATTTTGGGCGGACCACGCTGTTTCAGAAATCAAGGTCACCCACATTAAATTGGCGGACAAATAGCAAAGCGGCTGGGGGTGAGTTGCCGTTGACGGTCCAAAGGCCCGGCGAAATCTTTGAGCCAGAAAACTGGATTTCTCCACCGGGGCAATTTCCGACCACACGTTGCCAGTTTTCCATCATTTTTTCTTCTCGCAGATTCTCTCTTAATCGGGTAATTAGACAGGCACTAGGAATTTGCATTCATGATCGCTTTTTTGAACGGCCAATTCATGCCGGAAGCCCAGGCCGTTGTGCCCATCAACGACCGCGGTTTCATGTATGGTGACGGCCTCTTCGAAACGATGCGCGTGGTGGGCGGGCGGCCCTTCCGCCTGGCCCAGCATTTGGAGCGCCTGGTGCGCGGCGCGGAATTTCTGCAAATCAAACTGCCGCACCCGCCCAAGGAACTGCAGCGCTTCACGGAGCAGTTGATCGAGAAAAACCACATGCCCGAGTCCGTCCTGCGCATCATGCTGACCCGCGGGCCGGGCCGGCGCGGGTATTTGCCGGCGGATTCCGGCCCGCCCACCCTTGTCATGACCCTCCACGAGACCCCTGCTCTGGCCACGGATGCCCAGGTCCTGTGGAACCTGGTCACCTCCCCTTATCGCATCTCGGCCTCGGATGTCTTTGCGTCCTTCAAGACCACCAGCAAAATGCTGCACATCATGGCCCGGGCCGACGCCGCCGCCCGGGGCGCGGATGAAGCCCTCCTTGTCAACACCAACGGCGAGGCGGCGGAAACCGCCACCGGCAACCTGTTCTGGGTTTACCAGGACAAAATCTGCACCGTGCCCACCGGTCGCGGCGTGTTGCCGGGAATCACCCGCGCGGTGGTCCTGGAAATCTGCCAGACCCTGGGTCTGCAAACCAACAAGCGCGTCATCAAGCCCGAAGCCCTGCGCAATTCCGGCGGCATCTTCATTACGCAAAGCACCCTCGGCATCGTGCCGGTCTCGGTGTTTGACGGCGAACCCGTCGAACTTTCGCCGCTGGTGGACCAGATCGCCTGCGCCTATCAGGACCTGCTCGTCAAAGGCTGAGCCGGTGCCTCCCGAAGTTGTGGGTGATTGTCAGGGCGAAGGCATTTTGGAGTGCGGCGACACGTCGCCGCTTTTGGACGAGACGACATGTCGTCGAGTTCAAAAGCGCGGATCTGTCCGATTTCACCAACAACTTCAGGATGCACGGGGCTGAGCCTTGGATTTGCGCTTGGGATTCCCGCCTGAGTCTGGCTTAATTTGACGGTGTCGCTCCGCTCCCAGCCCAAATTCCGCTTGCCCCGGGACCGCCGCAAAACCGGCCCCGGTCGAATGCTCTGGCTGGTGATGGCGGTTTTACTGGGATTGGGCCTCTGGTTTTGGTGGCTGCACTCGCATCCCAAAACCACCGTCGCGCCAGCCATCCCCCCGCCTCCGTCCAGGGCCGCGCCCGCGCCCAAACCTCAGCCAGTCAAGCCCCCCGCAGCGGTGGCTCCCATCAGCCGGTCGCTAGAATCCATGCCACCGCCACCGGTCAGTCTCCCGGTTATGGCCTCCAAGTTGGAACCCTCCGAAGCCGCCGGTCCGGCGGCCGTGGGGTTCCCCCGCCCCGTCAGCAATCCCTTTGAAGTCCAGGTGGCGCTCGCGCGCCTGGCCATTTCGCCGGGTTCCATTGACGGCGCCATCGGTTCCCAAACCCGCCTGGCCCTGCGCCAGTTTCAACGGACCCATCATCTGCCCCAAACCAGCGCGCTGGACCCGCCCACCCGCGCCGCCCTCACCTTGGAGGCGCCCCTCCTGACCACTTACACCATCACGACCGACGATCTGGCCCGTTTGCAGCCACTGGGAAAAACCTGGCTGGAAAAATCCCGGCAATCCGTCCTCGACTTCGAAACCGAACTCGAACTCGTCGGCGAATTCAGCCACGCCAATCCCGCCCTGATCCGGCAGTTGAATCCAAAAGTGGATTGGTCCAACCCCGCACCGGGAACCACGTTGCAGGTGCCGGATGTCCAATATCCCGAACCGTCCGACAAGGCGGCCCTCGTCATCATCCATTTGTCCGGCAAGTATCTGGAGGCCTT
Source organism: uncultured Bifidobacteriaceae bacterium (assembly GCA_964618545.1). Classification (GTDB taxonomy): domain Bacteria; phylum Verrucomicrobiota; class Verrucomicrobiia; order Limisphaerales; family UBA11358; genus UBA11358. Next base: position 9,473 of record CAZUBG010000051.1, on the reverse strand, counting down.
TGATACAGAGAGCAACTTGCTGGCTCATTTCCCGTGCAGCATTGCCGCCCGCGTTGAGAAGCGGCCGGTGGGCAGCCTCCATGTGATCTCCGTCATTCCCCATCCCAATTACACCTTCGATCCGGCGGTCTTTCCCGAATCCCCGGAGGCGCAAAAGCTGGGCCGCAAACTGGTTCTGCCGGCCGGCCCGAACAATCCCGTCGGCGTGGCCTGGATGGGGCTGGACCGCCCCGGCTACGGCATGCACGGCACCCCCGCGCCGGAACAAGTGGGCCGCACCGAATCCCACGGCTGTTTCCGGCTGGCCAACTGGGATGCCGCCTACCTGCTCAAACTGTCCTGGGTGGGACTCCCCGTCGAAGTCGTGCCCTGAACCCACATGCGCCAGATCCCCGGAGAAAAAAAGATTCAGGACATTTTCGTTACCTAGTAACGCGCCAGGGTGTGGATTTGGGTTGACCGGCTCGGCAAAATGTTGGGGCTGAGACGGTTAAGTCATGTCAAGTACTATTGCTGATTTGGATCGTTTTTCGTTACTAGGTAACGAGCGCGGCGCGTCCTCCCAAGTTGCCGGCGGTTTTCGAGCCGAAGGCCAAAATCAAAAACTTCGCAGGCGACGACGTCAGGAGACTCAAATATTTCGGGCATTGGTTGCGACCGGCCCATCATCCCCCTTGGCAGGACCGGCGCTGCCGCGCCGCCCCTGACAAAATGATCGTAGCAGCCGACGTGAGGAGGCTCTGAATAATCTGCCTGGGCTGCCGATGACAGCCAGCATTCTATTGCGAAGACGCCTCCGTCCGCGCGCAGCGTCGCGTAGTGCGGCAGCCCTCTGCCGCTTTGGCGGGCGACCGTCCGATGATCCCGGCCATTCCTCCCGTCAACCACCAGCCGGACCATTCCCCTGCCCATGAACCTCAACCGAGGTGGAGGCATGAAGGTCTTGAACTGCCCGGCCGGGGTTTGCGAGAGTGGGACAGGCGGGAAGCCTGTCCCACTCTCGAAAAACCAGCCGCCGGCGAGGGCGTGAGGAACGGTCCAAGTTCCCGTTGCCGCCGGCGGGCCGCTGGTTCTGTGATGGCCGCGTTGAGAATGCGTTGAAGGAAGCAAAGTGGAGCCTGATTCGCAACCGGGCAATCGGGCGCCGGCCATGCCGGTGGCGGGTTGTCGGGCGCGGCGTGATTTTCCGGTGGCATTTGTCCAGGCCGGGACGGTTAATGGGCTGGCCATGAATGCCGGGCCATCAGATCAAACGGGAACCCAGGCTGGCGGGTGGGAAAGCCGGCCGTGCCCCAGCATGAATCGCCGCAAGAAGGAAATATGACAAAATCAGGACCCGTTTACGTCGGACCAACCAACCCGATGTTTGGAAAATAGGTGCGATAACGGGCTGTGTCGCGCGTGACGAGTGTCCGATGCTCTGCTTCCGCATGCGCTCCGATGTAGAAATCCGGCAGGGGAGTGGTCTTGGTGCCCCCGCCTCGTCGGTATTTCAAAAATGCCTGCGCAGCCAGCCAGCCCGCAGCATAAGGCAATGGCAAACGTTGAAAAACGGCTGGATCAAGCCATCGGTCCAAGTCGGCGGCACTCGCAAAAGCCGGTGCCAGTTCGGCATGGATGATTGGGTTGATGAGAATTGGCCCTAATGCTGCGGTAGTGCGAAATTGTTTCTCTGACCAGGGGAGCCAAACGGGATCGGCGGTCGCGATGTCCAGCAACACATTGGTGTCGAAAAGAAATCCGCTCATTCTTCACCCCGGGTGAGGGCCAGGACATTCGTGGTCGTCACTCCGGCAAGAGCGGTGCCGCGCGCGCGTTCCAGCCAGCTTTCGACCGATGCCGGGGTGTCCCGGCGCACCCGTCGCGCCTCCAGCCAGGCCGCCAGTTCGTCCATTTGCGGAGGGGGCAACTTTTCAATGGCGGCTTCAATTTCCATTATGCTGCTCATCATCCATACTCTAGCACATTTGGGCCGTTAGCGGCAAGGCTTGAAACCGCCCGCGCGCCCGGTTTGAGTGCGGCGCGATTTTCCGGTGGCATTTGTCCAGGCCGGGACGGTTAATGGGCCGGCCATGAATGGCGGGCCATCAGATGAAACGGGAACCCAGGCTGGCGGGTGGGAAAGCCGACCGTGCCCCAGCATGAATCGCCGTCAGAAGAAAACATGACAATCCCATTAACCGACCCCTTTCCGATTCACCGGAAGATTTTCGGGGGTTCTGGATTTCACTATTTTTCGCCTCAGATTCCTGATGGATGCCCGCCAACTTTGGAACCGGTGGATCGGATGCTGGCGTTCGATGATGTGTCTCCTTTGCCTTTGGGGGTCCACTGTGAGGGAGGCGTTGGACGAACCGGCACACTCCTTGCGCTTATTCTTTTGCATCGCGGGCTGTCGGCTGCGGCAGCAATCAAGGCGGTTAAAGCCGTCATGTCCCCTGCGCTCGAAATTCCCAGCCAGCTTGAATTTTTGTCGCATTGTGAAAAGCATCTCAAGCTGAACAGAGAGACCCCATGAAAACCCCGTTTCACAATGATGAACCGCCTGCTCCAACCGCCGGGCGCAGGTCCGTTTTACTGGCTACTTGAAAGGCTTATTACCCTTTTTTAAGGGGATTACCCTCGTTCGCCATTTTGCCCCCGGTCCGCGGCCCAGACACTCAATCCGTCCGGCGGGACAGGCTTTCAGAATGCGTGCCCCTTTCACGCCGGTTGGGCCTGGCCGGCCGTGTTGTCCTTCTGCCACCGCCGGACGGTCTGTTCCAGATAGAGCACCGAAATGGGCAGCACATCCAGGAATTGACGGAACTCGAACGGCGTCTGCGCCAAAACACAAGCCAACGTCAGGCCGGCCAGGAAAACCAACAAGAGGAACTTGGTTCCCCGGTCATTCAGGGTTCTCATGGGCAGGCACAACGCCAGGACGAAGGTGCCGGCATTGACCCAGATGAAATGGTTGACATGCGGATTGATCAAGTCCAGGAACACCGCGAAACCGGGGTGACCCGCCGCGTCGGCGGTGAAAATCCTGAACTCACCCAGCACTGAATGGGTGATCCACAATTTGAGCAACAGGCACGCGGCAAAAGCCGCGCCGAACCAGGCCCAGCGCGCCCGCCAGCCCAGCGTCGTGAAGAAAAACAGGAATGCGGTCACGGCGACCGTTTCCTTGAAAGCCGTGCCGAGCACGATGATCCCCAGCATCGGCAGGTAATATTTTCGCCGCCAGAACAGGTACGCAACCGTCCAAAAAAACATGCTGGGCAAATCCCAGGGCGTGATCAGCACGCGGTCCGGCGGGGTCAGGATGTAGGTCAGGCCGGCATAAACCAGCGGGAGGACGAACAGGGGGTGGTCGGCCAAATAAATCAGCGCGAGGAGGGTCAAAAACAACCAGGCGGCACTATAAAAGGCAAACAGATCTTCGTAGACGGGGATGGTCAAATTACCATCCGGGGCGAACGCATCACAAAGCCGGCCGGCGAGCCAGAAGCCGCCGATGCGTGGTTTCCAGACTTCGGCCAGTTGGTTGTAATGGCCGTGGATGTGTGTATCCGCCACGAACATATAGAGGGTGAGGCTGTCGTGGTCATTGCCATGAGCCGCCGCACGGGTAAAGACATACCAGGTGGCGCACAATGAAAGCGCGATGAAAGCGACGACCAATTTGATTTTGTCCCGGTTCCTCATGGAATTTTGCCCCAAGGCTGGACAAGGCGGCAAAACTTTGCAATCTGGAAAAATCCTTGCTGAAGGGGGTGGGGCGCCGGGTGCCTTAGAAACCAAGGCGTGACACCCGTGCGTTTTCGTCCCGCCGGGATAACCGGACATTAGCCCGCCACAAGGTGGCTGGCGACCGCCCTGCCAAGCCCCCCTGTCCCGCAAGGGACATTGGAACACCACCACCCCAATACGGGTGCAGGGTCAGCCGCCGATTTCCAGCGTTCCTTGCGGGACGCGTTGATTTGTCAATGACGCCGTGACCAGCCACTGCGTAGCTGGCTAATATCCGGGGTCCCTTCGGGACCAAAGCGCACGACCAGCCACCGGCTGTTCGGCGGCTTTCCCCATTCCAAATATCGGGCCACCCCCCGGCCAACCCAACCCATCCCAAGCAAAACTTAACCTTGAAATGCGATTTACTTTTATCATTCGACAAAATTTGACCAACCCATAAAACCATGGCAAGGTTTCCAGCGTTGGAGTTCGGCTCCAGTCGGAGGAGCCGGAGCCGGGGAGGGGCGTTGCAAACGCATTGCAAAAACACCCCGCAAAACGGAAAAACCCCGTTAGAATCGAAAAAGAATGATTTAAAAATCCCCGAATGAAAGCCTTGGTGGTTGCCTTGCCAGTCTGCTGGGTCGCCGAAACACGGTTTGCCCCCGGCTTCATCCAATCCGGTCCTCTCCCATTCCAAAATGACGGTCAAATTATTATTGCCCCCCGGCGGACTTTGGCCTTAGCTATCAGGCAGGTGGAAACAAATATCTTATGACACCCGTAATCATTATCATCGTGGTTGTGCTGGTGGGGATCATCCTCATTCCGCTCGGCTTGGGCGTGGGCATTTACAACAAGCTGGTCACCCTGCGCAACCGCTACAAGAACGCCTACGCGCAGATTGATGTCCAGCTCAAGCGCCGCTACGATCTCATCCCCAATCTGGTGGAGACCGCCAAGGGCTACATCAAGCACGAACGCGAAACCCTTGAAGCTGTCACCAAGGCCCGCAACATCGCCTATGCCGCCTCGCAGACCGCGGCCAGCAACCCCGGCGACGCCACGGCCGTGAAAAGCCTGGCCTCGGCGGAAAGCGGCCTGGGCGGCGCGCTCAGCCGGTTGATGATGGTTTCCGAGCAGTATCCCGACCTCAAGGCGAATCAGAACATGATGCAGCTCACCGAGGAACTCACCTCCACCGAAAACAAGATCTCGTTCGCCCGCCAGGCGTACAACGACATGGTCATGACCTATAACACCGACCGCGAAGTGTTCCCCAGCAATATTGTTGCCGGCATGTTCAACTTTGGCCCGGCGGAATTGTTCGTCATTGACAAGCCCGAGCAAAAGGACGCGCCGAAGGTGAGCTTCTCTTAAAATTGGCCGGCTTCAAAGCCGGGCCGTCGGTGGGTGTGCATTTATATGGACTTCTTTGAGCGACAGGAAAAGGCCCGGCGCAAGACGAAGCTGCTGGTCGCCTATTTTATCTGCGCGGTCATTCTGCTCATCGTCCTGGTTTATTTCGCCGCGCTGCTGCTGTTTGCCGGCGTGCAGGCGCACTATCACAGCCGGTACCATGATTACAACGACGATCAGGCAGCGGCGGTCACCCTCTGGAATCCGCAGGTGTTTGGCGGCGCGACCCTGGGCGTGCTCGCCGTGGTGATCCTGGGCAGCCTCTACAAGATCAGCGAACTGTCCGCCGGCGGCAGCGCGGTGGCCGAGCTGATGGGCGGACGGCTCGTGCCCCCCAACACCACCGAGACGAACGAACGCAAGCTCCTCAATGTCGTCGAGGAAATGTCCATTGCCTCCGGCGTGCCCATGCCCAAGGTGTATGTGCTGGATGAAGAGCCCGGCATCAACGCCTTCGCCGCCGGTCACACCAATGGCGACGCCGCCATTGGCGTGACGCGCGGCTGTGTCGAACTGCTGTCGCGGGACCAGTTGCAGGGCGTGATCGGCCACGAGTTCAGCCACATCCTCAACGGCGACATGCGGTTGAACCTCCAGCTTATCGGCCTCATTTTCGGGCTCCTGTGTCTGGCCACCATTGGCCGGGTTTTGCTCTACGCCCGCGGCCGGGGGCGCAACGCCAACGCCCTGCCCCTGTTCGGCTTGGTGCTGATTGCCCTCGGCGCCATCGGGGTTTTCTTCGGCCGCCTCATTCAGGCCGCCGTCAGCCGCCAGCGCGAATTTTTGGCGGATGCCTCCTCCGTGCAATTCACCCGCAACCCCGCCGGACTCTCCGGCGCGCTCCAAAAAATCGGCGGCTACGGCCTCGGTTCAAAAATGGAATCCGAACACGCCCCCGACCTGTGCCACATGTTTTTCGGGAACGGCCTCGGGAATCCCCTCTTTGAAGCCCTGGCCACGCATCCGCCGCTGCCGGAGCGCATCCGCGCCATTGACCCGAATTGGGATGGAAAATTCGTTCCCACCGAGCCGCCGGACCCTGCCGCCCGGACCCAGGTCATCCGGGGTCACGGCCGGCCGGGGCCGCCCCCGTTCCCCAACGCGTTCGGCGCCATTTTGGGCGGAGCGGTCATCGCCTCGGCGGACCCGGCCCAACCGCCGGTGATCCAATCCCATTCCGTCATGCCCAATCTGGGCTCGCCCACGCCGCAGCACCTCGAATACGCCGAAAAATTGCGGCAGTCCCTGCCGGACAACATCGCCACCGCCGCGCGCGAACCCCTCGCCGCCACCGCCTTGATCTACGCCATGCTGCTGAGTCCCGACGACTCGATGCGCGGCCGCCAGCTTGCCGAACTGGCGCAAAAAGTCGAACCCGCCGTTTTTGAACAGACCCAGGCCCTGTATGCCAACGTGGCTTCCGTGGCCGCGCACACGCATCTCCCCATGGTGAACCTGGCGCTGGGCGGCTTGCGCGGACTGTCCGGGGAGGAATACGTCACCTTTGCGCAAACCCTGGACTGGCTGACCAAGAGTGATGGCAAGATTGAACTCTTCGAGTTCGTCCTCCAAAAGATCATCCTGCGCCATCTGTCGCCGCAGTTCGGCTACGGACCCAAGACCCGGGTGCAGTGCTACGCGCTCGCCCCACTCATCCCGGATTGCGCCGTGATCCTGTCCGCGCTGGCCAACGTCAGCAGTCAGAACCCGGCGGAGGTCCAAAAAGCCTTTGATTGTGGCCAGGCCACCCTGACCGAAGAGGAGGATGACGATCTGCAACTGCTCCCGCTGGATCAATGCGGCATCAACGAAATAGATGCCGCTCTGAACCGCCTGGCCGTGGCCTTGCCGGTCATCAAAAAAGCGCTGCTCACCGCCTGCGTGGAGGTCGTCGGAGCCGACGGCGTGATCCTCGAAACCGAAGCCGAACTGCTCCGCGCCATCGCCGACACCCTGGACTGCCCCATGCCCCCCTTCCTGCCGGAGTGAACCTTGATGTCTGAGTTGGCGGCTTGAAATCCGGATGAAAACAGGCGAGATTGGCACCGTGATCATAAAGACCCTTTGTTTGTTTGTTGTGTTGGCGGCCCTGTCGGTTTCCGCGCAGACGAACCCAGCGCCGGATTGCTGCCGGCATCCCTACCGCAGCTTCGAGCGGGGGGTGGTGACCCTGACCCCGCTGTTCGACTGGTGGCGGCACGGCGGCTTGGAAACGTCCGGCGAGCATCTGCCCGGGACCGCCCCGCTGGTCTTCACCAATGGCGTTGATCCGCGCCGGCCGCTGAAGGCGTGGAAGCGCATCACCGGCGTCCGGACCGGGGAATTGGACGGCGCCTGGGTGGTGAATGCCCAAATCGCCATCAGCCCCTTGGTTCAGACCAACGAATGGATTCTCCTCAGGAATCCCCCGGCGGAGGAAGAACAGCAGTATTATAATTTAAAAGCGCTGGTGCCCCAGTACGAGGCGCAGATCGCCAGCGACCAGCAAACGTACCGGTCGGATGAGAAGGCGGAGAAAAAAGCCACCGCCAAAGCCGAGGCCGACGCCCAGGCCGGCAGCAAAATGATCCGGGTGAACACCTATGACGAGAAGCAAGCCGCCGCCCGGAAGCAAAAGGCGGCCGATGCCGCACGGGACGATGAGCAGCAGGCCGAAGAGGCGCTGCATCAGGCCCGGAAACAACTCGCCGCCATTCCCAGCGCCGACGGGCAGTACCAGTTGGACATTTTTGCGCTCGAACTCGGGCGCGACCGCCGCGGCCAGCTTGTGTTTGACGCCGGGGTCATGCTGCCGGACAGTTTGCCGTGAGAAATGAGGGCGGGTCCGGGGAAAGCCCCGGCGCCCTGTCTCATGGGGTGGGGCCGAGGCGGGCGGCGAGGAAGCGTTTGAGTTGTTGACGGCAGACCTCGCGTTGCCGGTGTAGTTTCACGCGCAGGCACGTGCCCAGGATCACAAAGGCGAGGAGGCTGATCAACAGGCCGACGATCAGCGCGAGCAGGAGGTTCATGATGGAGTGCTGCGCGCTGTGTGAAAGGTTTTGCAGTAAAAAGGACGAATACGCGAGGCCGGCCACCGCCAGCGCCGTCAAAAAAATCACCAGCCAGCGCGCGCGCCGGACAATCCGCAACTCATGCTGAAGGCGAACCAGCTTCTCCAGCATCTGGTGACGCTCCGAACTGTCGTCGTAGCTCAGACAGTGCTTCAAAAACTCGGTATGTTTGTGGTGCTCGCTCATGGTTTGCGAGACGGGTCACCCGGCTTGAACCAGCCAGTTTAATTTATTTTGCCAGGTGAGACCCCTGCCAAACCATCGGGCGGAACCGGCGGCGCTCCCGGGTGGTTTCCAGACATCTTTACCGGAACGCAACCCGCGCCGCACTTGCGACAGAGGTCTTCGTCTGTGATATCCTACACCATCTGACCGGGTCTGGCTATGGGCGGGAAAGGGGGGAATTGGCGGCGCAAATTTTTTTCTGTAAAATCTTTTAGCATGGCAAATTGAGGGCGGGTGTTTAGGCTTCCATGTTGAGGTAAATTTTCCCCGTTTCCCATTCATCGCTGGTCTCGGCCAGGATGGCGCTGACGAGGCGCAGCAAGGCGGCCTCGTTGGGAAAGAGGCCGGCGACGCGGGTGCGGCGTTTGAGTTCTTGGTTCACCCGTTCGAGCGGGTTGGTGGTGCGCAGGCGGCGCTGGTGGTCGCGGGGGAAGGCGAAGGCGGCAAACCCTTGGGGGAGATTTTCCTCCATCCAAGTGGCGAGTTTGGGCGCGGTGGGAGCCTGTTCCGCGACGATGACGTTGAGGCGGGCCTGGGCGGTGAGGCGGTCGGGACAATCAAACACCGAGCGAATGGCGTGGGCGACCGCGGCCCGCTGGTCCAGGCGTGGCACATAGGCCTGGGCATTTTGCTGGAGATGAAACTGGCCGCGCTGCCAGGGGACGCCCGGGAAGACGGCCTGGCGGGCGGCCCCGAGGCCTTTATGGTCATCACTGATGAGCGCAGGGGGGCGTGGAGGCCGCGCTGCTGGAGGCTGGCCAGGAACGTGCGCCAATGGACTTCGGCCTCGCTGAGGGCGACACTGACGCCGAGAATGCAGCGTTTGCCGTCGGGGCGGACGCCGAGGGCCACCAGTACCGCACCGTCTAGCACCTGCCCGCCCAGCCGGACTTTTTCGTAACGGGCGTCGAGGAAAACATACGGACAGGGTGCAATCGGCCGGGAGCGCCAGCTTTCCAATTCCCCATCGAGCGTGGCGGCGCACTGACTGACTTGGGTGGAGCTGCCGGAATGGCCGCAGAGTTGTTCGACGATGGCGGAGACTTTGCGGGTGGAGACGCC
>CAZUBG010000050.1:0-28495 GCA_964618545.1 uncultured Bifidobacteriaceae bacterium | reverse complement strand
CCACTTGGAAGAGGGTCAAAAACTCACGATTCGATTGGCAGGCAATGGTTTTCTCCATTTGTCCAAGTGAAGCCAAGTGAGGCCAAAACCCCGTTTATTAATTTCGAGTCAGGTGCCTTTAACCACTCAGCCACCCTTCCGCTCGTTTATTTACAGGCATTTGCTGACGTTACGCTTTTCGGTATTTTTGCTTTGTATCCCTTGGCTATGGCTTTGCGAACCCAAAGCCGGAAAGCCGGAAACGTGACGGACATTTGTCAAAAGACGGAACTTGGCGGTCCTTTCCCAATGTGCCCATTCTCAACCAGTACGTCGGCAACGACAATTACTATGGCCGAATTAAAGTTGGTGGCAAGCTCATTCGGGAGAGTTTGAAAACCCCGGTTCGAACGACGGCAAAGCTTCAACCGGCGAATTTTCAGAACTGGAAGCCGGGGGCCAAAGCCTAGGTGGTTCCCCTCGACACCTTGCAAGCCATTCAACCGCAGACATTTGCGGGTTCCGTCAATCACAATCCATGCCCCACCTCGTAATTAGTGGGTTTGTTTTTCGGCGGCTTTTGCTAGGCTGTTCGGAATGAGCGAACCTGACGCCAGCTTTGCCTCCGAGCCCATCACCCCGCGCGGGATGGTGGCCTTCGCGCATGCGCGCGTGGGGCGCTTGTGGATTGTGCAGTTGCTGGCCGCCATTCTGGTGGCGGTTTCGGTCCTTTGGTTCTTCAACGACAGTTGCGTTCCCGCGATTGCCAAGGCCCTCCGCAACCTGTCCGGCACCGGGGAAATTCACAGTGGCGAACTGGCCTGGCGCGGGGATTCCCCCAAAGTGCTGGCTGAGGAACGCTTTCTAGCCTTTGATCTGGACCTCAATCACACAGGGCGGATCCATTGCACCTCCGACCTCCAGATTGAGTTCGGCCGTGATTCCATCCGTGTGTTTTCCCTGTTTGGCTCTGTGGATTTTTATTACCCGTATAATCCTCCGGATCAGATCATCCCCGTCTCCCGCGATGATTTGGAACCGCTGTGGGGGGCGTGGCTGGTGGAGATCCAAGCCATCATGCTGGCGGTCATTGTGATTGGATTGCTGCTGTTGTGGAATATTTTGGCCACCCTGTACTGGCTGCCCGTTTGGATGCTTGGATTCCTGACCAGCCGTGATTTGAGTCTGGGACAGAGCTGGCGGCTGGCCGGAGCCTCTCTCCTCCCCGGCAGTCTGCTCCTGGCGCTGGGTGTTTTTCTTTACGATTTTGCCGTGCTGGATTTGATCCAGTTCGGCTTTGTCGTCTGCGCCCATCTTCTGTTGGGCTGGATTTACCTGTTTGTCGGCCTGTTGTTCCTGCCTCACCACGCCCCCCAGCCGGCGCGGAAAAACCCCTTTGAGCCCGGCAAATAACGGCCCGCCGGTTTACTGGCTCTCCCGGCTGAATACAATCTGGTGTGCATGGCGGTCACCAAAACCCGCCGGGGCCTGCGGATTGCCCGGTTCATTGGCGGTGATGACGAGGATGCCCTGTTCCTCCGGTCCCGGTTTCAACTGATAGATCTCCAAAGCTTGTTGCCCAACCTTCCGGAACTCCTGGCAATCGGTGATGCGCACGATGAGTTGTTTCGGGTATGTGTTCTCCCGCAGGGTGAAGGTCCCCTTGTACCATTCCCGGTGATCCGCCGGGCGGAATTCCACTTCCTGCCCGTCGAATGTCAGCCAACTCGTGGTTGAGTGTCCGTCCCGCACTTCCTGTCCTTTCCAAGTGCCCTGGATTGAGGTCAGGTCAGAGGGAGGCAGGGTTGCGCATCCGGATGCCAGTGCCATCGCGATGCCCATGATTGTCGTGGCTAAGTTTTTCATAATGTTATTTAAAATGTTCTCCTCGCCAACTCCATCATCTCCGCGCCAATATTGCACTGGCAATTATCCGTGCGCAAGAATACTGTAAACCTCATGAAAATGGTGACGTTGCTTTTGGCTGGCCTGCTGCTCGCGCTCCCGGGGTGTTCCACCACGCCCGTGACCCAAAACTCGCCGGTCAAGCCGGCCAAACCACCCAAGCCGGCCAAGGATACCCCGGAAACCGTGATCGTCACTTACCGCGTTCAATTAGGCCAGGAGGCGGGATTTCCCGCCTTGCTCGCCCGCGCCTGGGGAATTTACCGCCAGGAACACTTGGTGGAGAGCCAGCCGCACGTTATCGTGAAAGAGCTTGAGGCTGACGGGAATATCCGGTTTGTCGAAATTTTCACCTGGGTCAACCACACCGCCCCCGAACAAGCTTCAGCCTCGGTACGGAGCATCTGGAGTCAGGAAATGGTGGCTTGTGAACCCCGCGATGGCCACCAGGGTCTTGAGGGTGGCGAGGTGGAACTCATCAAACCCTAGTGTAGTGTTTCACAAACAGCTAGACATATTTAAAAGACCGGGGCCAACTCATGGCCGATGCCAAAAGTTGCCCAAATTGTTGTTTTGTCTGAAACCGACCGCCCTCAACTCGGTCAATGGGTGCGCGCGCAATTCACCCCACAGCAAGTGGGGCTGCGTGCCCGGATCTTATTGCTGGCGGCCGAGGGCAAACAGGATCTGGAAATTGCCGAGGCTTTGGCGGTCAACCGGCATACGCCCGCGTTGTGGCGCAAACGGTTTCAGACGCAAGGACTGGAGGGCCTCTGGGAGATTCAAGCCGGGCGCGGCCGCAAGCCCGCCTATGATGCGAACCGCATCGCGGCCCTCGTGGAGGCCACCTTGCAAACCAAACCCAAAGGTGCAACGCATTGGAGTTGTCGGACGCTGGGCCGGGCGCAAAAAATCAGCCCGAGCACCATCCACCGCCTGTGGCGAACCTACAATCTCAAGCCGCATAAATCGCGGACGTTCAAGCTGTCGCGGGATGTCAAATTTCTGGAAAAACTGACGGATGTGGTGGGGCTCTACCTCAATCCCCCGGAAAAAAGCTTGGTGCTCTGCATTGATGAGAAGAGCCAAATCCAGGCCTTGGACCGCACCCAGCCGGGTTTGCCGCTCAAGAAAGGGCGGTGTGGCGCCTTCACCCATGACCATGTGCGCCATGGCACGACCACCCTCTTTGCCGCTTTGGAAATTTTGGCGGGCAAAGTGATTGGCCAGTGTTATCCGCGTCATCGCCACCAGGAATTCCTGAAATTTTTAAACCGCTTGGATCAGGAGTTTCCCGAACCCTTAAAACTTCACTTGGTCTTGGATAATTACGGCACGCATAAACATCCCAGGGTGCAAGCCTGGCTCCAGCGCCATCCCCGCTTTGCCCTGCATTTCATTCCCACCAGTTCCAGTTGGCTTAACCAGGTGGAACGGTGGTTTGGCGAATTGACGGCGAAGGCGGTCCGCTGTGGCTCCTTTGTCAGCGTCCCGGAATTGCAGGCGGCGATGGCTGAATTTCTGGCCGCCTGGAACGAAACCCCCCGGCCATTTGTCTGGACGGCGACGGTGGAAAAAATCATGGAGAAAGTGGAGCGGGCGCGCCAGAAGCTCGAAGAAATCAAACCCGGCTGGTCGCAGTGGAAAAAATGTAAAAAGCGGAGATAATATGTCTAGCTATTTGTGCAACACTACACTAGGTAACGAGAATGACCGACATTTTATTTTTTGTTGCCGCATGGGGCGCAGTTTTGCAGCCAGGGGCTCAACTCGGGGTTGTGCGGTCTGCAACGGACGCCCCTCGGCAGCCGGAATAAACAGCGGGTTAATGAGCCATTGAATTGGCCATTGGCATTTGGCCCGGTACAAATTAGGCTGTGCGGGTGAGCATTCTGGATGAGTTACAATGGCGCGGCCTGGTGGCCGATTGCACGGACATGGCGGGGTTAACCAGGCGGCTGGCCGCGCCGGTCACGTTGTATTGCGGGTTTGACCCGACGGCGGACAGTCTGCATGTGGGCAATCTGGTGCCGTTGCTGGCATTGCGGCGGTTTCAATTGCTGGGCCATCATCCGATTGCCTTGGCCGGCGGGGCCACGGGTTCCATCGGCGACCCCAGCGGCAAGTCGCAGGAGCGGCAGTTGCTCACGTCGGAGGTGCTGGATTACAACATCACCCGGGTGAAGGTGCAGCTCGCGAAGCTGCTGGATTTTGAAGCGCCGCAGAATCCGGCGCGGCTGGTGGACAACGCGGCGTGGACTGCGGACCTGTCCCTTCTGGGTTTTCTGCGGGACATCGGCAAGTATTTCTCCGTGAACCAGATGATGGCCAAGGAAAGCATCCGGGCCCGGATGGAGGACCGGGAGGCCGGCATCAGTTACACGGAGTTCAGCTACATGCTGCTGCAGGCGTTTGATTTTTATGCGCTGGCCCGCGAGCAGGACTGTGAATTGCAAATCGGCGGCAGCGATCAGTGGGGCAACATCACCGCCGGCATTGAACTGACCCGAAAAAAGCTCGGCAAAACGGTCTATGGCCTGACGCTGCCGCTCATCATGAATGCGGACGGCTCCAAGTTCGGCAAAACCGTCGCGGGGGCCATCTGGCTGGACCCGCAGCGCACGAGTGTTTACCGCTTCTACCAATTCTGGATCAACACGGACGACCGCGATGTGATCCGTTATCTCAAGTTCTTCACGCTGATGTCACAGGAAGAGGTTGCGGCGCTGGAACGGCAGCACACGGAGAATCCCGGCGCGCGCGCGGCGCACAAGGCGCTGGCCCGTTCAGTGACGGATTTGATTCACGGTCCCCAGGCCACCACAGAAGCCATCCGGGCGAGTGAAATCCTGTTCGGCGGGGAACTTACGGGAGTTTCGGAAGCGACGTTCGGCGACATTGTGGGGGAGGTTCCCACGAAGGAAATCGCGCGTTCCACACTGGAGGGCACAGGGATGCCGTTGGCGGAAATGCTGGTGCTGGCGGGCCTGTGCCCGTCCAAAGGCCAGGCACGGAAGGACATTGAGGGTGGCGGGGTGAATATTAATAATGAGCGAGAGACGAATTTTCAGCGCCTGATTACGGCCGGTGATTTGCTCTTTGGCAAACACTGTCTGCTCCGCAAGGGCCGGAAAAATTATGTGGTCCTAACGGCAAAATAAACCGGCTCACGGTTGCGCAATCAGCGAGTTCATGTGGCTCAGGCGCTCGGCCAGCACCTTCATCACATGCGTGGCGAAAAAGGGATTCTGCTGGACGAGGAAGTGAAAGCGGCGCTGGTCAATTTTTACGATTTTGGCGGCATCTTTGGCGGTCACCGTGGCGGTCCGGGGGGAATTTTCAATCAGGGCCATTTCGCCGATGATCGCACCGCGCATGGAGGTTTCCACCACTTTGGCACGCACGGAGATCTCCAGCGAACCCTCCAGCACCACATACATGCATTGTCCTGCATCCCCTTCGCGAAACAGCACCTCCCCCGGAGCCAGGGTCAGGGTGTCATCAGTCTGTCGGGCAAATAGATCAGCCGGATTCATAAATTGGCAGGGTACGGTCCCGCCTGTGAACTTCAAGTTACAAACAGGTTACAATTTCCGCACCATGACCGTCCGCACCATGACCGGGTGAAGCGGTGCGCCTCAGTGCCGGGCAAAAATCTTATTGGCTTCCTCCAGGGTCTCCTTGGAGCCGATGTCATACCACAGGCCGGGCACCGGCCAGGTGTAAACGGCGGTGCGGGGATACAGCCATTGCACGAGTCGTCCGGGCTGGTCGGGGTTGTTGCCTTCCGCGACGTATTGTTTGATGAGGGCGACCGTGCTTTTGGGATAATAATACAGGGCGATGCCGGTGAGGGTGCTGACCGGGTGCTTCGGCTTTTCCTCGAAGAAGGTGATGCGGCCCGCCGCGTCCGTGGAGATGGAGTTGTATTTTTTGATCTCCTCCAGATTCCCGACGTCATAGACGGCCACAACGGGGGCGTTTTTCTCACGGCAAAACCGTCCGAAATCCGCCAGTTTTTCACTGAACAGGTTGTCCCCGGCCACGACGATCAAATCGTCATCCACGCCCTGGGTGCTCAGGACGTAATTAATATCGCCGATGGCCCCGAGCTTGTTGGAGTCGTCGGTGGAGCCGTCGTTGACCACGGTGAAATTAAATTTGGATTTGGTGGCGCGGTAATGGTCGGCCCAGGTCTGAAAATGCCCGGCGAACTTGGCGTTGGTCACCATGTATACCCGGTCAATTTCAGTGATGGGTGCGAGGTTGTCGAGCACATGCTCCACCATCGGCTTGCCGGCGACGGGGAGCAGCGGTTTGGGCTGGGTCAGGGTCAGGGGATAGAGCCGGGTGGCATAGCCAGCGGCCAGGATTATGACTTTCATGTTTTGTTTTCGAATAAGCTGGGGGCGTCCGCCCGGGCCAGAGTTTGACAGTGGTTGAGGATTTCCGCAGGCGATCCGCAGGTCAGGGCAAAGGCGGCCAGTTCCTGCGCCTCGGTCAGTTTCAGCCGCCGGATCATGTACTTGATTTGTGAAACCCCGGCCGGCGCGGTGCTGAATTCATCCACGCCCAGACCGATCAACAGCGGCGCCAGCGCGGGGTCCCCGGCAATTTCGCCGCAGACACCCACCCAGATCCCGTGCCGGTGCGCGGCCTCCACGGTCTGCTTGATCAGACGCACAATCGCCGGGTGCGTGGGCTCGTAAAGATAGGAAACCTTCTCGTTGGTCCGGTCGGCGGCCAGGGTGTATTGAATCAGATCGTTGCTGCCAATGCTGAAAAATTTCACGCGCGACGCCAGTTCATCCGCGATGATCACGGCCGCCGGGATTTCAATCATCACGCCGATCTCAATGTTCTCGTCAAACGGGACGCCTTCGGCGCGCAGTTCGGCCTTGTATTTTTCCACGAGCGCGTTGGCCTGGCTCAGCTCATCCAACCCCGAAATCATGGGGTACATCATTTTGATGTTGCCCTCTGCGCTGGCGCGGAGAATGGCGCGGAGCTGGGCGCGGAACAGCACCGGCTGCGCCAGACAGAACCGAATCGCCCGCCAGCCCAGAAACGGGTTCATTTCCGGCGCCAGATGCAGATGCGAGGCAAACTTGTCCCCGCCCAAATCCAGGGTGCGGATGATGACGGACTGCGGCTTGAGGGCGGCGGCCACCTGGCGGTAAGCTTGATATTGCTCCTCCTCGGTGGGCAGTATCTCGCGGTTGATGAACAGAAACTCCGTGCGGAAAAGGCCCACGCCGTCCGCGCCGTGCCGGATGACATCCTCGGTGTCGGAGGGATCCTCGATGTTGGCCGAAAGATGAATGGGTTTCCCATCCAGGGTGACGGCCGGCTGCCGCTGGATTTCATGAAGCTTTTCATCCAGCGACGCCTTGTGCTGCTGCAATTGGCCGTATTCAAACAGCGTCTGGTCCGTCGGGTTGACGACAATCGCGCCGTTGTAACCATCCAGCAGCGCATAATCACCGGACTCAAGGTCCTGGCTGGCCCCCTCCAATCCAACCACGGCGGGAATGCTGAGCGAGCGCGCCATGATCGCCGTGTGGGAGGTTTTCCCGCCGATATCCGTGGCAAAACCGATCACCAGCTTTTTGTCGAGCTGCGCCGTGGTCGAGGGGCTGAGATCGTGGCTCACCAAAATACAGGGTTCGGTGAGGTGGCGGAGATCAAACGAATCCTTGACCTCCATCAGGTTGTCCAGCACGCGCGCCGTGAAATCCCGGATGTCGCTGGCGCGCTGGCTGAGATACTCATCATTGGCGGCCAACAGGGCTTCGGCAAAACGTTCCGCCGTGCTGTGGAAGGCGTGTTCAGCGTTGTACTTGTTTTCCTTGATCAGATGAAAAACCTCATTGAGCAGGTTGGGGTCATCCAGCATTTGCAGGTGCGCCTCGAAAATGTCCGCCTCCTTGGCCCCCAGATTTTGGGCCACTTTGCGCTGGATTTCAAGGATTTGCAGCCGGGTTTGCACCAGCGCCTTTTCAAAACGGTCGATTTCCGCCGGCACCGCCTCCGGGGCGATCTCACGACGGACGATGACATGCCGGGCGCGATGCAACACGAGAATTTTCCCGCGGCATATCCCCGCCGAAACGGCAATACCGCGAAACACCTGTTCTCCCTTTGGCTGAGCCGACATACGTTCGCAGGGAGAAATAGCGCAATTGGGGCGCCTTGAAAAGGAAAAGCGTCACAAAAATGCACTTCTCTCCCGTTTGACCTGGTTTTAACGCTGGACAAATTTCCCTGCCGGGTGCGTCCTATTGATCAAATGCCCGGTTGTCCACTCCTCGAACGGCTCTATGACGAGCACGCAGGGGCGCTGTTTGCCTTTCTCCTCAATTTCACCCGCGCCGAGGCGGACACCCGGGATCTGTTGCAGGACCTGTTCATCAAACTGGCGCGCGAACCGGCACGGCTGGCCGGCGTTCGGGAAGAACGCGCCTTTCTCATGCGGCTGGCCCATAATGCCGCCGTGGACCTCATGCGCCGCCGCGCCACCCGGGACCGGACCCGCGAAGGTTACGCAGCGGAAATCAACCCTTTTGCCCCAACGGACGATCCTGACGAAGAGGTTTTTCGCCGGGAACTGGCGGTCGCCCTGGGCGAACTGCCGGCGGAACAACGCGCCGTCGTGCATCTAAAGCTTTGGGAGGGACTGACTTTTGAAGAAATCGCCGCCGTGCTGGAACTCTCGCCCAATACCGCCGCCAGTCGTTACCGCTATGGATTGGACAAATTACGCGGGCGGCTGCGTCCCCTCTATGAAGAGATCAAATGAACGAATTTGAACAACGATTGCACCGGATGGCCGTCAAGCCACTGCCCGCCGAATGGCGCGCGGAAATCCTGGCGGCGGCGTTGCCGGTGCCGCCGGTTATGACACGCGAGTCATGGATCGGACGGCTCAATGCGCAACTGCGCGCCGTTCTCTGGCCTCATCCACGGGCCTGGGCGGGACTGGCGGCGGTTTGGGTGGTCATTTTGCTGCTGCACGTTTCGCAGCGGGACGCAGCTCCGGGCGGGACGGAAAAGGCCGCGCCGCCCTCGCCGGAAACGCTGGTGGAATTGCGCCAACAACAGCAGTTGCTGGCTGAATTACTGGGGGCACACCAAACACGCGAGGCGGACCGTCCCCGAACCGTCTCTCCGCGCACCAAGTCGGCACAGATTATGATGGGGTGAGACGTCCGCAGAGAAGAAACCGGAGCATGGCCTCTTGGTGAGCATGCGCCGAAATTTTTTCGCGCAGGGCGCCCAGGAACCTGAGTTGGGGGCTGGTCGGGCCGCTTGCCCCATGCCGGAGACGGCGTTTTTGGAGTGCGCGGACAAGTCCGCGCTTTTGGACGAGGCGACATGTCGCCTCCTCCCAAAGCGGCGTCTTGCCGCCGCACTCCCAAGCGGGTCGGACGCCGCCATTTCCCCCAGGAGACGAATTTACACCCACAATTAATTATGAACGAAACATCAAAAACCTCCGGTTCGAAATCAAAACCCCTGTCACCCGGCTTTCGGCGCTGGAGATCGGGGTTGTTCCTGCTGGCCTGTCTGGCCACGATCATCGGGTTGTTTTACGCGGAGGAAGACTGGCGTGGCCGTCATGCCTGGAACCAATTCCGGCAGGCGGCGGAGGCCAACGGCGAACATTTCGATTTGGCGAGTGCGGTGCCGCCGCCGGTGCCGGAGGACCAGAATTTCGCGCTCACCCCCGTGGTGGCCAGCAGTTATGGCCAGATGCTGGACCGCACCGGCCATGCAATTCAACCCCACAACAACCAACTGGTTAACCGGCTCTCGATGCACTTTTGGCTGGATGGAGACGACTACCCGTCCAGCTACAAGTTGAGCAACTGGACCCTTGGCCAACCGACGGATCTAGCCGCTTTGCAGCAGTATTATCGTTCGTTGGCGGCCAAAACCAACACCTTGCGGTTTTCGTCACCGCCCCATTCGCCCGCAGCCGATGTCTTGTTCGCCTTGAGCCGGTTTGATCCCACCATTGAGGAATTGCGCCAGGCGGCCCAACTGCCTTATTCGCGATTTCCGCTGGAGTACGACCAGGAAGACCCCGTGCAAATCCTGCTGCCGCATCTCGCCGCGCTGAAATGCGCCACCCAGGTGTTGAGCCTGCGTTCCACCGCCGAATTGCAAACCGGTCAGAATGACCAGGCTCTGGCCGATGTGAGATTACAACTGCGGCTGACGGACTCGGTCCACACCGAACCGTTTTTAATTTCTCATCTCGTGCGGATTGCGATGATGCAATTGGTCCTGCAACCCGTTTGGGAAGGTTTGGCGGACCACCGTTGGACAGATCCGCAACTGGCAGAACTGGCGGCGGCACTGGCCAGACTGGATTTTCTGGCGGATTATCATACATGTTGGCAGAGTGACCGGGTGTTCATGATTCGGGAGGTTAATTACTTGCGGCGCCATCCTGATCAATATTTCCACCTGAACGATGGCTGGCCCTTCGGCAATCAACTGCTCGATCCGAGATCGGACTTCACCATGGACGTACTCATGGAGGGCCATCTGGTTCCCAGCGGCTGGTTTTATCAAAATCAACTCCGCTATGCCCGCGCCGTGAAACAGTTTTACCAGCCGGCGGCGGATGTTTCCGCCCATGCCTTTGTGCCGGCGCTGATCCGGGCAGGGGGTGTTTTCATGACCAATGAATGCCGGCACCTCTCCCCCGGCAATATCCTGGAATGTCTGTTTCTTGAATGGCCGATCGCGCTCGATACCGGCACCAAGTTCGCCCGCGGCCAGAGTTCCGTGGACCTGGCGCGCGTGGCCATTGCCCTGGAACGTTGTCGGCTGGCGCAGGGAAAATATCCCGATTCGCTGGCCGCGCTGGCCCCGCAGTATCTGCAACCGGTACCGCATGACGTCATCGGCGGGCAGCCCCTGCATTACCGGCTGACGCAGGATGGCCGGTTTGTGCTCTATTCCGTCGGCTGGAACGAAACCGATGACGGCGGCGTGGTGGGTTTGACTTCGGACAAGTCTCCGTCGCAGGACCTTTCCCGGGGCGACTGGGTGTGGCGTTATCCACAACCGTAAAGAAAACGGCCCGCACAAGGCGGGCCGGGAGAGATCAATCCAGGGCCAAAATGGCGCTCAGGCGCGTTCCATGTATTTTCCGGTGCGCGTATCAATCCGGATCTTTTCCCCCGTCTTGATGAACAACGGAGCCTGCACCGTGATGCCCGTCTCCATAATGACCGCTTTTTGGACGTTGTTGGCGGAATCGCCCCGAACTCCTTCGGGAGCATCGGACACGGTCAAAATCACACTGGCGGGGATTTCCACCGTCACCGCTTTTTCCTCCACAAACGTCACGGTCACCAGGCCGTTTTCCACCAGATAATTCTTGGCGTCGCCGACCAGTTCCGGGGCCAGCGTGACGGTTTCGTAATTTTCCGGGTCCGTAAAGACATAATCCGTACCGTCCTTGTAGCTGAATTCCATTTTCTTGGTAATCATCGGCACCGGCTCGATTTTCTCCGTCGAACTGAAACGCACATCGGAAGACTTCCCGGTGCGAATACTGCGGAGGGTGGCCTGGACGAAGGCCCGCAGGTTGCCCGGCGTGCGGTGCTGCATGTCCAGCACCACGCTGATGTCGCCATTGTAATTAATTGCCATGCCGCGTCGCAAATCGTTTGCTGTCGCCATAAAATAAATCTTAAATATGTCGTTATTGTACCGTTATAACCAACGGGAATTGCAAATTATGGATGAAACCACCCTGAAAGCAAGTCTGGTTTGAGCCACAACGCCATTTTTTTACGGGTTCAGCCCAAGTGCTTGATTGGAAGCGCGTCATAAAATAAAAAAATTCGGGCAGCAGACGCCAAGGAGGTGGGGGTGGGGAACCCCGCTGAAGAAACGTACTGCTACCCGAATAAGTTCAATGTTACTTTTTTGAAACGAATTGTCAACATAAACTTGACAAAAAACCGGTTAAAGTTTGGACAAACATCGTCAGCGCGGTATATGGATGGCAATTTGCCGCAAAATCCGTCCCCCAAACCCGGGCTGGCCCCCTCTTCATCCTCATTCATTGTCCCGGCTGACCACTTGACACAGTGATGAGGCACTCCGCCTCCCAAGCTTGGAAATCATCGTCGGATGCCACAATCTGTCCAGTGTAACTGGCCATTCCGTAAACTTTCGCCCTTTTTCCGCCGGGTGCCAGCCAGCTCTGCCGATCGCGAATAATCGCAACTTCGCCCAGGGGCAGATTGTTTTCCGCGTTTTCCATTACCAGGCAACGAAGCGACGGGTTGAAGTCGGATTTTTGAAAATTTATCCGTGTTTTTTCGTTTTTTATGGTGTTTTTCGGTGTGCCGGGTTTGAACTGCGGAGGGGTGGAAATATGAAAAGCCGAAAGTGCCAAAACGGGAAAGCGGAAACGGGAGGCCCGGGAGGGCGCGTTGGGGCGGCCGGCCGGCTTTCCGTCCCGAGCCCCGGCGGCCACGATTAAAGACAGCCTCATCTTCATGCCGGTCAGTTTGGCAGCGGGGGCGGGACATCCGCAGGGTAACCTCCAAAATAATTGGAAAAATTTCCAGGCCGGCCGGTTGGTTATTTGCTGTTTTCGGTGGAATGGAAACTGGCGACTCATTAACCACTGGCATTCGCCGCTCCTTTCCCCAGCCCGGAGGGCTTGCCGACCATAGCCTGGCGTTTCAACGCCAGGTTTACGCCAGTCAGCCACGAGCCCCAAAGGGACGGTCGAAACCGCCGGGGAGAACTGACGAACCCTTCACCAACGGCGCGCGTCCGCAGCGGTAGCGCCGACTGGCAGTCGGCTGTGTCGCCGATTGGCAACCGGCCGGGTCACCAAATCAACTGCGGACCATGGCCTTCCACTGAAAACAGCGAAGAACCGGCCGGTTGGGGACAACCGGTTGGCAGCCAACGTGATCGGAGGAAAAGAAAAGGCAGCGGGGAAATTTATTTAACCGCCGAGCGGGGACACCCTGCGGGTGCTGATGCAGGAGGGGAACTGGTGAGGGCGGGTCACGGCCAGGGCGAGGCGACCAGACGCTTCGGAGGTTGGACCGCAAAAGCGGCAAAGGGCCGCCGCACGACAGAACGCTTCGCGACTGTCTGCGCTGCATCGCAAACGGGATCGCAACAACGGGTTGCACCGCCAGTTTCTTAAGAACGCAAAGACGGGACTTTTCACCACGCATTGCCTCCTTGCCGTCCGGACCGTCCCGCCCAGGCTCCCAACGCAGAAAACGAGGGCAGGGCGCGTTACCCAACGGTCGGAGTGTGCCAGTCGGCGCTGCCGCGTTGGCGGGCAGTCTGGTTTGGCCGGGGCCCCACGCGGTTAAGCCCCCTCTCGCCGGGCCAATCAGCTAAAATGGGAGCCACTGTTGTTGGGTGGATCAACGTTCCCCGCCCCCAATGGGTCGCCGTCAGAAGAAAACAGGGGAATATCAAAAACTGACGACTTTACTGGCGCACTGCCGTGACGTGGTGCAATTTCCAGCCTGAATCCGCCAAAATTCTGCTGCGACCGTGTGACTCTTGGACGCCATTGCCTGCTGGGCGGGCGGGGAAAAGGTTTGTTTGCGGACAAAAGTCAGCATCTCCGTAATTTGGTCCGAACGTGTCCAGTTTGTTTCTTCTGATGTTAATTGGAATGGCGCGAGCTGCGCGGCAAGATCGGTGTCGTTCACATGCAGCCGAATTGAGGCTGGGCTCATTTGCCCCAGGGTGGCCATAACCCAATGTCGCGTTCGTTGGGAGGCGTGATTCCGAATCTGAATCAAACGAGGAACTGACAGGCACGCAGGAATTGTTTTTGCCAAAACGTATGATGCACCAGCGATTTTACGATCCGAGCTGTCCGGGTTTGTGAGAACGGAGGCCAACTCGTCAACAATTTCAGCGTTTATATCGGAGCCGAAGGCACAAACCGCATGGACCCGTTCTTCATCGCTGGGCACATCAAGAAACTCTAATAACCGGACATAATCACGAAGACCATCCCTGCCGAGCCCCATATTGCAGCCTGCCGGAGTTCGTCTCCGGCAAACGCCTCATCGCTGGCGTATTCGGCGAGTAATTCAGCGCATGGTCGGGCCAGTTCTGTTGCGTAAAATTCGGAAAGGGCGAGAATCAATTCCATTCGGAGATGTTCCACTTGTGGATTTTTGATTGCGTTTCGCAACAATTCTATACCGTGGGCGTCGCCAAGCCTGACTGACGAAGCCGCAGCCTCCAAGGCGACACGCCCCTCTGGATCAGCCTCAGCCTTGGCGGTGATGATTGGCAAATCCGTTTTGTTTCCAATAACGCCGAGTGCTTTTACGGCCACGAACCGGTCCATGGGGGAATCAGACACAAGTAAGCCGCGTGGATTCCAATGTTTTTGGTCAGGATTTGGAAAATTCGCTTCAGCCGGTGGGAATCCGGCGAGAAATTGAGATTCCGCGAGAAAATCTTCTCCGGCGGCAAAATAGGCTGCTTTGCCGTGGAGTTGATACGTTTGCTTTCGACCATTTTCCAGCCTTGCGGACATGCGTGTTTCCTCCACCGCCTGAACCACCCCACCGCTCGTTGCCACTGTGGACGGCCACTCCCGGTCGCGTTCAGCTCCCTCACTTGCGGATTTTGGCGGGCCAAGTTTGCTGCTGGCCTCGGTTGCCATCAGACTCTCCACCATAAAAAGTTCGGCGTTGTGCGCCGCATGGAGCGCTCCATCTTCGGCCTCGCGGACGAGAACAAATGCAATCATGTCTTCCGGCGCAAGCCCTGAGTTCCATCTCCTGTCAGGATTGGCCGGGGCGTCACTCATTTTGATCGTCAGCTTGCTTTTGGCCCTTACTTCAACCCGAATGCCCGTGCGGACGCAAAGAAGGTCTGGAAGCCGAAGACGCTTTACTTTTGTCGCCCAAATCTTGTTGCGGCAGGAATATCCTTCGAGTTCAATTGGCTGGAGACCGGCGGCGATCATTAATTCCGAGACCCGGCGGGCCCCGAGCGCCCCCATCGTGACGAATTTAAGAAAACTGGAATCAACCTTTAGTCCCATGTGACACGTCTTTTGAGGATTTGGCTGTTAACGAGTGGTTCTGTAGCAGTTTGGGAAGCGTGGTGGACAGTGCCTTTGCGATTTTGTCCATATTATCAACTCCGATGTTCCGTTCGCCACGCTCCACACCCCCGACATAGTTGCGGTGCAGGCCGGATAGTTCGGCCAGGTCTTCTTGGGACAGCTTCCTTGCAATCCTCGCTTTTCTGACATCCCGAGAGAATATTTGTCTGGCGCTCAAATCCATGCATTATTAACTGGACGATTGGCAAAAAATACTCTGCACACTATGAGTGTGATTGATCAAAGGCCTGCATATGAAAGCGGGTTCGGGGCGGCCTTTTGCGGGGATTCTTTGAAGCTGCTGGCGGAACTGCCGGACGAAAGCATTAATTTGGTGATGACTTCGCCGCCTTTTGCGTTGCAGAGAGAAAAGGAATATTTCGACCGTTCGGGAAATAAAACCCAAGAGGATTATGTGGAATGGCTGGCAAAGTTTGGGGCGCTGGTTTTTCAGAAGTTGAAGCCGGACGGCTCGTTCGTGATAGACATCGGCGGGGCGTATGTGAAGGGAGCACCGGAACGGTCTCTCTATCCCTTCCGTGTTCTGCTGAAATTTTGTGATGATTTGGGTTTCAAGCTGGCGCAGGATTTTTATTGGCATAATCCGGCAAAGCTGCCTTCTCCCATTGAATGGGTGAACAAGCGGAAGTTGCGGGCAAAAGACTCGGTGAACACCGTTTGGTGGTTTTCAAAAAGTCCGTGGCCAAAAGCGGATGTCAGCAGGGTTTTAGCACCCTACAGCGACAGGATGAAAAAGCTCATCCAAGACCCCGCCGCGTTTTACAAACCCGGAAAGCGACCGAGCGGGCATGATATTGCAGTGAGTTTTGGTAAGGACAATGGGGGGGCGATTCCGCCAAATCTGTTGCAAATCCCAAACACAGAAAGCAACGGGCGATACTTGAGCGGCTGCAAAATGGTTGGAACTCACCCGCATCCTGCTCGCTTTCCAGCAAAGCTGCCTGAATTTTTCATCAGGTTTTTGACAGAGCCGGGTGACTTGGTTGTGGATATTTTTGCTGGTTCAAATACGACTGGTGCGGTGGCTGAGGTTGAGCGGCGACGCTGGTTGGCGTTTGACTTGAGTTTGGATTATTTGGCGGGTTCTGCTTTTAGATTTCTTGAGGCGGACTTGCCGCCGCATGCCATGAAGCAGATTTACGATAACATTCTCACGGGCGCAACTATTGACTTGAGACGTTTTTTTCAACAGCAGACACTTTTCGAAGCTCCTGCGTTGATGACCACCGGCAAGGGGCTTGCCAAGAGCTGCGATTAGCGAAGGCAGAACAAAACCAAAATAAGGGGATTTCTTATTAGCCGGGCGGTTTTTGCCGGATGCCCCTCATCTCGGCGACGGGGAGCACCCGAAGCACCGTCTGATTTTTCAACGCGCGTTTCGCGCTGTTGAATATCTCAGAGAACGGCGCATGAGGGCACGCTGCCTGCAAAACATCCAAGGAAATCACCCGGTTGGCGGGTCCTCCCGCGACGGCCGGATCACGGGGCGAGTTCTGCCACCGCTTCATAGGCCCGGCGGATGATGTGAATCCGGGTTTTGATGGGTTGGAAGGTTTCCAACGACAGTTCAAATTCGCGCTGGGTGGCCGATTCGGCGCTCAACCTGAAGCCCATGTGACCATAGAAGTCGCGCACCATCCCGTTTTTGGGGGTGGGCCGGTAAATCCCCTCCAGCCGGCGGCAGCCGCGCCCGGCGGCCAGCCGGACGAGTTCGTTCAGCACTGCCTCCTCCACCTGCCGCTTCAAGACGCGGCAACTCATGAGCCAGGTGTCAATTTTCAGGGTGTCCCCCGCGATTTCGCCAATCACGATGGAGATGAGGCCATGGTCGCCAAAGCGGTCCTGCAGACGCATTGAATAGCCGATCCAGCCGGGATGGTTCATGACCGCCAGCACTTCGGCCTCGCTGCGGCGGCGGGTGGTGAGGTTGAACTGGTTGCTCTTGTTGATGAGCTGCGCGAGGCGGGGCGCATCCACCGCCGTGAATTCGCTGAGGATGCCTTCCATGGCCAGGGATGCCAGATAGGAATCCATGTCCGTGACGGAGGCTTCCAGCGCCTTGCGCCCGGCTTCCGCCCGGTACTGACGGGTGCGTTCGGCATCCTCGGCGGTGATGTTGCCGGGCTCAAACAGCCGGCAATCCTGCAATTGGGAGACGTACTCGGAAGGGTCGGGGCCGAGCAAAATCGTCGTCACTTCCGGGACAAACCGGCGGACAATGTCAATTTCCGCGGGGTTGTCATCCACAAACACAAAACTGTCCAGCCCGAGATTCAATTCCGGGGCGAGGCGCCGGATGTTCTCCGATTTGGGCTCCCAGTTGGCCTTGAAACTGACGATGTCCGCCAGGTGCAGCACCATTTCCGGATGTTTCTCGAAGGGCTCGGCCGCCCGGGCGTAATCGTTTTTGCTGCACACGGCCAGCAGCACCCCGCGCTGCTTGAGGGAGGCGATGTATTTCTGGAAGGCCTTGAAGGCTTCGCCGCGCGGGGAGGTGTCGCCCAGTTCAATGCCCTCCAGGCCGTCATCGGCCACCACGCCGCCCCAGAGGGTGTTGTCCAAATCCAACACCAGCACCTTCTTCGGGGCGCGCTTGAGGGAGGCGATGAGGTGCGCCGCTTCGCGGGCCAGTTCAAACAGCAGGGCCGGGGAACCGGGCTGTTTGGTTTCAAACCAACCCCGGGGATCCGCCGCCTGGAGGCCGCCAATGCGGGCGGCGAGAAATTCCACGTCACAAATCCGCACGCCGGCCGGGGCGTTGAGCCCCAGTTCCAGGTTCACCCATTTGCGGAAGGTCCAATCCGAGCCCAGGGTGCGGGCGCGGTAGGCGCCCAGATCGTGGCGCGCCGGCAGCCGGAAATTCCCCAGCAGCACCTCGGCGCCCGTGCGCCGGTTGACCTGCCGGGCCAGATCAAGCACGGCCTCGGCAGTTTGGACGGCTTCGGCCTGCTGCGCGGCGCGCGGATCGGTCAGCGGGCCGGAATACTTGCAGCGGTGTTCGGCGGGCAGCAACAGCACGACCCGGGGGGCAAAAGTATAAAGCTCGCCGGCCTCATCCATGATTTCGGAAACGTAATTGTCGTAGTCGCCCAGCCACACTTCCACGGGCGTCCCCTGAAGTTCGCACAGATGTTCCAGCAGTTCATGGAGGGGATACAAACTATACCCGCCCAGGATGGCCAGCCGGAGGGCCGGGGCGGAGCGGGCGGGCGTGGCCAGTTTGCGGGCATGGGCTTTTTTTCGCCACGAGGAGAGCTGAAACAGCTCCTCAAAATCGCGCGCCTGCCCGGTCTGGACCGTTAACTGCGGCCAGAAATCCGGGCTGCCGCTCAACAGCAGTGTCTTCAGGTTGGCAATGTCCACGTTTGAACTGGCAGGATATTCGGGGGACGGCCCGGCACAAGTCCTTAATTTCCCACGCGGCCGGTATGGCGCGGGTTGGCCCGGAACATGGGCCACGGACTGTGGGCCAGCGGCAACGGCGCACCCGGGGGTTGAAACGCATACAGGATTTTTTCACAGGTGAAATACACGATGCCGTCCGGCCCCACCACGGGCGAGGCGGACAAATTGAGCACCGTGGGGGCGATCCACAAAACGGTGCCGTTGGTTAGATTGGCCTGGAGCGTGCGCCAGGGCCGGGAAAGGTACACCCGGCCGGTCACCGCCACGGCGGACGCATCCACCGGACAGGCCAGGCCGGTGAAGTGGTGGGCCAGTCCATCCGGGGTGACAAAATATTCGCCCACCGTGTTTCGGGGCACATAGACATAGCCGTTTTCATCCAGCACGGGCGAGGCTTCCGTCAGGTTGCCGGTGTGGCAATGCCATTTTTCCGTGCCATCGCTTCGCAAGCGGTAGAGGCTGCCATCCATGGAAGTGAAGTACACCGAGCCATCCGCGCCAATGGCGGGAGAGGACGTGATTTCACTGCTGGTGGCAAACGTCCATTTGAGCCGTCCGTCCGGGGTGAGGGCGTAAAATTTGCTGTCGAACGCGCCGAAATAAAGCGTTCCATCCGCCGCAATCGCCGGCGAGGACACCACGATGGCTCCCACGGCAAACTTCCATTTCAGCGTGCCGGACGGATTCAGGGCGTAAACGTTTTTATCCCAGGATCCAAAATAGATCGTGCCATCGGCGGCGATGGCCGGGGAGGAATCCACCCAGCCCTCCGTGGGAAACGTCCACTTCAACGCACCCGCCGGCGAGACGGCGTACAAATTCCGGGTGCGGGAGCCAAAATAGATCGTGCCATCGTCGGCAATGGCCGGGGAGGATTTGATTTCGGTTTCCCGGCCGATATTGAATTTCCAGAGAATGCCGCCCTGCGGGCTGATGGCCAGCAGCAGGCCGTCATAGGTGGCCTGATAGATCGTTCCGTCCGGCGCCAGGGCCGGGGACGAACAGGACGCCCCGTCTTCGTTGACGCCCCACTTGACCGACCAGAGATTGGTCGCCTCCGGAATAGGCTCCTCGCCCGGCGTCCGGATGGCAAAACCAAGCAACATGAGCGCACCCAGCCAGCAGGCGCCGCCGCGAAATAGATTCATCCGCCGCAGTAAATCATCCCCCGCCACCCGGCGCAAACGCAAAACACGCGCTGCGGGCCCGGGGGCGGACGTATCCCTGGCAGGGCGGCGCTGCTGCGCCGCCCATGATTTGTCCTTCCCCCGGCCCATCCCTGCAGTCTCCTTGACAGTGCCTGGGAACCTTCACCCGCGCACGGCAACGCCGGTTTTTCCATCCTGAGCGCTTCCCCGGGTGCCGCGTCCCGGTAACCGCCGCTCGGTTATTGATCGCTCAGACTCGGCCGGCAGCGCGCAAGCATAAATGATGCCGTTACCTAGTAACGCAAAACGCTCCTTCCGAAGGATTTTATTTGACATAGCCTAAATCATTCAACCCCAACGACTTGCCAATCTTGTCAACCAAAATCTGAGCCCGGGCTCGTTACTAGGTAACGAAAATGACCAACCAGAATTTTTTTCCCGGCCGGATTCCCCCCCCCGGCTCGCCGCCGAACCGGCTGAGCCGGGGGCGCATCCGGAACCGCCCCGGAGCGCCGGCCTGTGACCGGCTTCTGGCTTCGGACACTTTGCCCGCAACCAACCGTGCTGAATCTCCGCAGGTCCAAAGCCGGCGGCAAGCCGGCGCCCCGGCGGTGCCGCTGACGCTTCGGGGGGCCGTGCGCCCAAGCGCCCTGCGGCGGGGACCGTCCGCATTCGGACTTTCCCCGGGGGGCGCAATGAGTTAAGCATGGGGGGTGATCGCGGCGGAACACACCCGGCATGGCCCTGCTCGAAATCAAACATCTTAAACTCGACTTCGGTTCCGGCGACCAGCCGGCGCGGGCCGTGGATGACGTGTCGCTGACGATCAGCGCCGGCGAAACCCTCTGTCTGGTCGGCGAAAGCGGCTGCGGCAAAAGTGTGACCGCCCAATCCATCGCCCGCCTCGTCCCCACCCCCCCCGCGGCATATGCGGGCGGTCAGATTTGGTTAAACGGCCGCGACGTGCTGCAAATGCCCGCCCGGGAACTGCGCCAAATCCGGGGCCGCGTGGTCAGCTACATCTTTCAGGAACCGGGCGCGGCGTTGAATCCGGTCTTCCAGGTGGGCCATCAAATCCGGGAATCCCTCAAACTGCATCAGCCGGGCCGCGCCACGGAGGCGGAGGTGATCCGGTTGTTGAAACTGGTCGGCATTCCCGCGCCGGAGCGGCGCCGGCGCAATTATCCCTTCGAACTGTCCGGCGGCATGCAGCAACGGGTGGTGATCGCCATGGCGCTGGCCAGCGAACCGCAATTGCTGGTGGCCGACGAACCGACCACCGCGCTGGATGTGACCATTCAGGCGCAGATCCTGGATTTGCTGCGCGACCTCAAGCAGCGGCTGGGCATGGCGATTTTGCTCATCACGCACAACCTGGGGATCGTGGGGGACCTGGCCGACCGGGTGGCGGTGATGTACGCCGGGCAAATCGTCGAACTGGCCCCCGCGCGGGAACTGCTGCGGCGTCCGCTGCATCCGTACACGCGGGCGCTGATGAATTCCGTGCCCAAACTGTGCGGCACGCAGAAGCGGCTGCCGGCCATTCCCGGCCAGGTCCCGCGCACCGGGGATTTTCCGCCGGGCTGCCGGTTTGCGCCACGGTGTCCGATGGCGAAGCCGGAGTGTTCCGCAGCGCTGCCGGAGTTGGTGGAAGTGGAGGCGGGCCGGTGGGTGCGGTGCCCTTATTGGGAGGAAAACGCAACCGTATGAAATTACCCAATGTACGGTCAGCGACTGTGCCGGAGCGGAAAATCACACATCATCTACTGAAGAATCCAGCGCACCCAGCCGGCGGCAGCCAGGCGGCATTTTTCCTGCGTTATGGTTTTACCGCCGCCAAGTGGGAGCGGTTGGCCGAGGCCTTGCTCCGTCATGCCCGCGAAAATGAGGTGGTCTCAATGGACCAGACCGTTCACGGCCACCGTTACGCCATTGACGGACGGTTGACCGCACACCCGTTGCCAAAACCATGAACACAATCAAAGAACTGGATGCACTGGCACTGACGTGTGACCTGCCTGAGCACCGGCTGGCGCGGGGTGATGTGGGTACCGCCGTATTGGTGCATGGCCACGGAGCCGCTTTCGAAGTGGAATTTGTCGGCTACGACGGCCATGCCGTCGCCTTGCTGACATTGGAACGCAACCAGGTGCGTCCGCTGCAAACGAACGACATTCCACATGCCCGCGAACTTGTGGCGGCGTGATTCCGGTTTGCGAGTCGTTGGAAATCAATGACGTTATCACTCCATGGTCGTGCGGCTGTGCCCGGACGTGTGGGGACGTGTGCGCTCCCATTCTGTGTCATTGACGCCCATTCACATTAAGCTTAACTTCCAAACATGAGTACGGTCGCTGAGATCATTTTCCGAGTCGAACCTTGCGCGGAAACCGGCGGCTATGTCGCGCGTTGGGACGCTCCTCAAGGCGGCGGCATCACCACCCAGGGCGATTCGTTCGCCGAACTGGACGCGATGATTGCCGATGCCGTCAGTGGTTATTTTGAGCCGGAACAGCGGCCCAAGCGTGTGCGCCTGCATTTCTCCCAAGACCCGGTGCTGGCAGTCGCGTGAAAATTCCCCGTGACGTCAACGGGGTTGAAGCGGTTCGGGCCTTAAAACATCTTGGCTTTGTTTCCCTTCGTCAGACCGGCTCCCATCTGATTATGCGGAAAGACAGCCTGACCGTTGTCGTGCCCCAGCACAAACCGCTCAAACCCGGCACACTGAAAGGCGTTATTGAGCAGGCAGGTTTGACTCTGGAAGAATTCATCAATGAGCTTTAACCATTCTCCAACGCCTTTGCTCCAAGTCCAAAACCTTCAGGTTCATTTCCCGCTGCCCCACGGCGCTTTCAGCCGCGTGCGCGAATCGGTCAGGGCGGTGGATGGCGTGAGCTTCACCCTCGCGCCCGGCGAAACTCTGGGGTTGGTCGGCGAAAGCGGCTGCGGCAAGACCACCCTCGGTCGCGCCATCGTCCGGCTGGTGGAACCGACCGCCGGCCGTGTTTTATTCGAGGGCCAAGATTTGGCGGGCCTGAGCGGCGCGGCCTTGCGCGCGCAGCGGCGACGGTTGCAGATCATTTTTCAGGACCCGTACAGTTCGCTGGATCCCCGCCTGACGGTGGAGGATATTATCGGTGAGCCGCTGGACCTTCATCAGCTAACCGATGGCCCGGCGGCCCGGCGCGCGCGGATAGTGGAATTGCTTGCGGATGTCGGGCTCGACGCCGATTACCTCCGGCGCTATCCCCACGAATTCAGCGGCGGCCAGCGGCAGCGCATCGGCATCGCCCGGGCGCTCGCGGTGCAGCCGAAATTGATCATTTGTGACGAGCCGGTCAGTGCGCTGGATGTTTCGGTGCAGGCGCAGATCATCAATCTCCTCCAGGACTTGCAGCACGAACACGGCCTGGCTTATCTCTTTATCGCCCACGACCTGGCGGTGGTGGAACACATCAGCCGCCGGGTGATGGTGATGTACCTGGGCCGGGTGGTGGAACTGGCCGACGCCAAAACCATCATTCGCACCCCCCGGCATCCCTACACCCAGGCGTTGATTTCGGCCGTGCCGGAAGTGGACCCGGACAGCAAACGGCAGCGCATTCTGCTGCCGGGCGATGTGCCGTCGCCCATTCATCCCCCGTCCGGCTGTCCGTTTCACCCGCGTTGTCCGGTGGCGGAGGAGCGCTGCCGGACGGAAATTCCGGAACTCAGGGAAATCGGCGGCAACCACCTGGCCGCCTGCCATCTGGCCGGGTCGAAAATCGCACCGTAACCGGCCCCCTTGCCGGGACGTCTGATGGCCTAATCGGCGGGTTTGGTTTCAAAGTCATGCTCGCCCCTGGCCGAGCCGGCTTTGAGGATCATATGATAGGTCACGTTGGGTTCCAGCGCCTGGGCATGGGTTCCCAGAATGGCGGGTTGCATACCGCGGATATTCAGGCCGTAGGGAAACTTGTTGATCGGCACGGAATTGGAAATGGAGATCAGGTGCCACACCGGCGGCGCATCGTGATTGGTCTGCCACTCGGACAGGCGCACCACTTTCAAATCGGTGAGTTTGCAGGCTGGGTTCAGCATGAAATACGGAGGGATGGCGGCGGGTTCGGCGCCGTTGGCACGGGGGCGCCTAAATGGGGAGGCACGGCTGATCGAGGCGATGTGGATGATTTTGGGTTTGAACCAGTCGGTGAACCAGACCAGGTAAACGGTGGCCAGCACCAGGAGGATGAAGAGGTGGAACCAGTCTTTTTTGGTCATAAATTGAATGCAACGGGCAACCGACCCGTCTGAGTATAGGCAGTAAGACGCAACAGTCCATGGAATGGTTATGAAAAACCCAGTGCCCATCGAAAGGCCGGTTTCCGGCCAAACCGTCTGCCGGCGCGGACGGGCGTTCACCCTGATCGAACTCCTGGTGGTCATTGCCATCATCGCCATTCTGGCGGCGATGCTGCTCCCCGCCTTAAGCAAGGCCAAGGAGTCCGGCCGGACCATCTACTGCGTCAATGATCTCCTCCAGTTGACCGCCTCGGCCAAAATGTATGTGGACGACAGCCGGAATTACTATCCGCCGCGGAGCAATACGGATCGCTGGCCCGACAAGCTGTATTCCTACTATGGCAGGAACGCAAAAGTGCTCCTTTGCCCCTCGGACGGTCTGGTGTTGAACGAAACCCCCGCCACGGGGAGTGGATCCAACAATGTGGCCGACGCCTCCCCCCGCAGTTATTTTATCAACGGCTTCAATGATTATTTTCAAAGCACCCTGTCGGCCGCTGATTTTTCGGCGTACATGGCGGGCAGCTCCCCCATTTGCATGCTGGAAAATGTCGTCAGCCAGCCTTCCTCCACCATCATTTTTGGCGAGAAATACACCACCAATATGGATTATTACATGGATTTATTGGAGTATGAGGGCCAGGGTTTGACGGGCAATGATGTGGACCGGGTTGATCCCAGGAAACACGGCCCGGGCGCCAATTATGCGATGTTCGACGGCAGCGCGCGCTTCATCAAGGATCCCCAGTCCACCAGCCCCATCAACCTCTGGGCGATCACCTCCGCCGGCGGCACCAACTTTGCCTGGACCTACTGAACGGGCCCGGTCCCCGCACCCTCAGTGCTTCACCACCAGCAGAATCACCAGGTCAAAGGCGAAGAAGATCACGATGATGATTTCCAGCCATAACATGCGTTGTTCATTCACCTCGGCGTGAACGACGCTGTAGAGCTTGTCCAGTTGGGCCAGCCGCTGCTCCACGCTGGCGCGCCATTGATCCAGATAAAAACGGTCGCGCGCGCCCAGATACACCCGCGCCAGATGCCAGTCCCCGAAAAACTTGGTGATGTGCGTCACCTCATCCGCGAGCTTGGCCACGTCCACCCGGAACCGCCGCAGATGCCGCAGCGTCTTGGACGCTGCCCCGAACATCGGCAGCGACCGCCGTTCCAAATCCTCGTAGGCCCGGTCCAGATAGGCATCCAGGCGCCGGTCCATCACGCGGAACTCCTCCAATTGCAGGTTCGCCAGTTCCAGGGCATACAGCACATCATCCGTGTACCCGGCCAGATCCACCACCAGTGCGGCATCCCAGTCAATCACTGCGAGGTCGGTTTTCTCAAACGACCGTTGGATGCGCAGCACCTCGCCCACCTGCGTCTCGCTCAGTTGGTCCGCAGCGGTTTCCGTGAGCAACCCGGCCACCTCGCGACGGTGGTCGCCCAGCCAGAGGTTCGCATCGTCCAACCCTTCCAGTTCGGTGAGGCAAAAGACGGTATAAGCCTCGGGCGGCGGCGGGAACTCCGTCTTGCCCAGCAGCAAATCCTTCAGGCTCTCACACACTTGCGCGCACAATTTCAACGCCACCGCGTCCAGCACCTCCCCGTTTTCCAGCTTTGGATTATGAAACGGCATCAACTCCCCCAGGGTGGCCGCAGCCACGGCCACGCGCATCATCACCGTGACCACCCCCACGTCGTACACGCGAATCAAGAAACTGACCTCCCGCCCGTACAATTTGGCCGGCAGGGGGTGCGGTTCAATCGCCAGCGGCTTGTACAGCGGCATGTCCTTGGGCAGCGTCCGGTCCATCCGGATCTCGAAGGGGAACGGCTTTTCCGACAGGATTTCCTGCACGCGCGACGTCGTGATCTCGTTGGCGACGTCAAACGCATATAAATAAACGACCTCGCCTTTCATGATGCCCACAGCCTACTCCACCCCTTGGGTTTGTCGAGTAATCCCCGCCCCGGGGCGCCGGGGGCTGTTCCGGAGCGCCGACTTGAGACGGGCGGGAGGTCCGAAGTCTCCAGCCGTTCACTCACCGGCGTTGCCGCCCGTTGGCTGGAAAATCGTATTTGTTGGACAACTTCCCGTTTTCTTTTAATAGTGGCTGACGGGTCCGGCCGCCCGGCGCGGCCCGACGACCCGGAACCTTGCATTTATTTGCCAAAAAACATGACCGATCCGCGTTACAAAAAGCTGGCCAGCCTGCTGGTGAATTATTCCACTGAAATCAAAAAGGGCGATTGCGTGCTCCTGGACATGATTGACGTGCCGGACGAGTTTTCGCTGGAACTCATGCGCGCCGTGCGCGCGGCCGGGGGCCTGCCGGTCATCGAGGTCCGCCACACCCGCATTTCCCGCGAAATCGTCCAGGCCACCGATGCCAAACACGCCGCCCTGCTGCGCGACATAGAACTGCACCGCATGAAAAAAATGCAGGCCTACATCGCCATCCGCGGCAGCGCCAACGCCAGCGAAAACTCCGACGTCCCCAGCGACCGCATGCAGTTGTACTCCAAGGTGCTGCGTCCGCTGTTGAATTACCGCGTCAATAAAACCCGCTGGTGCGTGCTGCGCTGGCCCACCCCCAGCATGGCCCAGGCGGCGGGCATGAGCACCGAGGCGTTTGAAAATCTTTATTT
The DNA here is from genome assembly GCA_964618545.1 of uncultured Bifidobacteriaceae bacterium. Lineage (GTDB taxonomy): Bacteria > Verrucomicrobiota > Verrucomicrobiia > Limisphaerales > UBA11358 > UBA11358. The sequence continues at coordinate 1,969 of CAZUBG010000050.1, read as the reverse complement.
CGACGTTTGCACCATGGATTACGCCAAAATGGGCCGGGCCATGGCGCCGCTTGAAAAACTCATGAAAAAGACCGACCGGGTCCAGCTCAAAAGCCCCGGCACGGACCTCACCTTCAGCATCAAGGGCATCGGCGCGAAAATGTGCAAGGGCGACCGCAACATCCCCGACGGCGAAGTCTTCTCCTGCCCCATTAAGAATTCTGTGAACGGCGTGATTCAATTCAACACGCCCACGATCTATTCCGGCGCCAAATTTGAGAATGTCCGGCTTGAATTCAAGGATGGCAAAATCGTCAACGCCACCGGCAGCAACCAGAAACGGCTGAACGACATTCTGGACACCGATGCGGGGGCGCGCTACATCGGCGAGTTTTCGCTCGGCTTCAACCCGTATGTGCTCACCCCCATGTGCGACATTCTGTTTGATGAAAAAATCGCCGGCTCCCTGCATTTCACCCCGGGCCAGGCCTATGAGGAGTGCGACAACACCAACCGCTCGGCGGTTCACTGGGACATGGTCCTCATCCAGCGTCCGGATTGGGGCGGCGGCGAGGTGTGGTTCGATGGCGAATTGATCCGCAAGGACGGGATGTTTTTGCCGAAGGAGCTGAAGCCGCTCAACCCGGCCAATTTAAAGTAGACCGTTCGGGTCGGCAAAAAACGCGCGCCGGCGGAAAGCCGCCGGCGCGCGTCGTTGTTTTGAATCCGCTTAAATCGTGTCCTTGAGAATGGTCAGGAACTGCTTCATGGCCGGGGACAGCACCTTGTTCTTTTTGTAGATGGCGGCCAGCGGACGGAAGAAATCCCCGTCATCAATCGGCAGCCCCACCAGCGTTTGCTTGTTGATTTCCTGGAGCACGGTGCCCTGCGGCACGATGGAGATCCCGGCGTCAATTTCCACGGCGCGCTTGACCGTTTCCACGTTGTCAAATTCCATGACGTGCTTCACATCCACGCCGTACTCCTTGAGAATCTTGTCCAGCGCCTTGCGGGTGGGGATGTCCGGCTCAAAGCCGATGACCTTCTGGCCGGCCAGCGCCTTGAGCTTGACCGCCTTGAGCTTGGCAAACGGATGCTGCGGATGGACGATCAGCACCAGCGGCTCCTTGCGCAGCGGGATGATTTCCAGCTTGGCGTCCTTCGTGGGATACGCCACCAAGCCCAGATCCACGACGTTGCCCAGCACGTCCTCGTACACCTGGTTGGCCCGGCGGTATTCGACATGAACATTCACGGTCGGATAGATCTTCATGAACTTCTTCACATACGGGGGCAGATCATGCAGCCCAATGCTGTAAATCGTGGCCACCCGGATGGTGCCGGAAATGATGTCCTTCAACTCCTGCAACTTGCTGTGGAGCGACTCATAAGTCTGAATGATCTGCTTGCTGTACTCATAGAGGGTCTGACCCTCGCGGGTGAGGCGGAACTTCTTTTTGCTGCGTTCGATCAGCAGTGACTTGAAGGTGCGTTCGAGCGCGCTGATTTGCTGGCTCACGGCGGATTGCGTGACGCTGTTGATTTGGGCGGCCTTGGTGAAACTTTCGGTCTCCGCCAGGTCACAAAACACTTTTAAACTTTCGATCTGCATAAGAAAATTTAACCGGATATTGATGATTAGTCAACACCCCGTTTCATTATTAGTTTAGGTGGGGTTGCCGGAGCCGCGGCAAACGTATTCCGTTCCCGCCGGGAGGGAAATCCAAGCCGGGTTCAGGCGGGCATTGGCATTACCTAAGCTATTGAAGGCAAACGCTTTATATTACACCGGCCGGCTCCTCGCTGTTTTCGGTGGAAGGACTGGCTGGGTCCTCCGGGTCCGTGATTTTTCCAGCCCGGAGGGCTGGACGACAATAGCCCGGCAATTCATTGCCGGGTCGGGAATCCTCCCGCCACGCGTCCCAAAGGGACGGTTGAGTGCGGCTGTGAAGGCGACAACGCAGCGGGGTGAAAGTCCCCGTCAGGCCAG